>JAUIIS010000350.1 GCA_030431575.1 Acidimicrobiia bacterium | reverse complement strand
ACACGCCAAGGCGTCGATGACCTACCGCACTACACAAACGTGGTCATGCCCTGGCCAGACCTCGAGCCACCCCAAACACCGGCAAAGAACCCCACAGGGCTGTACCGAACAGAGATCGAACTCCCCCAGAGTTGGCTCAAACGTGACGTCGTTGTGCACCTCGGCGCTGCCGAGAGCGTGGCCGTGCTGTGGTGCAACGGACACTTTGTTGGTATGGGCAAAGACTCTCGTCTCCCGTCAGAGTTCGACCTTACGCCGTTCGCAAACGCGGGCATCAACCAGATCGCCGTCATGGTCATTCGCTACTCGGACGCAACCTGGATAGAAGACCAGGACCACTGGTGGCACGGCGGGATCCACAGGAGCTGCTTCATCGAAGCTCGCGGCAGAACACGCGTGGACGACCTCTCGGTCACAGGTGACTACTCGCCTACCCAATCGCGGGGGTCCCTGAACGTCACTGCCCGGGCCATCGGCCAAGCCGCCACATTGCGCGTCAGCATCGAAACAGCTGGGGGGCGCAACGTTGCCCAAGCAACGTGCCCCTTCGTTGCCTTCGACCACAGCTCACTGCTGGGCGAGCTCATAGCCGCCCATCACCACAAAGGTCCCATAGCCCAACTCAGCTTCGGCAACCTCAAGGTCAAGCCTTGGTCACCAGAAGACCCAAACCGCTACCGGGTCATCACCGAACTCCTTGGCCCCAACAGCAACGTGGTAGAAGTGCACAGCACCTGGACAGGCTTCCGGCGTGTCGAGATCAAGGACCGGCGGCTCCTTATCAACGGTGTCCCCACCATCATTCACGGCGTGAACCGCCACGACCACCATCCACAGACCGGCAAAGTGGTTTCCACCAACGAGATCCGCGCCGAGCTCATCATGATGAAACGCCACAACATCAACGCTGTGCGCACAGCCCACTACCCCAATCACCACTCTTTGCTCGACCTCTGCGACGAACTCGGCCTGTATGTCATCGACGAAGCCAACGTAGAGAGCCACGCCCGGCTGGAGTCGCTGACGAACGACCCGCGCTACTTCAACGCCGTAGTGGAACGCACCAGACGCATGGTGGCCCGCGACAAGAACCATCCATGCATCATTGGCTGGTCTCTCGGCAACGAATCTGGTCTGGGACCATGCCACGACGCAGCCGCAGCGTGGGTGCGCGCCGTGGACCCCAGCCGGTTCGTGCACTACGAAGGTGCTGTCCACCCCCGCTTTGGGGACATTGGCGATCGCACCGCAGCGGTTCAGGCCGCCCCGTCGGGACAGGAACGCCTCGTCACCGATGTGGTGTGCCCGATGTATCCGAGCATTGACACCATCGTGGGTTGGGCCCGGTGGGCGGAACGCACCCAAGCCGACGATCGCCCAATGTTGTTGTGCGAGTTCAGCCACTCGATGGGAAACTCCAACGGGTCGCTGGATGGCTACGTGAACGCCTTCTACGACGAGCCAGCGCTGGCTGGAGGCTTTGTCTGGGATTGGCGAGACCAAGGGCTCGATGAGACTGCCGAGAACGGCAAACACTATTGGGCGTTCGGTGGACACTTTGGTGACGAACCAAACGACGCCAACTTCTGCATCAACGGACTGGTTGGCCCCGACCTGACCGCGCACCCTGCGTTACGCGAGTACCAGTGGCTATCTCGCCCCGTGGTTGCCAGCCATCTCGGCGGACGCAAGATCAAGGTCACCAACCGGCGACAGTTCACCCCAACCGACGACCTCAAGCTGCGTTGGACAGCCTCGTGTCACGGCAAGTTGAGCGCCGCTGGCGTGCTGGACGTTTCTGTGGCACCAGGAAAGTCCAAGAACGTCACGTTGCCTGCGGCCGCTTTCAAACAACCTCTGACCCACCTCGACATCCAGTTCAAGCAACGCCGCAGCAATGCTGTTGCTGAGCGAGGGCACGTTGTTGCGTGGGACCAATTCTTGGTGACGCCGGCACCCAACCGGGCCGCGACGCAATCCCCGCAGCGGTCTCGGGGCCGTAAGGAAATCCATCTTGAACTCAACGACGCTGGCATCGCCAGCCTGGCAGCCGACGCAACCACGCTTGTCAGCGGAGACATCACCGGGTGCCTGTGGCGGCCCCCCACCGACAATGACGGGATCAAGCAGGGGTGGATGGCCGAAGTCGGTCGGCACGCTCCACGCTGGCGCGCGCAAGGGCTCGACACCCTGCATTCCGTCCTCGACGACGTCGCCGAAACCAGCCGGAAAGGCGTCCGGACTATCACGTTGCACCGGCGACTCGTCGGCAACAACGCCGAGGCCACCCACATAACCAAGATTTGCCTGGAGGCTACCTACGCCCGCTTCGATGAACGGATCGAGCTGCCCGAGGACTGGCAAGACCTGCCCCGCGTCGGCGTCCGTTTCGAGATGCCCGAGCAGTTCGGCAACCTGCAGTGGCTGGGTTTGGGTCCCGATGAGACTTACCCCGACCGTCACTCGGGTGCCACCCACGGACTCTGGAACTCGCTGGTGGCCGACCAGTACCACCCGTACGTGGTGCCCCAGGAACACGGTAGCCATCACCAAACCAGCTGGTTCGAGCTCACCAACAACGCCGGCGGCGGGGCACGGGTGACCAGCCCCGATGGATCCATGGCCTTTGCTGCTCGTTACCACCACGACGCTGCGGTCACGAAGGCAAGAACAATCGCCGACCTTGAAACAGCGCCTTCCGTCGAGGTTCACATCGATGCTGCCATGCGAGGGCTAGGCACCGCCATCTGTGGCCCCGACGCTCTGCCCGCCTACCGCATCGCAAAGAGCACACACCGGTGGCGTTGGCTATTGGAAGCCTTCTAGTGCGCTAAGAAGCTGCGGTGCTTGATCAGTAGGGCCGCTTCGCCGAATTGGGCCGCTCGGGCGGGGTGGCCCTCTAGGCTGCTTTGGTGACCCTCGACCGCGCCTCGCTTTGGACATTTAGCGCCCTCTCCGCATGCCTCGCGGCCGGCTACGGCGTCCTCTTTACTGTCGTTGGCGACTTCCGTGACAACTACGGCATCAGCGAAAGCCAAGTAGGCATCATCATCGGCGTTGGCTTCCTTTCCGCCTTTGTTGCGCAGGTATTTATCGCTCCCCTTGCAGACCGCGGCTTTGCCCGCCGACTCATTGTTGCCGGCGTAGCAATCAACGTTGTTGGGTTGGTTCTTTTGGCCTTCGGCGAATCGTTTTGGCTGCTGTCCCTAGGTCGCGTGGTCTCGGGCATCGGCATTGGGGCTGCTCTACCAGCCATTAGGCGCATCGTAATCATCGCCGATCCAGTGAACATCGGGCAGAACCTTGGGCGTCTCCTATCGGCCGACGTGTTCGGTTTCGCGATGGGCCCAGCGGTATCGGCTGTGCTGGTCGGGCCCGTAGGACTGGCCGCTCCGTTCCTCGTGGTTGCCGGGGCCACCGCCGCCTTGTTGGTGTTTGCGCTGCGGCTCAACGTGGCCGAAACCCCAGAATCCACATCGAAGCGCCTGGCCATCGACTTGCTCAAGAACCGCACCGTCGCTGGAGCTGTGGCGTTGGGTGGCGCCGCGTTCTTGATGATCGGGGCGTTCGACGCCCTGTGGGACCTGGTTCACGAAGACCTCAACACCGCCACATGGATGGCAAATTTGGGTATCACTTTGTTTGCGGTGCCGCTCATGATCCTTGGCCCCACAGGCGGCCGCCTTGCCCAAAGAATCGGCCCGTTCCGCGTCGGCAACGCCGGGATTCTCGTCGCCTGCGTGTTCATGGCTGCCTACGGGCTAGTCCCCTCAGGCGGGTGGATCTTCACCATTGC
>JAUIIS010000349.1 GCA_030431575.1 Acidimicrobiia bacterium | reverse complement strand
CCATAGCAGGGTGGTCGCCAACGCCCACCGAATGCAGGGCGGGAAGCTCGAACTGGAAGAAGTCCTGGAAAGCGCCAGCCAACCGGGTGCGCCATTCGCTGCTGGGAATGGTGGACAGATCGATGCCATCGACGGTGATCTGGCCCTCAGTCGGCTGATACATACGGGCGAGCAACTTGACCAAGGTGGTCTTACCCGCGCCGTTCTCGCCGACGATGGCAACAACGGCCCCCGCAGGAAGCATGAGGTTGACGTCTTCAAGGACCAGCTTGTCGGTGCCGGGGTATTTGAATGAGACGTCGGAGAACGAGATGCCAGAGCGCAGGAGTTCGGGCGCCGGGGTGTCGGCGTCTTCGTCGATGGACTCGGCGAAGCGTTCTAGCCATCCGAGACGTCGAGACGAATCGATCCAGATACCCCGCAGAAACCCGAGCTCAGCAACTGCGGCACCCAGATACATGGAGAGGCGGCCGCCGCCAGCGATGACCAGCAGGACTTCAGCGGCGCTGGCTTCGAGCCCCGACGCCACAAAGACAATCGCCCCAACATAGCCCAGCCCAAAGATCGCCCAGGCCGCAGCGTTCCATGCAGCACTGACCAGCTGGGCGTGCCCCACGGGTTCGTACCACTGGTGCCAGGCGTTGCGTCGGTCCTCAATGAGTTGGCTGCTCAAACCGCTCAGGCGCACCTCTTTGCCTGGGGGAGCGGTGGTGGCGGTGACGAACACGTGCCGGGCTAGGCGGTTGTGGACGGCAACGCTTTCCTCGACTTCGCGCTGAACCGCTGGTCGCCATGAGGCCACGAGGATCATGGGCAGGGCAAAGAACATCACGAGGAGCAGTGCCGGGTGGATGGTGGCAAAGAGGACCAGGATGATCGCGAAACGGATCAGCCAACCCAGGATCGAGAACAGTGACAAGAAGAGGTGGTCGAGGGCGAAAACCTGATCGCGTAGCACCGCGAGTCGGTCTAGGTAGTCGGGCCGTTCGTGATGTTCTACGGTGGCGACGCTGGCTTGAAGCTTCGCCACGTGAGATTCGAGTGCGATAGAAACCCGGTCGCGGAACCGACGCTCAACACGTTCGAACAGCACGCCAAAGAACCAGGTGAACGTTGCCGACACCGCCAGCCCAAGCCCGGCCCACATGACTTTGGTGCGGCTGCCTTCGCTGACGCCGTCGGCCAAGATTGCAAGCCACAACGCAATGAGCGCATCTGGCAACGCCGAGAACAGCGTCATGGCAAAGGAGGCAACAAGCAGCTTTGGCTCCGCGTCGTAGCCGATCTTGATGGTGCGCCACAGTGAGGGGAGCGTTGGTGGCAGCTCGTCGAGATCGATCGGGTTGCTAGAGCGTGTCATAGGCATCCACCTCCTCCGCGGGCGCGGGCGAGTCTTCGCTAAAGCGCGCAGCTTGGAGCTCGAACATCGTGTGATACCGGCCACCCAGGGCCATGAGCTCGTCGTGGGTTCCGTCTTCGAGCACACGACCGTGTTCAACGACGATGATGCGATCGGCCTTGCGGACGGTGGAGAAGCGATGCGAGATGAGCACTGTTGTGGCCCCACGGGTTGCTTCGAGGAGGCGCTCGAAGATTTCGGCTTCGCCCCGGATGTCGAGTTGGGCTGTGGGTTCGTCGAGCAGAACCAGCCCGGCGCCTTGGCGCACGCCGCACAGCGCTCTGGCAAGGGCAACGCGCTGCCACTGGCCGCCCGAGAGCTCGGTCCCGCCTGGGTAGCCCTTAGCCAAAGTAGTGTCGAGTTCTGCGAGGTCGGTTGCTCCGGCTTGGCGGAGCGCTTCGCGGATGGTGTTGTCGTCGGCGCCAGTGGGGGCCACGTTGTAGCGCAGCGAGCGTTCGTGACGGATGAAGTCCTGGAACACGGCGCTGACACGGCGCCGCCAGCCGTTGACCTCGAACTGGCGCAGGTCTACACCGTCGATTTCGATGATGCCCTCGGTGGGGTCGTACATGCGACAAAGCAGCTTGGCCAAGGTGGTCTTGCCCGCACCGTTTTGGCCCACAACAGCTACCGAGCTGCCGGCTTTGATGGTGAGGTTGAAGTGCTCAAGAACCGGTGCCGAGCCCGTGGGGTAGGTGAAGCTGACGTCGCGAAAACAGATGTCGGTTGTGGGGCTGTCGCCGGCTTCCTGCTCTCCAATGGGCAGGTCGCCGCTGGCGGCCATCACGGGCCCGAGTTTGGCCACCGCAACCGCCGGGGCAGAAGCAACGTCGAGGGCCCAGCTGAGCCCACCAAAGGCAATAGCGCTCACGCCGATTGCTGTCTGGAGATACACCGTTGCCTGTCCAAGGTCGATGCTGCCGGTGACAGCGGCGTCGGCTAGGCGCCAGAACACCAGACCGTTGGCGGCGGCGACCAGCACCAAGGTGGCGAAGGCCGAGCGCTCGCGTAGCTGGGTGGCCTCCCATTGCAGGTCGTGAAGGTGCCGCCGGCGCTCGGCAAAACGGTCGACGACCCAGTCGGCCAAGCCAAACAGGCGGACTTCTTTAGCGGCCGGGGCGTCCACAGCCAAGCGGTAGGCGTAGTCGGCATGGCGTTGGGCCGACTTCACCTTGTCGGTGTTGCGGTCCTTCCAGACGCCAGATTCGCGGAGGAACACGTGGGTGGCAGTCCATGCAGCCACCAAGACCAGTGGAGCCCACCAGCTGAAGCCAAACAACACGATGGCTGCTGCCACACCTGCAACGAGTTTGACCAAGCCCGACGCGATGAACCCCATGCTGGTGTGCAGCGGCGGGCCCATGATCCCCAGATCAAAGTCTCTGGCCATGGTGAGGTCCATGGCCAGATCTGGGCGTTCGAGGTGCGCCAAGCCGTCCGGGTTGTTCGTGGCCGCCATGAGCTGGTCGTTCATCCAGCTGGCGCTGCGATGCCCAAGGTTGGCGCCGACTGCCTCGTGGATTGGGTTGATTGTTTGCATGATCACAAACACGACCCCAACAAAGACCAACGGAGGGGTGAGGCTCGCACCGTCCTCGACAGCACCAATCAGTCGGCCCGACGCGATGGCAAAGATGGCGGGGACGGCGCCACTGAGGACAAGAAGTACCCACCACGCTGTAGCTAGACCGGGAGCAGCCTTGTGCAGCGTGGAGAAGAACACGAGTTCGGCTCGGCGTTCAGAAGCGGCTTTTGTCACAGCGGCGAGTCTAGGTGAGCTTGGCAAGGCACACTGGCTGCCATGAGTACGTTGGTTTGTTTCCACGCCCATCCCGACGACGAGGCCATCGCCACGGGCGGGACCATGTTCTTGGCGTCCGAGGCCGGTCATCGAGTCGTGCTGGTCCTTGCCACCAAGGGTGAGCAAGGCGAACCTGTAGTGGGAGTCCTCAAACCCGGCGAGACCCTGGGTGAGCGCCGCACCCAAGAGGCGCAGCTCTCAGCCGACATTCTGGGCGCCCACCGGGTTGAGTTCCTGGGTTACGAGGACTCGGGCATGATTGGCGAGCCCACCAACGACAACCCGGCCTGTTTCTGGCAGGCCGACGTACACGAAGCTGCGGTGCGCTTGGCCGCCATTCTCAACGAAGAAGACGCCGACATCTTGACGGTCTATGACGATCACGGGGGGTACGGCCACCCGGACCACATCAACGTGCATCGGGTAGGCATCGCTGCCGCCGAGCTGGCTGGTACCCCAAAAGTCTTTCAGTCAACAATGAACCGCACCCGAATGCAGGCGCTCATTGCGGAGTCCGAGGTGATGCAGGAGTCGTTCCAAGACGACGACGAAATCGAAGCTCCAACCGTCGACACCGATACCTTTGGCTCACCTGAAGAACTCATCACGCAC
>JAUIIS010000348.1 GCA_030431575.1 Acidimicrobiia bacterium | reverse complement strand
GCGGTGCGCATCGGCTGCACTGTAGTTATCGCCAAGGAAGAAGATTTCGCGAGCGAACTTCTGGCCCACCTGTTTGGCTAGGTACGCAGAGCCAAACCCGCCGTCGAAGCTGGCCACGTCGGTATCAGTTTGCTTGAAGATGGCGTGCTCCTCGCTGGCGAGGGTGAGATCGCATACCGCATGGAGGCTATGGCCGCCGCCCACTGCCCACCCCGGCACGACCGCAATAACCGGCTTGGGCATCATGCGTATGAGCCGCTGGACTTCAAGGATGTGAAGCCGCCCCACCTGAGCTGGGTCGATGGTGTCAGAGGTGGCACCTTCGGCGTACTTGTAGCCGTCCTTGCCTCGGATTCGCTGATCGCCACCCGAGCAAAACGCCCAGCCCCCGTCCTTAGGGGACGGCCCGTTGCCCGTGAGGAGCACACAACCGACATCGGTGGACATTCGGGCATGATCGAGCGCTCGGTAAAGCTCATCGACGGTTTTTGGCCGAAACGCATTGCGCACTTCGGGGCGGTTGAACGCCACGCGAACCGTGCCTTGGTGACGGGCCCGATGATAGGTGATGTCTTCGAAGCCAAAGCCTTCGACAGTGCGCCACTGATTGGCGTCGAACAACGGAGAGATCTGCGGGTCGGACATCCCAGCATCGTAACTGGGTCGTGTGCGGTGCTGTGGGCAAACTAGTCTTCGCAAATGTCTTCGTCTGAGCCGCATCCCAACCTCTCAAAGCGTGCCAAGGGTGCCCAGTCATCGGTTATCCGCGAGTTACTCCAGCACGCCAAGCAGCCGGGCGTCATCTCTTTGGCTGGCGGGATCCCGGACCCCGATCTTTTTCCGGTCGGCGAGATCAGCCACGCCGCCCAACAAGCCCTCGCAGAAGACGCTGGCGTGCTGCAGTATGGGTTAACCAATGGAGAGTTGGGCACTCGCGAAGCCGCTTCGGTGCTTATGGGCTTCGACGTCGATCCGCGCCGAGTGCTGGTCACCACCGGTTCACAGCAGGGCTTGGATTTGGTCACCAAAGTACTCGTCGACGTTGGCGACACGGTCGTAGTGGGTGACCCGTCCTACCTGGGCGCGCTGCAAGCGTTTCGCAGCCACGGTGCAGCGTTGGATCCGTTGCCGGTCGACGAAGCGGGTGTGGACGTCGACGTTCTAGAAACCCGACTTGAGGCAGGCGGGTCTGTGCCCAAGTTCGTCTATGTTGTGGCGAACTTCCAGAATCCAACGGGTGCCGTCCTTAGTGCGCCGCGCCGCAGGCAGTTGATTCGGTTAGCCGAGCGCTACGGCTTTCTGATTGTCGAAGATGACCCCTACGGGCAGCTTCGCTACGATGGCACCGCCGTTGAACCCATCGGGCTTGGCAGCGATCAGGTAGTCCGCATGAGGTCGACGTCGAAGGTGTTGGCTCCGGGGCTGCGTGTCGGCTGGACCGAGGGCCCTGCGTGGCTGATCGATGCCATGAGTGTGGCGAAGCAGAGCGCAGATCTGCACACGAGCACGCTTTCCCAGGCCGTCGTAACGCGCCTGCTCATGAGGACCGACTGGTTCGAAACCCATCTAGCGACGCTGGTCGGGCAGTACCGGGCCCGCCGAGACGCACTCTGCTCTGCCCTCGAAGCCACATTCGGAACGCAGGCCCAATACCAACGACCCGAGGGAGGCATGTTTATCTGGGCCCGATTCCCGGGTCACGATATGACCGCCCAGCTTCCCCAAGCGCTCGAAGGTGGGGTGGCCTATGTTCCGGCGAGCGCGTTCATGGTGTCTGGAGATCGCGACGATTGGGCTCGGCTGAGCTTCGCGACGCAAGACCCCGAAGACTTCTTAACCGCGGCTGAGCGGCTGGCGGCAGCGCTCCAACTCCCAGGGTGCTCGATCGCATGAGTTGACGGTGCGCATACTTGCTTAGAGCAGCGCTGCAGCCATTTCGTTCGGCCGCCCAGCGATGACGCCCTGAGCCCCCTGCGCAATGAGCTGCTGGTAGAAGGCCGTGTTTTCTTGGGTCGACGCGTCATTGGGCCATACCCAGACAAACAAACCGTCCCGCTCAACCTTTTCCCAGAACAGCGGCGTCAGCACCGGGACCCCGTCGAACTCAGGCGGAACCTGCAGGACACGGTGGTCGCCCTCAAGAGGGGTATCGGTCAAGAACCATGCAGTCAACTCGGCCGTGCCAGGGCTTGTTTCGACCTCTGGGGCAATGAATTCAAACGCGCTCAGCACTGCGTCATCAAACGACACAACGATTACCGAGTCGGTGAGGTCGAGGGCCTCGATTTCGTCTGCCAGTACCGCAGCCACGGCGAAGCCCTCGGGGTAGGACCCCTTGATCTCAACATCGAAGGCCATCAGTGGGAACCGTTCCACAACCTCGCGAAACGTGGGCACGCGAAAGTCGTCTGCTGTGTAGCCGTCGGGTGGCGGGATGTCGCCGGTACGGACCCCGCGCCAGATGTACTCGGAGGGGTCACGATCCTGGCATGGCCAGCACTTGGGCGAGAACCAATAGGCATTGTCGAGGGTCTGGAGTTCAGCCAGGGTCAGCTCATCGACAGGGCCAGTGGCCTCGGTGGTTTTGTCAACGGTGTCGTCGTGTTGAACCACGAGGGCGCCGTCGGCAGTGAGCTGTACGTCAAGTTCCAGAACGGTAGCGCCCTCTTTGACGGCCTGATCGTAGGCATAGAGCGTGCTGTGTGGAGCAGCGAGGTCCCCTCCTGCGTGCGCAATATTGAGTGGGAACGGGCGCTCCAGAAGATCTGAGATTGTCGCTCGCTGTGGCGCCGGTTCGGGAGTTGGGGCGGGTGGCTCTGGGGTCGAAGTTGGCTGCGGAGCTGCGGTGGCCGTAGCTACCGCACGCGGCTCAGGTGCGTCCTGGGTACATCCAGTGAATGCCAACAACGCAAGAACGGCGAGTAGTGGTCGAGCCATGCCCAAACGGTAGCCGCAAGTACCCGCGCCGGTGTTGGCACCTACTCCGGGGTCGGCGGTTCGAGCATCGTAGCGATCGCCGACAGGAGATCGGCAGTGTCGGCGTTGCGGTCTTCGCGGTAACGGCGCACCCGAGCAAAGCGAAGTGCGATGCCGCCTGGATAGCGCCTGGAGCGTTGGACGCCATCTATTGCGACCTCCACAACTTGGCTCGGCGATACGAAGACCGTGTTGGCGTTTCGGGAGGTTTCCAGTTCAAGGAATCGTTCGGTTTGCCAACGCAACATCTCGTCGGTGAGACCTTTGAACGTTTTGCCAACCATGACGAATTCGCCGTCGTCGGTACGGGCCCCGAGGTGGAGGTTCGAGAGCCATCCTTTGCGCCGACCGTGGCCCCACTCAACGGCAAGGACGACCAAGTCAAAGGTGTGCACGGGTTTCACCTTGCGCCAGGATTTGCCGCGCCGTCCGGCCTCATAGGGCGCGTCGAGCTGCTTTACCATGACGCCTTCGTGACCCTGCCTCAGCGCGTCCCGAAGCGTTTGCTCGGCTACAGCAGTATCGGTCGTGGTTGTCCCGGGGATCTGCATTGGCCCAACGAGGTTGCGAAGCAGATCAAGGCGTCGGCTAAGCGGTTCGTCGATCAGGTCCGCTCCGTCCAGGTGAAGCACGTCAAAGAAGAATGCTTTGAGGTGGGCGCTGCTGGTTTCGCTCCCGAACTGACTCATCGTCTCTTGGAACGGTTGTGGGGTGCCTTCGCTCATGCCCAGGGCCTCGCCGTCGAGAACGACCGAGTCACATGCCAGGGAGGCAACTTGGCCGACGATGCCGGGCAGCCGATCCGTGACGTTGTTGAGGTTCCGCGTCCAGATCTGAATCTCCCGGCCCCGCTTG
>JAUIIS010000347.1 GCA_030431575.1 Acidimicrobiia bacterium | reverse complement strand
AGGGGTCCGGGAAGGCCCTTTCCATCTCCTCTGGGGATTGGCAGGTATTGAACAAAATCTTCTCCGATAAGGGAATCGAGGAGGGAGAGGCTTTCCGTGTCCCGAATTACGACGATCTTGTGCACCTCTCTGACCAGGGGTTTTGTACTGGAGGTACAGGTCATGCTAGCGGATCTTCATCCACAACCAACCTTTGCCGAGAATTGTTCGGTGCCTGGCTTCTTGCCTTGAGGTGACCGGGGGCACAACCAGCCACCTCCGAAAGGTGACACCCGCCACACAGCGTGGACCCAGAAACTGGCTCCACGGCGAGGCTCGCACGGTCCAGTACACTCCCGGCCGTGGTCGCAGAGCGCATAGGCATCCTTGGGGGAACATTTGACCCGCCACACATTGGCCACCTCGTCGCAGCGGTGAATGCCGCGCACCAATGCGCGCTAGACGAGGTCCGCTTTGTTGTGGCCAACGTCCCGTGGCAAAAGGCACACTCAAGAACCATCTCACCCGCCCACGACCGCCTCGCCATGGTGGAACGTGCTGTCGATACGCAGTCGGCATTCATTGCCGACACCATCGAGATCGAACTGGGGGGCGACTCGATTACCGCAAACACCCTCGAAGAACTTCAGCGACGCCACCCCGGCACCGACTTCGTCGTCATCATTGGCAGCGACGCCGCAGCGGGCCTCCGAACCTGGCGACGCGCCGACGATCTAGCAGCGGTAGCCACCTTTGCGGTAGTGCGACGTCCAGGCAGCGCGGACGCATTGCCCCCACCCGAATTCCGCCACAGCGTGGTGCCATGTCCACTCATGGACGTGTCCTCAACAGAGATTCGCGACCGAGCCAGATCTGGGCTGCCGTTGGACTACCTTGTGTCCAAAGGGGTGCAGGACTACATCCAAACCCACCAGCTGTACCGCCGTACCAGGGATGTCACATGAGCGCTCCGGCTCAACCTCGCCGAGCTAAACAGAAGCGTCCCGCAGTATGGCCCTGGGTCCTGCCTGCGCTGATGGTCGTGGCAGCAGCGGCCATTCCGCTCCTGGTTTGGTACGCGGCTGACGCCATCTTGAACTCCAGCGACGGGACGTTCCAAGAACGCCCCACCGACCCAGCGGCGCCCGGCTATGAGGTGCTCGTCGTGGCCTCGCCGTCGCACATGGTCCTCGGCCTCGACCCCGCTGGCAACCTCGCGTCGGTCACCGTCATCAGCCTCGCCTCGAACGACCGCGGCGGTACTGCGCTGTTCTTGGCCCCCGAAACCATCATCGATCCCAACACACGTCTCGCCGATGTGTATGCCGCCCAAGGACCCGAAGCCACGCGCCAAGCCGTCGCCGACCTCATGGATGTCAACACCGACGACTTCAACTTCCTCGATGCCGCGGGCTGGACAGGTGTGGTGAACCCCGCAGCACCGCTCAGCGTTGACAATCCTGTGGCGCTCAGCTCCACCCCCGAAGGGGCGACCGAGCCCACCGAGATCTATCCCCAGGGCAACATCGCTCTGCAATCCGACCAAGTCGCCGAATTTATGGCGTGGCAGAACACCGGCGAGGCCCTCAGCGCCCGTCTCGATCGTCAAGCGGCACTATGGGCTGGCTGGATTGCTGCCATTGCCGCAACAGACGACCCGATGGTCATCCCTGGCGAGCGAACCAGCGGCCTGGGTCGCATGCTCGCCGGCCTGGCCAGCGGCCCGTTTGTGCTCAATACTTTCCCCGGCGAAGACACGCCGGTGGGCGACACGGTTGGGGTTAGCATCGACGTTCCCCAGCTGCGATCCGACGTCCTCGACATGGTGCCGTTCCCGCACCCCGCCGTGGCCGGAAGCCGACCCAAAGTGAAACTGCTCGACGGTGTGGGCGGACTGGACCTTGCTTCCACCTACGCCCGCCCCCTCATCGCCGATGGCGCCGAAATCATCATCTTGGGAAACGCACGCGAGTTCGGGGTGGAAGCCACACAAATCATCTACTACAGCGACAAATTCGAGGCGGAAGCACGCGCATTCGGCGAGACGCTCGGCAGCGCCGATATCTTCTTTGAAGACATAGAAGCCGCGATCGACATCGAGGTCATCGTGGGCGAGAACACAGCAGGGACTCAAGGTTGAGCCAACACCAAACAGCAGCCAATGCCGGAGACGACGACCCGTTGCACTGGGTGTTTGCCGCGGCCCAAGCCGCTGACGACAAGCTTGGGCACAACACCGTCATCATCGACGTCGGCAATGTGCTGGCCATCACCGACCATTTCTTGATCACTACCGGAAGAAATGTACGCCAGGTCCGAGCCATCGCCGAGGAAATCGAAGAGCAGCTCACCATCCTCGACGGCCCGAAGCCTCGACTCATCGAAGGCAAGCAAGAAGCCGAGTGGCTCCTCATGGACTTCGGCGACTTTGTTGTCCACGTGTTCGATGAATCGTCGCGCGAGCACTACGACCTCGAGCAGCTGTGGAGTGACCAGCCCCGCATTGCCTGGGAGCCGGCCACCACCTAGCACGCAGCGGGCTTGTTTCGACTTGGACTCTGTGAGGCGGATTGCAATACCGCCATCCCACGAGCAACACAACCGCCTTGGGGCATCCGGCTGCCCTGTGGCGAGGTATTCGAAGCGCAGACTGGGCTGGAACGCGACGAAGCCCAGGCCAGAAACACGATCTGACCTGGACTTCGGTGCTGTGGAGCTATGGAGAATTGAACTCCAGACCTCTTCCATGCCATGGAAGCGCTCTACCAACTGAGCTATAGCCCCGGGACGCCGAATCCTATCAGCATGATCTCGACGCGCCGACCTTCCGAAGGTACAGATTTTGCCGGCCACGTTGTGGCTGTTTAGAGACCGCCGTCGGAGTTGTCTTCCAGGAATTGGGTGAACTCGGCTGCGAGTTGATCTCCGCTTGGTAACTCCGATGGATGACTACCCGGAGCGTTGTCGGCTCGGGATTCGAGGCTGGACACGACGTTGCGCCGGTCGGGGTCGGTGTTGTGTAGGGCGTCGAGACGATCGAGTGAGGCATCGGCCTCGGCCTGCAGAGACGGCGTCAGGAACCGCCGATCAGCAACGGCTTGGACTGCATCGAGAATGGAAGTGACCGCGGCGGGGAACGAAGCATCGGCAGCGTAGTGAGGCACTGGCGCCCACAGCCCGACCGCGGGGATGCCTGCCTTGGCGCAGGCGCGCTCGATTGCTCCGTGGATACCCGCAGGAACGCTGAGCTTGCCCTCGAGGTAGCCAACGGTCTCAACAAGCTTGGGCGTGGTTCCCACCGCAGACAAAACGACATCGCGGGTGTGGGGTGTAGCTGCGGGGTAAGCGCCAGCTCCTAGCAGCATGCGAACCCCAAAGGCCTGCGCCAACTGCACGACGGCGTCTGAAAACCCGCTCCAGGCCAGGTCGGGTTCTTGCCCGGAAAGAACCAAGGTGTCGCGACCGTCGAGATCACGACATGCCAACAACTCCACGCCTGGCATGCTCACGCCGGTGTTGATGCCATCGTCGACATGCATAGTTGGCCGGCGCGATCGGTAGGTAAAGAGTTGATCGGGATCGAACGAGGCGACGCGCACCGATGCTGCCCCCAGCACAGCGTCCTCTAAACGAGCAAGGACGCGTCCGGCGTCAACCCAACCGTCAAGGCACACCAACATGACTGGTGCGTCCAGCTGAAGAGATGCATGAAGTTCGGGCTCAACACGCACGCGTGCAGGCCTCCTAAGCGCTACGGGCGGTAGTGGCGCCCAGCCAAGCAATTGGCTCGGTGGGCGACGTCCGTCAACCTAGTTCAACACAGTGCAAAGGTCGCGAACCGAACTCGTACTTGTT
>JAUIIS010000346.1 GCA_030431575.1 Acidimicrobiia bacterium | reverse complement strand
CGGCGGCATCGTCGACGAAGCAGACCTTGCCGAGGCAGTGCGCAACGGGGTCATCGCTGGCGCAGCACTCGACGTGTTCGAAGAAGAACCGTGCACGGTGTCACCTCTTTTTGACCTTCCCGAGATCGTGGTCACGCCGCACCTGGGCGCCAGCACGCACGAAGCGCAGGACAAAGCCGGTGTCACCATTGCCGAACAGGTCGGGCTTGCGCTGGCGGGCGAGTTTGTGCCGTTTGCGGTCAACGTGTCTGCTGCCGAGGCCACCGAAACCGTTCGTCCCTTCCTGCCCTTGGCCGAACAACTCGGCGCCATGTTTGCTCGGCTGAGCCCGGAGCTTCCCGGGACGCTCGATATCGAATTCAGCGGGGAAATTGGCGGCTACGACAACAAGATCACCGAGCTTTCGGTCATTAAGGGCCTCCTTGGGGCGCTCAGCGACGAGCCGGTGTCGTTTGTGAACGCTGTCGACGTGGCCAAAGATCGAGGCGTCAAAGTCCGGTCCATCACAACGACCGCAAGCAGCGACTACGTCAACCTCATCACCATCCGTGGCGGAGATCACAGCCTCAGCGGCACCTTGGCAGGCCTGAAGGGCGAGCCTCGCCTCGTCATGGTCGACAACCACACCGTCGACCTGCCCCCTTCGCCGCACATGCTGGTTGTCCGCAACGACGACCGCCCCGGCGTGATTGGTCGGGTTGGCAGCATTCTGGGCGAAGCGGGAGCAAACATTGCCGACATGAACGTTGGTCGTGGTCCCGATGGGCTGGGAGCGCTGATGGTCATTGCCACCAACCAGGCCGTTCCGTCAGAGGTGACCGAGCGTCTCCGTAACGCCGACGGCGTAAGCGAAGTGTTCTGCCTCGACCTCGAGGCCTAGTGTCGTGTCCGGCGAGCTACATCTTTGAGGCGCGGTAGCCGTCGGCTTCGGCCGCTTCAGGCGACGCGTAGCAGCGATCGGCGTTGGTGCGCTCGTAGCTGAGACCTTCGGGCACGTGGTAGATACCGCTTCGTTCTTTGCCTTTGACCGGGTGCGACAGCGGGCAAGTTCCGTCCTCGTTTGGGGTAACCCAGGTGGCTGGCGCCTCTGACGAGTTGGCCGCTTGCTTGGTTGCAGGCATGGACCCCGGGCCAGTGGGTTGGGCTGCTGGCGCCGCAGCGTCGCTAGGTTCCAGAGGCGGCCAGACGGCATCGCCAAGCGGGGGGAGGCCTTCCAGCGGGTCAGTGCGACCACGGAACCAGGCCGCAACCAGGCCGCCGAGCGCGCCGACCGCAACGACTTGGACAAAGCGCTGCACGAATTTCTTCATGCCACTGAGTCTAGAAGCCGCCGCTGGTTGGCGTCAGGTCTTCTAGGAGACTGCTGAATAATCGCTGTCGCCTTAACGGCGACCAGACGTGATCAGTCGCAAAGCGCGGAATCCCCCACTCCTCGAGGCGGAGTGGGGGATGACAGAACGCAGCGAGTGGTTGCGGGTGGGCGTAGGTCGGGCGTGCCGTGATTGTTCCCCAGTCCCTAGCCCTGTTGGCCGCTGCCTAGCTTGATGCTGTCGACTAGCTCGAGCGTGTCAAGGTCGTTGGCCTGGAGCTTGTCCCAGCTGAACGTCCATAGGGAGCCGTCGATGACCATGCTGCGTTGGATTTGTTGACGCCAGTTGCCTTCGTCGGGCCAGCAGAGTTCGATCCGGTCTTCGGGGCCTGCTTCGGCACCGTCGAGTAGATCGCTGACCACTGTCGAGGCGTCTTGGCCCATCCATTCGCCAATGTTGTCGACGGGGATGGGGTCGCAGTAGTAGTCGCCGTAGCCACCTACGTCGCCTTCGCCGCACAGTTGCACTCGACCGCCTTCTTGAGCGATCCAGAACAGTTCGGTGTCTTCGGGGAATGCGCTGGCTTCGAGCGGTGCGCAATCGGATGTGGGTTCTGCGCTCGGTTCTATGTGGGTGACCGAGCCGATCTCGGTAATGGAGTCTTCGCCAATGCGAAGAAGCAGTGCACCGTTGTCTTGGTTCTGCCAGTCATCGAACGGCAGGATCGCGGTGCCAGAGTCGGGCAAATACAGGAATGCTCGATGGTCGTATTCGGCGTTGCTGTACGCGCCCGGCTTGGTCCAAACGGCCACCTCGGTGGGGTCGGCCGGGTCGGCCACGTTGAACAGCGACACCTTGAGGCCAGTGGTTCTGCCTTCTTCGGTGGCGTCTTGTCCAATGCCCAGGACCAACGTGTCGCTGATGGGGTGTAGGTACGTGGAGACGCCTGGGATCTTGAGTTCGCCGGTCACCGTTGGGTTGGTGGGGTCACTGAGGTCGAGGACGTAGAACGGGTCGATCTGACGGAACGTGACCGCAAAGCCCACGTCGTTGAGGAGACGAGCTGAATACAAGCTCTCGCCTTTGCCCAGTCCGCCAACTTGGCCAACCTGAACCAGTTGGTCGCCGTCTTCGCTCATCACGGTCAACTTGGTTTCGCTCTGTTGACGGTCGCTCCACGGTGATCCGTCGGTGGTGATGATGCGCAAGTAGCCGTCGTGTTCGTCCATGGAGAACTGGTTGAGTAGCGAGCCAGGGACTCCGCCGGAGGCAACGTAGTCTGCTGGGCTGTCTGGGCTGATGGAGAAGGCGTGGATGTCGGTTGTGTAGGACTCTTCCCAGGCGCCGATGTCGTCGCTGCCTTCGCCGTCGGTGAACGCAATTGGGGCCCACTGGGTGGTGGCTACGTAGAACCGGTCCATGGACGAGTACACGGTGCGTCCGCTGGCTAGGACTGCAGCGCCGTCTCCGCTGGACGTGATGCCGTCTGCGATGTCGAAGCTGAGGACCGACACGATGTCAAAGCCAGCGAACTCGGCAGGGGTGTAGAGCCGGTCGCAGCCGAGGAGCGGGCCAGTGGTTGTGTCGCCGTCGCGGGAAAGCTCGAACTGGGGGATCCAGTCTTCGATGACGGTGTCGCCAATGAGGTCACGGTTGGCTTCTTCGGCGCGTTCTTCGCCAGCTGGGCCTTGGGGGTAGAGCCAAGGTAGCTGGGTTGGGGGGCTGGTCATTGCCATGCGGATGCTGTCGCCCACTCGGCGGGCGCTGAGGTATTCGCCTTGCATCCGCAGCGACGAGCTGAGTTCGAGGCGTTCGGGGTTGGAGAGGTCGATCTCAAACACTGATGCGGTCGGGGCGTAGAAGCCGGGGTCGACAATATCGCTGGCAAAGCTCTCTTCGGCGTCGTCCGCTACGTCGCCAACCGTTGACGTCTCGAAGCGGCCGACGGGCAAGGGTGTGCCCCATTGGCCGCCGTTGGTGAACACGATGGCGCGGTCGCCGTCGAAGAACAGCTCGTGGGCCCAGCCTTCGCTGAGGGTGAGCTGGTCGGTGAGGACAGGCTCGTCGCCGGAGAGGTCAATGTAGGACAGGGTTTGTTCGCTTATGGCGATGATGCGATCGCCGTCGGTTTTGATGATGTCGGGTTCGTCGACACCGAGTTCTTGCACGTTGGTCGTGGTGAATTCTCCGTCGCCGCTCTCGCCTCCACTGTCGGTTTGGGCAGCCGACTCGCTATTGGTGGTCTCGAAGTCCGCCGCTTCGGTACCGGCGGAGTCGGAGTCGTCGCCTGCTTCGTCCATAGCTTCTTCAACCTCGAAGGCGATAGGTCCGCCGTAGCCGTCGAGGCCGTAGGGACCCACTCGTTCGGTAGCCTCGGACTTGATATGGCTAAGCAACGTGTCACAGTCGTCGAAGGCCACAAGGCGACCGGCAACAAGCTGGACGTCGCCTTCTTGAATATCTACGACACCGTCGGTTTGGCCCGACGATGCGTCACCACCGCCGCTAGAGCAAGCGCTAGCGACTAAGGCCAGACCAAGTGCAG
>JAUIIS010000345.1 GCA_030431575.1 Acidimicrobiia bacterium | reverse complement strand
CAAGCGACTCAAGGCCGTGCAGTCCACGCAGCAAACCGATTGTGCCAATTGAAACCAAGACGACAGTCGTCATCGTGTTGGCCGCAGCCTCGCCACCGCCGATGTCGCGAAGAACAAAGGAAGCCATCAGCCGGACGTAGAACGCAACGGAGACCACGTAGGCAAACCCCAGCAGTAGCCCTGAGAACCGATTGAGGTCCAAGAGCGATCGACTGGGCTGGTTGGTAGCCAGCAGTGGCTCGACCTCCATGATCACAAGCCGCATTGCCGACCCCACCCAATAGGCCAACCCAACGATGCCCACCATGGCAAGCGGCGCCCAGGAACCGACAACAGACGCCAGCATCGGCGCCACCACAAGGAAACCCGAGCCAATGATTGATGCCAGGGGTGTCACCGTCGCCCGCCACCGGATGGACAGGCGAAGCGATCGGCGCGCAAGCGCAGCACCGACCGCGGCAACAGCGACAAGTACCGTCATCGTTGTGATCACGCTGAAATCATCCACTCCCCCGCAATCGACTGGGAAGGACTCCCAACGCCGCGCCCAAGGGAAAGCGAGCGACTCATGCGCTTTGCTGGGAACTCAACATATGTTCTTATTGTGCGCCCGAGCGCTTCACGACCGATGCGGTAGGCGATGGATCAGCGGTCCGCCAACGCGTGGGTCGCTTGGGTCGAACCCCAGTGGCCAACGCGTCTGGTCGGAGACCTTGACGCCTTTGAAACAACCCTCGGTCAGCCCAGTTGCGCTCCTGAAGTCCACTCCCGACACGTTTGCGGCGTGAAAGCTCGCCTCAACGATTGTGCTGCGGCTCATGGTGGCGTCGGCCAGGTTCGCCCCATCAAAGCGGGCCCACGAGAGGTCTGCTCGGTCGAGGCATGCCCCCCGGAGATCAGCATCGCGCAGGTTCGCCTGACCAAGAGCGGCATGGCTGAGGTTTGCCCCGCGTAGGTCGGCTTCGGTCAGATTAGATCGGCTCAGATCCACATAGCGAAGATCGGCCGAGCGAAGGTCGGCGCCAACGAGCCATGCCTGTGCTGCGGTGCGAGGCTCCACAGGGACACCAAAGTCGTTGACTACTTGTGGCTTGGAGAGTTCAGCCACGGCCTTGTCCCGTTGTGCCAATCGGTAGCGACGCCCGTGGGGGGTGCGAATCCTCATAGCAAGTCGCCGCCCGAATCTGAGCTCGGACGTTCGGTCGCGTGAAGGTTGGTGGCCGACGATGTCGCGGGCAATAGCCAGCTCCACCATGGGACAGCAAAAGCATCCATCGAAATCATCATATGAGTATATCGCTAGAAGCGCAGCTGGCTTGTCGCCCGAGTGGAGGCCCATATTGAGGCCACGCTGAACCTCCTCGAAGACAGCGGCCCCACGGTGTCATCTGATAATCTGATCAAGTTCACAGCTGATTCAGGTACCTGTCATGACCAGAGTTCAGGCCAACGTGACCCAACTAGTCCAGAGCATGGACAGCCTCACGCAGCGTCCAAGCCGTTACCTCGCATCACACCCACGGGCCAGGGTCACCGCCGCCGGAATGGCCATCGCAAGTCTCTTGGCCTTGGTGCTGATTCCCGTTCGCGACTCCATCGGCACCGCAAATATCGCGCTCGCACTCGTCGTCATCGTCGGGATCGTGGGGTCCAGCCAGGGGATTGGTCCAGGTCTCGTCATGTCCGTCTGGGCCGCGATGCTGTTTTCTCTGCTCCATTCGGTGCCTCATGGCCACCCCAGAGTCGAAGATGAACAAGACATCCTGACGGCTGGCTTATTGATCGCGGCCGGAGCCATCACCGGGTGGGCGCACAACGCTTTCGCCCGGCTCCGCGACCAGCTTCAGGATGCGAACTACGGGTTGGCCCGAGTCCATCGGGTGGCCGAGGCGGTCCTGAGTGAGGGCGCGACCGAAGACGTCATGTCCATCGCCACCGACCAGATTGCGGCCGAGCTATCACTGCTGGAGTGTCGCTGGGAGCGCTCCCCCACCCCTGGCCGCTGGCGCGAGCTTCGACACAACGGCCTCATTGCTGGCACCGGCGCGCACACCGAACCGGATCGGCTGGGAGAACTCCTCGAGGAGGGCGTCGAGATCACCATGGGCAGCGCAGGCAGCCTGATACTTGCGGGAAGACCGGGGCACCACCCCTCGCCGCGTCAACTGAAGGTTGCGGTGATTTTGGCTGACTTTGCCTCTGCGGCGGCCGCCGCACAGTCGTTGGACGATCAAGCACCGTCATTGGACCAAGAATAAGGACGCGCGGCCTGTTCGTCTTGGTAGGACGACATCACAAGTGAAGGCGTCAACCGACCAACCTGCCAGACAATCGTTGCCATGGCGGTCCGCTTGGGGCGCCTTGCGTTCCGGGTGTTTGAGCGTAGGGTGAATGGGAGAACACTCAGCTATTGGACACGCCACTCCGAACCCTTGCTGTGTGTTGAAGCCCACAAGGAGGCTCCGCATGTTTCGATGCAATCGATCCATCAGCCATCAATCAATCAACCGGCGCGAACTTTCGCACCACCCGGTCGGCCCGTGCGATGCGTGAAGCCGAAGGCGCCGATAACAAGGCGCAGCAAAGCCTGCAAGAGCACCGCGACAGCACTGCGACTCCAGACACGCTGTTCGGTCTTTCGTTCGACTCGGTCAGTCGGGCGCAACAGTTCATGCTCGCCATCAAAGGGTTGGCAGACGATCACAAACTTCGTCTCGTCGACGCAGTGTTGGTCGTCAAGGATGACAATGGAAAGGTTCGCGTAACCGAAACGATCGACCCACAACCTGGGCGATCGGCGGTCTCGGGGGCAATGTGGACGGGGCTTCTAGGTTTGATTGTGGCCGGCCCGGTCGGTTGGATCGCCGGACTTGGCCTCGGCGCCGGTGTCGGCGCAACCGCCGCCAAAGTGATAGATCTCGGAATTCCCGATGAATGGGTCGCGTGGTTCAAAGACGCTGTGCGCCCCGAAACAGCCACGGTGTTGGTGCTTGCCAGCGACATCGACCAACGGGCGCTGCGTGCTGAAGTCGATCGCTTCCCTAACGTACGAGTCGTGCACACAACAATCCGTACCGCAGCCTTCGCTGAGCTGAAGTCCGAGTTTGACGATCCGGCGCCAACAGGACCAGAGGACGACACCTGAAAGCTGCTGTGTCGGCAGCGTCAGCGACGTTGTCCGGCGTCCTCCAGTTAGAACAACGGTGCGCTTGGCTTGCCCTTGCGAGACCAGCGGGGAAGCCGTCCCAATGAGCTTCGCCGCCGCCAGGAGCTACTCCAGCGTCTGCGTGCCCGGGACGGGACTTGAACCCGTACGGCCCCAAAGGGCTCGGGGGGTTTAAGTTTGCCCGAGAACGTCCAGCGCGTGTCGCTGTGTCCGTTTGAGCTGTTCAGGCGCACTGCTGGTTCCGTTGAGCGCTGCTCAATCCGGCAAGTCGGCCTGTATGACCGCCAGTCCTGTGCACCTTTTGTGCACTTGCGACTGGGTTCCTCAGTCGGGCCATTCAGGTGGCCGGAGATGCTCCGCTCGCGCGGTCGGTCGTGGCGCAATCCCCCGAAGAGCGTCTAGGCAGACTCGCACTTGAGACGCATGTCGGGTGCCGCGCAGACGTCGAAGCCCGCACCGCCGTTCAGGCGGTCGAACCTAGCCCCGCCGACGAGCACATCTCGGCCGCTGCCACCCCAGAGTCTGTCCGCGCCGCCTCCGCCTTTCAGGCGGTCCTTTCCTTTCTTGCCATACAACAGATCGGAGCCAGCTCCACCCCAGATGCGATCCTTACCTGATGCGCCCGACGCTCGGTCAGCCCCCAAGCCGCCACGGATCCGGTCATCACCGGAGCCGCCGTAGAGAACGTCCCTCCCC
>JAUIIS010000344.1 GCA_030431575.1 Acidimicrobiia bacterium | reverse complement strand
GGGGTCGCCTGGGCGCAGGAAGTACGAGTGCAACGAATGCACATGCCCGGTGTCGACGGTACGGGCCGCCGCCACCAGCGCTTGCCCGGCCACCTGACCACCAAAGACACGCTGGCGATCTTCGCCCGGTTGAACGCCGCGAAAGATGTTGACCTCAATGGGCTCGATATCAAGTAGCTCAATCACAGCATCTAGCGCATCCTGATTCATGGGTCCGTTCTACCAGGCCCCACCTGTGCTGGTTGTCTCTGGCCCACCGGGCGAGCCAGAGACAACCGCGCCGTTCCCCAGCGACAGGCACCGCCGTCGGGATCGGACACGGTGATGTGCGGTGTGCCAGGCTCTGCGGCATGGACCACCACATCACTATCAGGGGCGAGGAGATCTCGGTTTCAGATTCCGGGTCGGGGCCCGCAGTCATCTGGGGACACGGACTCACCAGCAGCCGGGCCGACGAAGACCGGGCCGGGCTGTGGGACCTGGCGCTGTTGGCCCCCCAGCGGCGCGTCGTGCGCTACGACGCCCGGGGTCACGGTGTGTCGGGCTCCACCGAAGCAGCAGAGGCGTACGGGTGGGACCAGATGGCACTCGACCAGTTGGCGCTTGCAGACGCCCTTGGCATTGACCGCTATGTGGCTGGTGGGGCCTCGATGGGTGCCGCCACCGCTCTGTGGGCCGCCGTACAGGCGCCCCAGCGCATCACGGGACTGGTGCTGGTCATTCCGCCAACAGCGTGGGAAACGCGAGCCGCCCAAACCACGCTGTATGAAGCCATGGCCACAACCGCGCTCGAAGAAGGCGTCGAGCCCTTAGTGGCTGCCCGCTCCCAGTTGGCACCGCCGGACCCCTTCGTTGGTGTCGACGCCTTCATGGAGGGCGCCGTCGCCCGACTGCGAGCCGCCGACCCAACCCGCCTCGCCCGAGTCTTCCGTGGGGCAGCGACCGCTGACTTCCCGCCCCGGGAACTGGTCGCCAGCGTGCAAGTACCCACGCTCGTCCTTGCGTGGACCGGAGATCCAGCGCACCCCATCGAGACCGCTGAAACGCTGCATTCCCTCATGCCCGCGACCGAACTTCACGTGACGAGCACCCTCCAAGACATGGCTACCTGGAACGAAAAGATCCATACCTTTGTCTCGCATTTGCATCAGACTTAGGCCACGCTGCCACGCAGCGAGGCCGCGTAGGGGTCCAGCCCGATCGGGCCATTTCGTGAGACACCCGTCACAGAGGCTTGCGCTCGCACTAGGCTCCCCGCACGGCGAACCTGGAGAGCATTTCCACATGTTGACCGAAAGTCTGCCTGACAACGCACTCGACCACGTAGTACTCGTCACGCCTGACGTGGCCCACACCTCGGCGTGGATCGAGCAAATGACCGGTGTCACGCCATCGTTAGGTGGCCCCCACATCGGACGCGGCACCTACAACACCTTGTGCTCGTTCGGTCACGGAAGCTACCTCGAGATTATCGGCCCCGACCCAGACCAACCCGACCCGGTAGAGCCTCGACCATTTGGCATCGACAACCTCACCGAGCAGGGCATGTCGGGTTGGTGTGTGCGGCGCCATAGCCTTGATGAACTCGCCACACGAGGCTCCGAGTTCGAGGCCCAGTTCGTCGGTCCTCTCGCCATGTCTCGCGAGGCACCCGACCGGCTGCTCGAATGGACCATGCTGTTTTGCACCGCCGATCTGCCGTTCGGGCTCGTGCCGTTCTTCATCGACTGGGGTTCGACGCCGCATCCATCGTTTAGCGCAGCGCCTGGGCTTGAGCTGAAGAGTTTCACCGCCGCCCATCCAGAACCTCAGCGGGTTTTACGCATGATGCTGGCGCTAGACCTGACCCTTGAGGTTTGCGATGGCGAACCCACCGGCTTGACCGCCGTGCTTGCTGGCCCCGCAGGCACGCTCACCGTTCCGCCAGCCTCGTTCAACCGCTAAACCACAGCGAGGTCCGCATACAGGACACTAGAGTGCCCGCATGATCGATGAGACGCTCCAGGGCTATCGCGACCGTATCGATGTCCTTGACGAACAGCTCATCCAGCTGCTCGCCGAACGGTTCGAAATTACCAAGGCAGTTGGCGCGTACAAAGCCGCCGAAGGTCTGCCCCCCGCAGACCCGGACCGCGAGGCAGCCCAAGTTGCCCGCCTGCGAAGCATTGCTGAGAGCGCAGGGATGGACCCCGGGTTCTCCGAGAAGGTATTCAGGCTGATTGTCGACGAAGTGATCCGCCATCACGTCCGCCACGCCGAGGCGTCACAGACCAACCCCTAACCCGGCGTCGACGTCTGCGGGAAAGCCGATCAGACGGTGGTGTTCTTCCACTGATTCCAATAGGTGATCTCTTCGGCCGGGCGTCGTTTGCCGGGCCTGAACGTGTCGCCGGTGTAGTAGGCAGTGGGTACGCACGCCAGCTGGGTAATGGTGGAGGGGATGCCCAGGGCCTCGCCAACCTCGTCGGCATAGCCCAGATGCAGCGTGGTCCATGCAGTTCCCAAGCCACGGGCCCGCGCTGCCAACATGTAGCTCCACACAGCTGGCAGCACCGATCCCCACCAGCCTTGCGGGTCCGGCCCAGCATCGGCGGGGCTGCCCAGCGAGCACGGGATTGCAAGCACTGGCACCTGCTCGAGAATCTCGGCCAGGTAGTCGCTTGAAGACATGATCTTGCCAAGGGTGCTGTTGTCGGGGGCCTTGTCGGCAACCGCGCTGCGCTGGCGTTCGATGTAGGGCGCGTAGCTGCGCCTGTACGCATCGGCAATCACCATCTTCAAGTCAGGGTCGTCCACCATGACCCAGCGCCACTTTTGATAGTTGCCCCCAGCGGGAGCTTGGGTGGCGATGCGGATGCAATCCATCAAAAGCTCACGCGGAACATCGCGCTCCAGGTCGAGCCGTTTGCGTACCGCCCGGGTGGTGCTGAGCAGGTGATCTACTTGTTCGAGGTCGAATTCGCTCATCGACATGCGTCCTTTGTCGTGCCTGAGACAATGCCCAGGGCGCAGCCCGACAGCCGCGACTACGCTCAAATCTAACCACACGATCAATTCTCCGAACACTCAACCCAGCGAGGCAACGATGGCAAGGATCTCTATACCCGGAGGCGAAGGCCTCGAGCGCAGTCGCCTGTGGGGGCACGCACCCGATGTTGCGAAGGGCGTCGGCATCACCGGCAAGGCGCTCTACACCCAAGTGTCACTCGACGTGCGCGTGCGAGAGATCGCGCGCATGCGCGTGGCCCAAATCAACCAATGTCACATATGACTGGACACTCGCTCTGCATCGGCGATGCAGCAAGGACTAGATGAAGACCTCTACCACCGGGTACAGGAATACGACGAGATTGGTGCCTTCAGCGAGGCCGAGAAGCTGGCGGCCGAGACCGCCGAGCGGTTCTGCCACGACCACGAGGCCCTCACCACCGACGAGGCCTACTGGGCCAAGATGAAGGCCCACTTCACTGACCAGCAAATCCTCGAGCTATTGACCCTTATCGGGTTCTGTGTCGGCATTGGCCGGACGTTGGCGATTCTCGACATTGCCAACGACTGCCCCATCAACCGAACCGCCGACCCCGCCGAAGATCCCACGTTCTATGCCCACGGATAACCATGACCGAACCGCTTGACCTCAGCTCCGACGCATACCGGTGTTCACCTGCGCTGGTGTGGGAGCAGATGCGCCACGATCACCCCTTGTACCGCGACCCAGAGACCGGCTTGTACTGGCTCACTCGCTACGCCGATGTGGCCGCGGTGTTTGCCGATCACGAAACCTATTCGGCATCAACCTACGAAGAATCCACCGGGCAAGTCCTCGGCCCCACACTGATCTCTCGAGACGACTACGGCCACGTA
>JAUIIS010000343.1 GCA_030431575.1 Acidimicrobiia bacterium | reverse complement strand
GACCGCCTAGTCGGGCTGTTTGTCATTGCTTTGTTTGGTGGCGCGTTCGCTGTGGCCACTCGCGTGCTTGGCCGCAACTACCTCGAACTCCATGCCGACGACGGCCTCGTCGTGGCCGTGCAAGGCGGCGTTGCCCAACGACTTCCGCTGAGCGACGTCACGTTCTTCGTTCCGGTGACACCCAATCCATCGAACCCCCCACCGGCGTACTGCAAGCACAAGGGCGGGAACCCGGTGGGATGCGGGCTCCTTACCCAAGGGATGTTCCGATCCCCACGATCGCTGGGAAACCTGCGGGTTCGGCTAGCGGCACTAGACGTTCGGGTCGTCGAGTACTAGGAGCGTGCTTACGACTCGCCGCCTGGATCGGCTATCCGTAGAACTGGTTAGAGGCGAGGCGAAGGCTTGATTGGCCGAATAGTCAACATGCCGCACTACTTGGTGCAGCCGTGAGGTGAGCGCCACAAGCGCTCGGAGTTGTTGGCCTATGAGCGAGGCCGCAGCTTCTTGGGCAGACCCTCTCCATTGCCTGGATGCGTTCTCCAAGGCTGCACGGTGTGAGCTACGGCACAACTGGCTCGTGGCTAGCGATGTGCTGCGAAGAACAAGCGCACGTCGTCGACAAACAACTCGGGTTGTTCGAAGGCTGCGAAGTGACCGCCCTTAGGCATGTCGGTCCAGTGCGTGATGTTGTAGCCAGGCTCACACCACGACCGAGGGGAAGGCAGAATCTCTTTAGGGAACGCGGCCACACCAGTGGGAACCTCAACCTTTTCGGTACGGCTAAAAGCCCCGAAGCTCTCCCAATACAGACGCGCCGACGAAGCACCACACGCATTAAGCCAATACAACATGACGTTGTCGAGCATCTCGTCGCGGCCCAGTGCGTTCTCGGGATGACCATCGCAGTCGGTCCAACCCCAGAACTTCTCGAAGATCCACGCCATCTGCCCAACCGGCGAATCCACCAAGCCGTACCCCAATGTTTGCGGCCTTGTGGACTGCTGCTTGGAATACCCAGAGTCCCACTCTTGGTAGTACCCCAACGCCTTCAGCGCGGCAGCATCGGCTTCGCTCGGGTTGTCAGTCACACCCTTGGGCGGGCGCCCCAACGGCATGTTGAGGTGGATAGCCACACAGCCGCCTCCGTTACGGCCAAGCTGGGTGGTGACCGTGGCGCCCCAGTCGCCGCCTTGAGCCCCAAAGCGGCTGTAGCCCAGCCGATCCATGAGCTCAGCCCAGACCTCGGCGATCTTTTCGACACCCCAGCCGTTCTTGGCAGGCTTGCCACTAAACCCGTACCCGGGCAAAGAGGGGGCAACCACATGGAACGCGTCCTCGGCCTTGCCACCAAAGGCAGTGGGGTTTGTCAACGGCTCGATGACTTTGTGGAACTCCACAACAGAACCCGGCCAGCCGTGGGTGATCAAGAGCGGCATAGCATCTTCGTGCGGCGAACGTTGATGAATGAAATGGATGTCCACATCGTCGATAGTGGTCATGAACTGGTCGAAGCGGTTGAGGCGTTCCTCGCTGTCGCGCCAGTCGTATTGATCGGCCCAATAGGCCGCAACTTCTTGTGTGTACGCCAGCGGGATGCCCTGACTCCAGTCATCCACGCACTCGGGCTCGGGCCAGCGCGTTGCCTTAATGCGGCCAACCAGATCGGCCAACGCTTCATCTGATGCACGGATGGTGAAGGGCCGGATACCGCTCATGATTGCGCCTCGATTGGATCGATGTCCCACAACGGGGTTTGATGCGGGTCACCGTAGAGCAAGTGGGCCGGGCTTTGCTTCTCGATGTTGCCGGTCAACCCCCGGTACATGTCCAATCCACACAAAGCCCTCAGTTTGGGTGAGAACGTCGCCATCACCTCGGGCGGGATCCCGAGCTGCTGGTTTTCCTGCTGGCGGATAAACCCCGCGCAATAGTTCATGGCCACCCCAATTCGCACTTCGTCGGCGGTGGTATTCGCCCCGCCTCCATGCCAGGTGCTGCCATGCCACACAAGCACGGACCCTTTGGGCATCTCGGCGGGAATGGTCTCGATGGTGGTCGGGTCCTCGTGGTAGTCGGGCGAGTCCAACAAATGACTACCCGGCACCAGGCGCGTGGCCCCGTTGGCTTCAGTGAAATCGGTCAGCGCCCACATTGAGTTGCACACCGTGGCCACATGCGGTTTGGCAATGGGGTGAATCTGGTCGTCGGCGTGAATGACCTGAGCGGTCTCGCCAGGGGCCAGCGAAATCGACGCCAGCGACGACACCAAGCACTGCTTGCCCAACACGCCCTCGACCAAGGCCAGCACTTCGGGCTGCGCTGGGACCCGTTGCCAGATGTCGCCGTGGGCCAACAGGTTGTAGGTACGCGTGGTGCGGTTGCCTTCGAACCGATTGTTGTCGGGCGACCGGTTCAGCTTTGCTTCTAGTCGGGCAACATCGGCTAGCAGTGCCTCGACCAAGTCGTTGGAGATGAGATTCTCCACAATGGTGAAGCCCTCTTCGGCGAGCTGACGATGATGCGGTTCAAGATCTATCACTCCCCCATCATCGCGGCCCGGCAAAGGTCTAGCCACCACACCCAAGGCCATGCAACGATGGGCCGATGGAAATCGAAGACATCGCCCCTGCATTTGTAGACATGGCACATGAGATCGTGTGGTGCTCGGTTGCCACGGTGGACACCGCGGGGCGCCCGCGCACGCGGGTGCTTCACCCCATCTGGGAATGGGACGGTCGTGAACTGGTGGGATGGATCGGCACGGGTCCAACACCGACCAAACGAGCACACCTCAACGTCACCCCAAACGTGTCGCTGTCGTACTGGGCCCCAAGTCAAGACACCTGCCAGGCCGAATGCCGCGCCGACTGGGTCTTTGAGGACAACGAACGCACCCGCATTTGGGAGCTCTTCAAGAACGCCCCGGCGCCGGTGGGTTATGACCCTGCCATGATCCCCAGTTGGGAAGGACCGACCTCGCCATCGTTCGCAGCGCTCAAGCTCACGCCGTGGCGCCTCCGGGTATTTCCCGGGTCGGTCCTGCTGACCGGCACCGGCGACGTGTTGAACTGGCGCAAGTAGCGAGTCATGGACCTCCCGGTCAATCCCCCGGTAAAACCCATGTTGGCCAAGGCGGTCCACGAGATTCCCGAAGGCGACACGGGCGACTTCGTTTTTGAACCCAAGTGGGATGGCTTCAGGTGCATCATCTTCCGCGACGGCGACGAGGTAGAACTGGGCAGCCGAAACCAGAAACCGTTCACCCGCTACTTCCCCGAGCTTCCCGAACCAATCAAAGCCATCCTGCCCCAACGCTGCGTGGTGGATGGTGAGCTGGTCGTGCCCGGTGAAGTGGGCCTTGATTTCGATGCCTTGGGCCAACGCATCCACCCAGCCGAGTCACGAGTCAAGATGCTCGCTGAGACCACCCCGGCAACGTTCGTGGCATTCGACCTCCTTGCCCTTGGCGACGACAACCTCATGGAGCGGCCGTTCGCCGATCGCCGGGCGATGCTCAACGAAATCGGCCAGAACTTCACCAGCCCCATCATGTTGACCCCCAGCACAACCGACCGCGACATGGCCCAAGAATGGTTCAACCGCTTCGAGGGCGCCGGATTCGATGGCGTTATGGCAAAACCCGCCGACGGGCCTTATCTAGAAGACAAACGAGCTCAGCTCAAGGTCAAGCAACTGAAGACAGCCGACTGCGTTGTGGCCGGATACCGCATCCACAAGTCAGGCGATGGCGTGGGCTCGCTACTCCTCGGGGCATTCGACGACGATGGCGACCTGCACCACCTCGGTGTAGCCAGCAGCTTCAAGGCCGCGGATCGGCCGATCCTGTTGGACAAACTTGCCGAGC
>JAUIIS010000342.1 GCA_030431575.1 Acidimicrobiia bacterium | reverse complement strand
GGCCGACAGTCCACCACATTCCACAACGCCTGCGCCAAACGGCGTTAGGCTCAACCCACCTTTTGGGGGTCACTCGCTACCATTTCTCCACGATGGACGAGACCGAGATTGCCCACTACGGCGAGGCGTTGCTGGCAGCTGCGGTTGCCGACACCCCAAGCTGGGTGGCTACCTGCGTGCATCGGGTCGTTGTGTCCCAACGCCTCCAAGGCGGAGACGACGCGGAGTTGCTCGTGGCTGATGCGGCGACTCGAGCCCAAGCCTTTGTGGCCGACCGACTGGGTAGCTTGCTGACGACCGACATTGATCGCCAGGCGACCACGCCGCTCTCGGTATTTCGCGAAGCAGTGCGGTTCCCGGTTGAGGTGCTGCACCAGCTCGGCGCAGCGCCGGTGCATCGCGGCGACGTCTCCCGATGGGCATTCCCCAACGACCCGTTCGGGGTTACCCCAGGCAATCTCAGCGATGTCGGCGAAGAAACACACGCTGCGGGCATCGTTTGGGGTGCAGCCAAAGCTGGATTACACCTCCAACGTCGGCGCGACGAGGGTCAGCGCTAAACGGCCGCCAAGTCCGTGCTATTGCTGCCAGCCGGCGTCGGAGATATTGCGAGGCTCAAAAAACACGCATCCGTCGGGGCAAGCAAACGGTGTTTTCTCGTTTGCGTCGAGACGGCAGCGCTGCACCAACTCGGTGTTCACCGTCCGACTCGAATAGTGACGACAGGTCTCTTCCACGGCCATAGCCCCATTGTCGCATCACAACAGCGAAGAACCGATGACCTGATGCTGTTAACCGAGTCGAAACATTACTGACCCTATGGGGAAACAACCTTTCCCGAAGCTGGCCTCTGACTTTGCGATAGCTGTCGGATTGCCAAAGAGGGCAGCCGATGAGGAGGAAACACTATGGACAGCGGCGATCTTGCCTGGATGCTCATCTCCACGGCCTTGGTGGTCTTCATGGTTCCAGGGTTGGCGTTGTTCTACGGCGGCATGGACCGCGCGAAGAACGTCCTGAACATGTTGACCATGAACATGTATTGCATCGGGATCGTTCCGTTGCTTTGGGTCACCGTCGCCTGGACCTTGGGCAACTCGGCCAACGAGGAAGGGTCGGGCGGATTCTTCGGCGGCGACTTCATTGGCAACTGGGACCAAATAGGTCTCGACGGGCTTAACCAGGACGCCGAATCGCTGATCTTTGTGGCCTTCCTCATGACGTTTGCGTCGATCACGCCGGCGCTTATCTCTGGAGCCGTCGCAGACCGCATGAAGTTCGCGGCATGGGCCACCTTCGTGCCTATCTGGGTGCTGCTGGTCTACACCCCCGTGACGTACTGGGTGTACAGCGGCTGGCATGAAGAGATGGGCGCCATCGACTTTGCTGGCGGAACCGCGATCCACATCAACGCCGCTGTTGCTGCACTAGCGCTTGTCATGGTTCTCGGTAAGCGCAAAGGCTGGCCCGAAGAGATCTCGCCACCCCACAGCTTGCCCTTGGTCATGTTGGGGACCGGCATCTTGTGGTTCGGCTGGTTTGGTTTCAACGCTGGCTCCGCCGGTGCAGCCAACGGTCAAGCCGTGCAAGCCCTACTCAACACCTTCGTCGCCGGCGCGGCTGGCATGATTGGCTGGCTAGCCATCGAACGAATCAAAGACGGCCATGCCACCAGCCTCGGCGCAGCCTCAGGTGTAGTCGCAGCCCTGGTGGCTATCACTCCGGCGGCCGGCTACGTGGGCGGTCTGGCCAGCATTGCGTTTGGCCTAGTAGCTGGCGTCAGCTGCTATTTCCTCATCCAACTCAAGAACCGTTTCGGCTACGACGACTCGCTTGACGTTGTTGGTGTCCACGGCGGCGGCGGCATTATCGGTGGTCTGATGCTCGGCTTCTTTGCCGACAACTCCGCCATCAGCAACGACATCGCCGACTTCCAAGATGGCGTGTTCTTCGGCGGCGGAAGCCTCTTGGTCGACCAAATCGTCGCCATGGGCTCGGTCATCATCTTCTCCTTCGTCGTTACCTACGGCATCGCCAAGGTGCTCGACGCCACCATTGGCTTGCGGGTGTCCCCTGAAGCCGAAGACGTTGGCCTCGACCAAGCTGAGCATGCCGAAACGGCCTACAACCACAGCGATTCCATCTTCGGTCGGCTCTAGCACCAGCTACACGATTGCCTTGCGCCACCGACAGAGAGGCGTAAGGCAATCGTTCGCAGTCGGCGTCTCTGGTTGGGAGCGTTAGGGTCACACGATGATGTCGTTGAATGAGGTGCGGGGAACGGTCCTTGACAACGTTGAGCTAACGGGTACGCCGTTGTGTAAGGCGCTGTCCGATGCCGTGGATGGCTGGCTGAGCGACCTCTTCGACGAGACCATCGCCCGCTCGACGGGTGTTGCGCTGGTGGCTGTTGGTGGTTACGGCCGAGCCGAGCTGGCCCCATACAGCGATCTCGACGTCTTGTTGGTTCACAACCTCGAAGACGAGATCGAAGAGCTGGCTTCGAAGCTCTGGTATCCGCTGTGGGACCAAGGCGCCAAACTTGGGCACTCGGTCCGAACCATCTCCGAAGCTATTGAGCTTGCACGCTCCGACCTAGACACTGCCACCTCGCTGCTCACCATCAGGCACCTCGCCGGCGACACCGAACTCACCCGCAAGCTCGCCAGCTCGGCCAGAACCGTGTGGCGCAAACAGGCCAAGACATGGCTGCCTCGCCTTGAGGAATCTGCCGCCGAGCGCCATGAACGCTCTGGTGAAGTGGCCTTCATGCTTGAGCCTGCGCTCAAGAACGGCCGAGGTGGCCTGCGCGACGTACACATGCTGCGATGGGCTGGACTCACCGAACGCGGCCATGGTTCGCTGGAAGAAACAGGACTCCTCGAAGCCCACGAAACCATTCTCCGCGCCCGCGTCGAGCTCCACCGCGTTTCGGGCCGAGCAGGCAATGTGCTCCTGCTTCAGCAACAAGACGCCGTCGCCGCGGCCCTCGACTACGTAGACGCCGACGCCCTCATGGCAGACGTCGCCAGCGCAGGTCGAGCTATTGCTTGGCATGCCGACGAAGTCATGACCCAAATGATCGACGGCCTGAGGCGGCGTCTCCCCAGACTGAGAAGAAGCGCCGTCGTTGTGGGCGGCCCGGGGGTCACCGTCATGGAAGGCCGGGTGCACCTCGAAGCCGAAGCCGAAGTCACGCCCGAAGCGGTCTTACGCCTCACCGCCGCTGCTGCGCACCACAATGCTCGCCTGGCCCCCACCACCATCGACCGGCTCCAGACGGCCAGCATCGAGGTCGACACTCCATGGAGCGCCGAACTCCGGAAGCTCTTTGTCGACGTGTTCAAGGCGGGCCACAAAGCCATTCCGGTGGTGGAAACCATCGATCAGCTTGGGCTGTTTGTGCCCTTCATTCCCGAATGGGCCCCCAACCGCTCACGCCCTCAGCGCAACGCCTACCACCGCTTCACCGTCGACCGTCACCTCTGGGAAACCGCCGCCGAGGCGGCCGCGTTCATCGACGAAGTGGAACGACCGGACTTGTTGCTGGTTGGTGCCTTGTTGCACGACATTGGCAAGGGTTACCCCGGCGATCACACAGTGGTCGGCATGGAGCTCATCCCTACTATTGCGGGGCGCATGGGCTTCCCTCAGCCCGACATCGACATGCTGGTTGCCATGTGTGAGCATCACCTCCTGTTGCCAGATGTCGCCACCCGACGAGACCTCGACGACGACGGCACCATTCACGGCGTCGCCGACGCGGCGGGCAGCGTCGAGGTACTGCACTTGTTGCGCGCGCTGACCGAAGCCGACTCCATCGCAACTGGTTCGTCGGCCTGGAGTAGGTGGAAAAAGCAGCTCGTACGAGACCTCGCCAACCGTGCCGAGTTCGTGCTCGAGGG
>JAUIIS010000341.1 GCA_030431575.1 Acidimicrobiia bacterium | reverse complement strand
ACGAGCAGTCGAGGGCGAGCTGGCACGCACGATTGTGAGCATGGACGACGTGACCAGCGCCACCGTCCATCTCGCCATCCCAGAAGACCAACTCTTCTCCGATAACGAAGACCTTGTGAGAGCCTCGGTTGTTGTAGAAGGCATGATCTCTCAAGGCACGGTGGTGTCGATTGCCAACGTCGTTGCGTCATCGGTCCCGGGTCTCGACTCAGGCAACGTCACGGTGGCTGATACCTCAGGCCGGATCCTCTCAGGCGCGGCCGCCACCGCCGGCGGCGATCAGCAGCTCCAGATGCAAGAAGTGTTCGAAGCTCAGCTAGAAATGGCTGCCGAGTCCATGCTTGCTGTGGCGCTTGGCCCTGGCCACGCCGTCGTTCGAGTTACTGCCGACCTGGACTTCGACGAACTCGAGTCTGAGACTGTCACATACAGCGTCGACGAACAGGTGACCTTACGCGAGAGCACCTTGGACGAGGCTTTCACAGGCGACAACTCTGTGCCGCTGGGCACTCTGGGAACCGCCGAAGAAGTAACCGACGCCGGTGACCTTGCTGGCGAAGACGGATCGGCCTACCTCCGCGAGGAGACCAACCGAGAATACGGCGTACCTTCCACCCGAACTGTGGCCAAACAGATGCCCGGATCGGTTCAGCGTCTCACTGTTGCTGTTCTCCTCGACGAGAGCCTTGATCCAGCCCCAGATCCAGCTGCCCTTGAGCCTCTCGTAGCCGCAGCAGTCGGTATCGACGCTGAACGGGGTGACTCAATTGTTGTGCAGGCTCTCACCTTCGATCAGCCCGAAGAGGGCGAGTTGGCCGATGTTGTGGCAGCAGCGGCCGTCGGGGCCGGCGGGATGGACGCCATCCTCGGCTATGTCAAGACCGCCGTGGCCATCATTGGCTTGATCCTGGCCTTGCTTTTCTTGCGCAAGGGACTCAAGACGCTGATCCCGGCGCCCGAGCGCGTCGATATAGAGATTGACCCCTCCACTGTTGAGGCCTTAACCCAAGGCAGCGATCAGGAGGCCCCCACCGGCGACGAGGAACAACGACGAGCCATTGGCGCCGGAGCGGCGAGTCTGGAAGCCGCAGCGACCAACCTCGACGCAGGCGGGGTGGACACCACGGTAGACCTCCTCGACCTCATAGACGCCCAAAGTGACCAGGTGGCAAGCATGTTGCGCGACCTGGTGTCGGACTCTGTGAGCTGACATGCCAGTTGGACTCCCGGAACAGCGCGAGCGCGTAGCTCAGATCTTGGTGGCCCTGGGCCCCGATCGCGCGGCGCGCATGCTCAAGTCGCTGCCGGAACCCAAAGTCCGCCAGCTTGCCTCGGACATGGCGACCATTCAGATGACTCCCGAAGAAGCCCGCGAGGTTCTCAAGGACTTCACAAAGGAGCTCCTCGAGAAGCAAACCAAGCCTGCCGGAATCGACTTCGCAAAGCGCGTTCTCACCCAGCTCTATGGCGCAGACGAAGGCAGGGAGATCGCTAGGTCCATAGATCCCAAGTCCACCCGCCCCTTCGCGTGGATCGCAACGCTCGACCCGGACGACGTGGCCAAGGGTTTGGCTGCCGAACCGCCAGCAACGATTGCCGTCGCGTTGGCGCATCTCGATCCCGGTGTCTCTGCCAAGGTTCTGCGAAAGCTCAAAGATCCGAAACGCTCCGATGTGGCCATGCGCGTTGCGTCACTTAGCTCGGTCGCGCCAGATGTGGTCGAGGCGATCGATGACGCGATGCGGGACCGTCTGGCTTCACGTCTTGGAGACAGCGGGCAAACGGTCGAGGGCGTCAGCCTCCTTGTGGATGTCCTGATCCAGTCCAGCCCGAAACTTCAAAAGGCGATCGTCGAGTCCATCAGGGGCCAAGACGAGAAGCTCGCCGTGGAGATCCAAGAGCGACTGTTCGTCTTCGACGACATCATCATGTTGAACGATCGAGCCATCCAGCAGGTGCTCAAGTCCATCGAAACAATGGACCTCGCGTTTGGCCTGCAGTCAGCTTCTGAGGAGATCCAAGACCTGATCTTCCGGAACCTCTCAGAACGTGCCCGAGACTCCCTCAAAGAAGAGATCGAGTATCTCCAGAACCCCAAGGCTGCCGAGGTTAAGGCCGCACGCGGTCGTGTGGTCGCGGTAGTCCGAGAGCTCGAAGAGTCAGGGGCCATTGAAATCGAACGGCCCGGCGCCGAAGACCAAGACGACGAGGAGGACTGATATGGCAGACGCACAGCCAAACCGTCTGCGGTCGGTCCTACGTCTCGCGAAGCGAAACGAAGAATCAGCGCTGCGCGATGCCGCCACGGCGGGAAGAGAAACTCGCAGCGCTGGCGAAGACGCAGAGACGAGCCGGCGCAGACTAGATGAGCTGAGCACCGACGAAGATCACGTCACCTCAGCCGATGACTTCGTAAAGCAGCGCCAGCGAGCGGCATTGCGGGCTGACCAAGCGCGCTTGGCTGATGAAGCGCTCCGCGAGAGGCTGCAGGCCGAACTTGAAGCGCGTGATCAACTTCGCGGCGCTGTGCGGCGCCGTCGCAGCCTCGAAAAGCTCGAAGGACGCCGCCTAGCAACGCAAGCGTCGCTTGCAGCCCAAGCAGCACAACGAGCGCTCGACGAGCTTGCATCGATGCGGCGACGGGAGGCCGAAGACCATGATCGATGACATCCGATCGCGCATCAACACCATCCAACAACGCTTCGGCGCTGCACCAATCAGCACCGCGCAAACCACCAGCGCGGCCGGAGCCAGCGGCGCAGATGCCGCCACGATCTTCGCCCAAATGCTCCAGGGCCAAGGCATGGGCAATACGTCGGTGGCTCCAGGGACCCTCGGCTCGGTATGGGGTAACCAACCCCAGCCATACATTCCCCCCTGGGGCGCGACCAGCGTCACCTCTGGCCTACCCAGCAGTATCCCCGAAAAGGCTCACCACTTCATGCCAGCGTTCCAAGCGGCCGGGGCCAAATACGGGATCGACCCCAACCTGCTTGCTTCGGTGGCTTGGACAGAGTCCAACTTCAACCCTGACGCAGTTTCCCATGCCGGTGCCCAGGGTCTGATGCAGATCATGCCCGGCACCGCCGAGGGTCTCGGTGTGGACCCCCGCGACCCGCTGCAGGCCATCGACGGCGCAGCGCGATACCTCCGCACGCAGCTCGATCGTTTTGGTGACACACGTCTTGCGCTTGCCGCCTACAACGCGGGGCCTGGCGCGGTTCAGAAATACGGCGGCATACCCCCCTATGAAGAGACCACGGCCTACGTGGCCAAGGTCATTGGCCGTCTCGAACAATTCAGGAGTTCCCCGTGGTAGCAACGCAGCTGCCGGCTATGCCGGCTCGACCAGAAGCGCTCAAGATCAGGCCCGCCGCCAAACGCGCCGAGGGGCTGGCTTCAGAGCCCACCGCGCGCAGCTTCGACAAAGAGCTGGACCGTGCTCAAGGCCGCGAGGCATCCCCCGAGGACGCCAAAGCTAGCGCCAAGGACATCAAAGAGCCGATGGACACGGCGCCATCGAATGGTGGCGAACGTCTACAAGACGACGACCCGACCGCTGTCGACGACGAGGCCTCCCGCAGTGAGGGCGCCGACGAGCCCACAACCGATGCTGCGTCCGGCACCGCCCACGAACAGGCAGTGGCGTCGGGTCAGGCCCCCGAGGCGGCAATCGTGGCGGCGGACACCATCACGCTGGGTCCCGCCCCGGACACACAAACGGCGGGTCTCGCAGCGGTGTCGCTACCCGGCGCCGAACTGCCCATAGAGCTGAGCCAGCCAGCAGGCGGCCAACTGCCCATAGACCTAACTCAGCCAGCAGGCGGCGAAGAGCCAGCTCCCGACGCCGCCTCGAAGCCGGTGCAACCCCACGGACTCGACCCCCGCATCTTCCAGGTCGGCGCGGGCAC
>JAUIIS010000028.1 GCA_030431575.1 Acidimicrobiia bacterium | reverse complement strand
ATCGTCGAACAGTCCAACCCCGGCACCGCCGACTACACGGTGCATTTCTGCGAACAGCTCGACGGTGAACTCGATCTAGACGCGCTACTCCGAGCCATAACAGCCGTTCGCGCTCGGCACGAAGCGTTACGCAGTCGCGTGGTCCTTCTGCAGGGCCAACCGCAACTCTGTGTCGACCCACCAAGCGCGCTCCAGGCGCAGATCCACAACCTCACTTCGGTGCTACCGTCCGAGCAGGCTGTGCAGTGCGACGCGCTTCTTGCCGACTTGGTCAGTCAGCCTTTTGACATCGGTGCCGAGGCGCTGATGCGCATTCATGTGATCCGGCTAGACCCCAACCGCTCCGTCTTGTGCCTGCTCTTCCATCACCTGGTCGTGGACGGCGGAAGCGCGCAGCTGTTCTATGACGAGTTGTCCGCCTGCTACCGGGCATACACCAACGACACCGATCCCGATCTCCCTGCGGTCCCGGCCAGTTACGTTGACTACGCCGCCGATCAGCGACGAACAGCGGCCAACGGTGGCTTCGCCAAGGAGTTGGCCTATTGGCAGGAGGCGCTTCGGCCACCATTGCCAGAGCGATCCCTGGGTACTGACACTGGAGGCGACCCCCGAGAAGCGGTGTTGGTCGAGCGTCCCCTCGCCGCTGAGACGATCACCTCCATGCGGTCGGTTGCCCGCGACGCAGGGGCAACGCCCTTCATGCTGGGGCTGCGGGTACTGGCCGGGCTCGTTCGCAACGAGACAGGTGAGGATGAGACCGTCGTGTCAATGGTGGCCGGCGAACACTCCTGGCCCCATACCGAGTCCGCTATAGGATACTTCGTCAACACTGTGCCGCTACGACTCGGTGCGCGAGGCCAAAACCTAGACCTCAACGCGGTTCGTTCTGCTGTGCTTGGCGCGTTCATGCACTCGCAGGTTCCGCTCGATCTCATCTTGGACCAAGCAGGACTGAGCGGCCCCGCGGCAACGAAGTTGATTGATGGCCTCGAGTTCGAAGTCCTTGACCAGGCTCCGAGGATGCTGGACCTTGGGCCAGGGCTGACCCACAAGGCCTACCCACCGAAACTCGCGGTCGCAAAGTTTGAGCTGTCCATTCGGATTGCCATCAGGGACGGCGCCGGGGTCTTGCGGGTCGTTGGTAGGGCCTCACGGTTCGAAGAAGAGCACCTCGCCCAGCTGGCTGCCAAGTATGAGAACGCGCTCTTGGACTACCTAAGCAACGGTGAGAGCCAGACGACCAACAATCGGGTTTCCGCTGCGCCGGTACCGAGTGTTGCCGCCACGAGCGAGGAACCAGCATCTCTATCTGGCCCTCATCAGGGCGATGTGCGGGCGACGAGTCCGCAGAACCAAGGCGGTCGACTGCTGCTCCCTGAGCGTCTCTGGAACCTGGCCACTCAACGACCCAACCAGATCGTGCTCGAGCAGGGCGACGAGTCCATCTCAACGGCGCAGTTGGTGGAACTCGCAGGCCGCTACGCTGCAGAGCTTGCGGCCCTGGGCGTCCAAGCCGGCGACCGTATCGCCCTCGATGCCTGGCGAAGCACGAGCACTATCGCGGCGATGTATGCAGCATGGTGGTTGGGGGCAGCGTACGTACCCATCGACGCCGCAGCGCCCGCAACTCGTAACCGCAAGATCCTGCAACACGCCGACGTGTCCGCCGTGGTGAGCACACGTTATCAAGCCCAATCTGGCATCGACCGTGCCGTGTGGCTCGACCCGAAGCACAACACAAACCCTGTGCCGCGAGCCGAACTCGACTCGTCAACCCCGGCCTACGTCATCTTCACCTCAGGCACATCTGGCACACCCAAAGGGGTGGAGATTGGGCACGGCGCCGTTTCTGCCTTCGTCGACGCCGCCAGTCTGGCGTATGACTTCCGCCCTGGCGACAAAGTCCTCCAGTTCCACTCGCTTGCCTTTGACGGTTCGGTCGAAGAAGTCCACGTGCCGTTGGCCATGGGTGGCGTCTCGGTTCTGCGCCCCGAAGACTTGCTTGGCTCGTTGCGCCCCCTCCTCCAATTTGTTGACGACCACCGCATCACGCAGCTTTCCCTCCCAACAGCGCTGTGGCACGAGATTGTTGCTCAGCTCACGAGCGAAACCAAGATGCCAGCAACGCTACGCAACGTTGTGATCGGTGGCGAGGCCGCCCGAACTGACGCCGTGGCTAGCTGGTACAGCCACCTCAGTAACGGCCGTTCGCCAAGGCTCATCAACTCGTACGGACCTACCGAAGGCACCGTTGTTGCGCTTAGTGCTGTCCTCGATGCCCAACATGGTCAAGCTGACATCGTTCCCATTGGGCAGCCGCTTGACCAGGTTCGGGCCATGGTCGCCGACGACAATGGGATTGAAGTTGACCGTGGCGAGTGGGGCGAGCTGTGGCTGGCTGGAGCCCAACTCGCACTTGGCTACCTCAACAACCCCACCGCTACTGCGGCGGCGTTTGTCGACGTGGCCGGCACGCGTTGGTATCGAACTGGTGACCGAGCCCGGCAACAAGGCGACGGACAGTTTGTCGTGTCGGGTCGTCTCGACAACCAAGTGAAGGTCGACGGCCACCGCATCGAGATTGACGAGGTGGAGCGAGCAGCGCATTCGCTTCCGGCTGTCCAAAACGCCGCAGTCGTGGTCGTAGACGATGCTGGAGCAGTCCAACTAGAACTCTTTGTAGTTGCAAACCGTCCCATCGACATCGTTGTGCTTCGTCGTGATCTCGCTCAGTTGTTGCCCGCGGCCATGATCCCCAAATTCATTCAGGAGGTCGAGGTCATCCCAACCAACGTCAACGGCAAAATTGACCGGAGCCAGCTGGCGCGACTCGCTGAATCTCGAGTTGGGCAGGAGATCGCTGAATCTGCGGCAGTCCCGGCTGACAAAGCGTCTCCATCTGCCGACGCGGATATCGCGAGTCGTCTCGTGGCGCTGTGGGAAGAGCTTCTCCACTGCAAGGTCGACGGTGCCGATGCAGACTTCTTTGCGTTGGGCGGCCGGTCTTTGACGGCGGTTCGCATGGCGTTCATGGTTGAGGAAGCGTTTGGTATCGAGTTCGGCGTCGCGAACGTCTTCGAACACCCTGTGCTTTCTGACATGGTCGATCTGATCGCTGATCTCGTTGGGGTCAGCGTCCCAGCGGCGCCAAGCTCCCAGCCCGAACCGACCGAATCCCAGGTCTCGTCGCCGTTGCCTGGCGCGGCCGACGTGCCAGCGCCGCCACCGGTGGTTGACACACCGCCTTTGCCTGTGCCCGCCGTTCCTGTGCCGCTGGCGCCGAAAGCGGTCGGCTCCATTCCAGCCGGGGCCAACACCGACGCGTCCCCCGCCCCCTCCAACTCACGCGGGGATTTGGCCTTCGGTTGGCCGGCTACGCCGGCGCGTCTTCATCTTGACCGAGCGCCACTCTCGGCTAGCCAAGAGAGCCTGTGGTTGCACGGGCAGATCCGCTCCGAAGACCTGCCCTATCTCATTCCCAGCGTATGGCGCGTGCGTGGACCTCTCGAAGAGTCTGCGCTAGAAGCAACGCTGACGAGTTTGGCCCGCCGCCACGAAGCACTCCGGACACGGATTGTCGTCGATCTTGAGGGCAAGCCCCAACAGGTCATCGACCCACCAGAAATGGTTCGAGATGTGTTGACCGTTACCGACTTGGCACACGTGCGGCCGGCCGAGCGAGACGAACACGCAAGAGCACTTTGCAACGATGCCTCGTGTAGACCAATTGACATCGCTCGCGAGCACCCCTTGAGAGCGCTGTTGGTGCGGTGTTCTCCCGACGATCACTATCTGGCCGTGATCGTGCATCATCTGGCCAGCGATGATCAGACCATGGACGCGCTGATCAGTGAAATTGGCGATCGCTACGGGCAGATCGTGGCTGGGAAAGCACCTGAGGAAGCGCCTCCTCGTTTGCAGTACAGCGACTTCGCCGTATGGCAGCGCGCCCGCCTCAAGAGCGGCGTGTTGGACCGGTCGTTGGAGTACTGGCGCAATGCCCTAGGTCAAGACCCAAGACCGATCGAGCTGCCGGGCCGGCGCACTAAGGCGAACCCAGGCGGAACTATTCACAATGTGCCTGTTGACTTGTCTCGGCACACTGCGCAGAAGCTCCTAGAGCAGGCCAGCGGGTGCGGCGTGTCGCCATTCCAGCTGTCGGTCGCGCTGGCAGCGATGCTCTTTCAAAGGCTCTCGCGAGACCCGGTCACAGTTATCGGGACACCGCGCAGCGAACGAACGCAAACTGCCTTGGAAGATGTTGTCGGCTTGTTTGTCAACACAATCATGTTGCCTGTGCCGGCCGACAACGACGCTACCTTCGCTGATCTGCTCAAGACGGTCCGTCGGGTGACAGGAGCTTCACTCAGCCACGGCGACGTTCCCTTGGACGCGCTGGTGGCTCAGCTGGGTCTCCCGCAAACCGCTGGGTCTGTGCCCCTAATCAGTGTGATGTGCCAGTTCCACAATCATGCCGGTCACGACGGCCCCCAGCTAGGCGGCCTGGACGTGAGTCCGGTTGCAGAGGCCCACGGCGATGTTGGTCTTGTTGCAGACCTGATGATCTACAGTCGGATCGACGAGCAAGGGCACTTCTCGGTATCCCTTGGATTCGATGACCAGGTGCTTGAGCCGTGGGTCATTCGACAACTTGCGGCCACCATTGAGCACCTTGCCGAGCAGGTGATCGCAGAACCCGGTCAGACGCTCGGTCAACTCGAACTCGTCAGCCCCTCAGAACTGCGGTGGCAACTCGACAACGGAACTGTCGACCGTCGCCCATTTCCGCATCACGAACGCGTCGAAGCGGTCGTAGAGGCCAGAGCGAGCGAAGACCCGGCTGCCACTGCGGTCATCGACGCAAACCGGACCATCAGCTACGGCGAACTCATCGAAGAAGCCACAGATGTTGCGCATCAGCTCACCCGACTTGGCGTTCGCGAAGGCTCGATTGTGGCTTGCCGACTTGAGCGGTCCGTCGAGCTGGTCGTAGCAATGCTGGGCATCCTCAAAGCCAAGGCCGTCTATCTGCCAATCGATAGCGCTTCACCTCCGGAGCGCACCCGTACCGTGCTGGATGTTGCGGGGGCCAGCGCCGTGATATCGACACAAGGCTCTTCGCTGCAGATCGAGACACTTCGCGGCACTGCGCCCATTATCGACGTAGACAAAGGCGAGCCAGCCTACGCCATGTTTACGTCGGGAAGTACTGGTGTCCCGAAGGGCGTGATCGTCCCCCACGTCGCCATCCAACGTCTCGTCAACGATATGATCTACGCACCCGTTTCTCGCGATTCTGTGGTGGCCATGGCATCGAACCCAGCCTTCGATGCGCTGACCTTTGAAGTGTGGGGGGCGTTGGCCAACGGGGCCAGGATCCAAGTTCTTGACGCTGACACCCTGGCAAAACCAAAGGCTTTCGCTCGGGCGCTTGAGTCTGGCTCGGTCAGCACGATGTTCCTTACTACGTCTCTGGCCAATCTTGTTGCAGCCGAGGTGCCGGATGCCTTCGGCGGGCTGGACACGCTGATTGTTGGCGGCGAAGCCCTCGACCCAGACAGCATGCGGCGCATCCTGGAGAACGGGCCGAAGCGGCTTGTCAATGGCTACGGGCCAACCGAGTGCACGACGTTCTCGTCCTACTACCTCATCGAAGATGTTGCTCCAGGTGCTACGTCTATCCCGATCGGATTCCCTGTCCCGAACACGGGGCTCCACGTACTCGACCCGGATGGGGCCGCCTTGCCAGCTGGCGTGGCGGGGGAACTGTATGTGTCCGGGCCTGGCCTAGCGATTGGCTATCTTGGCGACAGCGACCTCACAGCCGCGCGGTTCGTGACGCGAAACGTCGCTGGCGAGTCAGTACGCATGTACAGAACCGGTGATCGCGTTCGTCGCGGCCACGATGGCGCAATTGAATACCTCGGCCGTGTCGACCATCAGATCAAGCTACGTGGCTTTCGTATCGAACTCGGCGAAATCGAATCAGCGTTACTAGCTCAAGACTCGGTCTTGAGTGCGGTGGCCCTCGTTGTGGGCGAAGGTGCGGCGCGCCGCCTCGCTGCGTTCGCCGTTTGTGACGATGATGTTGACCCTGCGGACCTCAAACGGCAACTCGCTCAGCAGATTCCCGCGTACATGGTGCCGAGCACTATCACCGTGCTCGACGCCTTGCCCCTGACGCCGTCCGGCAAAGCCGACCGCCAGAAGCTGTTCGACCTCGCCGCGGTAGCGCCCGGCCCTGTCACCGAATCGTCAGAGGTTCCAGAAGATCCCCAGCTGGCGGCCATGCTCGCGCTTTGGGCGGATGTACTTGGCACGGGCGATATTGGCCCAGACTCCGACTTCTTCGAAGCCGGGGGGAACTCGCTACTCGCCATCGAACTCCTCACGCGGCTTGAACAACGCTTTGGCGCAGAGATACCGCTTTCTGGCTTGTTTAAGGCGCGAACACCCAGAGACCTTCTCGGCTTGACCGACTCCAGTACCGTTGCCGCCGGGTCCACCGAACAGGTTGTTCAACTCCGTGGTGCCAGCCTGGATGCACCCCCACCGCTTTGGCTAATCCACCCTGCTGGCGGATCGCTTGTTCTGTATGAGCCAATGGTCTCCCACTTAGGCGGTTCCAACGCTGTCCTTGGTATCGAAGCTCCAGGCGTCGATGGCGCTGTCAGCCCACTCGAGGACATCGCCGCCTTGGCCGACCGCCAGGTCGACGCCATGTTGGCCACCCAGCCCGTAGGGCCTTACCGCATCCTTGGATACAGCGTCGGGGGCATTCTGGGGATCGAGGTTGCGCGGCGGCTGATGGCTCGCGGTCACGTCGTCGAGTTCCTTGGGGCTGTGGAAGCGGGGATCCCTTCGCCCGACTATGTCGAACCTACTCGGCGCCAGAAGTACGGGCGATTGGTAGCCAAGCGCGAGTTCAAAGCCATCGTGAACGAGCTGGTTAGCTCGGTCCAACGCCGGAAGGAACGTGCCGCGATCCACGTTGCCGAACGGGGGACCCTTGCAGAGAACCACCGCCGCGTGGCTGAAGCCATGGCCCGGGCATTCCACGCCTACCAACCCAAACCGCTCGATGTGCACCTAGTCTTGTTCCTCGGCGATGCCAACTCAGATGAAGAAAACGAGAAACTGACCGCCATGTGGGCAGAGATCGCCGCAAGTGGCGTGACCTTCCGGCAGGTGGGCGGATCCCACGACAATGACGAGGTTCTGCGCGAACCGAACGCAAAGATCCTGGCCCGCGCTGTGGAACTTGAGCTAAAGAGATGTGAAGACCGATGAGCCCTCAATGGCGCGCCTTCATGCGCCGATTCAAGCCCTTCCGTGGCGCCATGATCTTGGCAACCGTGCTCGCCGCACTGCAGGCCTTGCTGTTGCTGCCTATCCCGCTGCTGCTGGGACAAGCAATCGATGGAGCGTTACCAGACGAGGACAGCCGCCAGATGGTGCTGATTGCGTCGGTCATGGTGGTGCTGGCGGTGCTCAGCGTGGGTGTGCAGATCGTGGCTCGCAAGATCGACCTGCGCGTGACGCTCGAAGTTATTCGGCGTCTGCGTGGTGACGTGTATGCCCGTCTGTTGCAACTCCCGAAGTCTGCCTATGACAACACGCCCGTTGGGCACCTTCATGACACGGTCGTACAAGATGCGCTTCGCGTGCAAACCATGACCTCTGTCGTGGTCACCACCATGGTGCCCAACGTGATTCTGACCAGTGGCATTGCGGTGGTCCTGGTATTGCTCAACTGGAAGCTTGCTCTGGTGACCTTGGCGTTTGCGCCCGTGCTGTTTGTGGCCGGACGCATGCTGAATCACCGAATCACTCGTGCGTCTGATGAATTCCATCCCGCCTATCGAGACTTCAGCAGCCGAGCGTTGCTCATGCTGCGAAGCCAAGAGCTCGTGCGGCTGGCAGGTGCCGAGGCACACGAATATGAGACAGCTTCCAACCAGCTCGACCACTTGCGTGATACCAACCGACGGGTTGCTTTTTTGGCCTCGGTTAACCCCGCTATCCAGCAGGGCGTGATAGCCGTGGCGGGTGCGGGCTTGTTGTTGGCCGGTGGTTTGACCGTCATCAACACCACGATGTCGCTGGGTGAGCTGTTGTCGTTCTATGCCGGGTTCGCAATCCTGCGCGGCCCTGCTGGCGATACCGCCCAGTCCTTTACGTCCATTGTTGAGGGTCGCCGTGGCTGGGAACGTATCTACGCGCTCCTGAACAGCTGGGATGAACGGCCCTACACCGGTAGCCAGGAGATCGAGCTGGAAGGCCGGCTTGAGCTGTCGAACGTGAGCTTCAGCTACGACGCCGACTCGTTGGTGCTCTACAACGTCTCGGTATCGCTAGCCCCTGGCAAGATCGTGGCCCTTGTGGGTCCCAACGGTTCGGGTAAGAGTTCGATCGTGAACCTGTTCTTGGGCTTCTACCGCCCGCAGAGTGGTTCGTTAAGCGCCGATGGTGTCCCGTACGACGAGCTGGCCATGAACCGTTTCCGGCCGCAGCTCGGCGTGGTGACCCAAGAGCCATTCCTGCTACCCGGTACCGTCCGCGAGAACATCACCTACGGACGCGAACCTTCGCAAGAGGAACTGGATTTGGCGCTGGAGCTATCTGGCGCCGACGGCGTGATCGAGCGTCTCCCGCGCGGGCTTGACACCGAAATCGGCGAAGATGGCACCAAGTTGTCAGGTGGGCAGCGGCAACGCATCGCGATTGCTCGTGCCCTCATCGGGCAGCCATCGGTCCTGATCTTCGACGAGCCCACTAATCACCTGGACTCGGCCTCGGTGCGTCAGCTCATCAAGAACCTCCGCGGCCTAGGAGACTCCGTCGCTGTGCTCATCGTGAGCCACCGCGACGAAGTCCTCGAAGACGCCGACACCACCATCAACCTCTACAACGGCCGCATGCTCCCCGAGTAACCGCAGCCGGTTCGCTCGTGTCTGGGGTCAGGTGTGGTGCATTTCATTTCGGAACGCATTTCGTGGCCAAGATCAACGTCGAAATGAAATGCACCACACCTGACCCCTGTGAAATACGATCCGCGCCGCGGCACGTGGACATGCCCGAATCCGTTTAGGGGCCGACCGCGCCGACCCCATAGGCCGTCTAACACAAATGTTGCTGCACAGGGCGAGTTGGCTGGGCCTGGTGGCCCAGGGGTGTTAAGAAGCGTCGCCATTCCGCCGAAGTCGAAACCAGCGGACGAGGGGCGTTTGCGGCTTGCAGAGCCCCCATTTGTGAGGCCATCTATGACAATGAGGACGATCGAGTCGGCGGGCTCGCAAGGCACGATCACGGTGGTGGCTTTGCGCGCCGACACCACGATCACCTACATCAGTTCTTCGGGTCAGGAACTCACCGGCAGGCCAACGGCCGAGCTCGTTGGCCTCCCGTTTGGCGAGTTGCTCAAGGCGCGTCAAGGCCCCACGCTGATGGAAGCGCTCGCACAGGCAGTCGACGGAGGTTTCACCGGCAACCTTGGCAGGTACTGGTTGAGCTCGGCGCACCGCCAAGACGTGTTGGTAGAAACTTTCGTAGACCCAGCCGCCGTAGACGGCGATGGGATGCTGCTCACTCTTCGCGACGTCACCGAAGAGTACGTGCGAGAACAAAAGCTCCTGGGCATGTCGGAGCAGTTCCGCCACGTATTCGACGCCGTCGATACCGCCGTGGCGCGCTGGACCCCTTCGCTTGAACTCGACTACCACAGTGTCGAGTTCGAGCCGCTGGTCATGGGCACCAAAGATCTGCTTCTCAGCCACCCGCACCTCGAAGATGTGGGCTTCACAGAGCCAGCGCTTCGAGCATGGACCGAAACGCTCACGCGTGTGGTCGATACTGGCGAGACCATCGAGTTTGATTGGGAGACCGACGACTTCCGCCACATCCACTCGCGTGCGGTTGGCGAGTATGGGACCGATGGCTTTGTGGCCCACGTGCTTGTTGTCTCACACGACGTCACAGAAGAGCGAAGCCGCTACGAAGAGCTGACTCGTCGGGCTCTCTATGACCCCCTGACCGGCCTCACCAATCGGGCTACCGCGATTGCCTACATAGAACGAGCGCTTGAACGACGCGGACGGACTCCCACCTCAGAGGCCGTCATCTTCATCGACCTCGATCAGTTCAAGGCCGTCAACGACAGCCTCGGGCATGCCGCTGGTGACGAACTGCTCATCACCGTGGCCAAACGTCTCAACCGTGCGGTTCGCCCGCACGATGTCGTTTCACGGCTAGGTGGCGACGAGTTCGTTGTCTTCCTTGAGCAGATGGCCGGGATCGAGCAGACCCTGCTTGTTGTCGAGCGGCTGCGCAAGTCGATCTCCGAACCGATCATGATCGCGGAGCGCGAGATGCGCATTAGGGCCAGCTTTGGTCTCGCATTCGCAGCCGAAAGCGGCGAGAACGCGGAAGACGTGTTGGCCAAGGCCGACGCCGCTATGTACAAAGCAAAGGGTTCGGGCCGGGACCGAGTCGAACTCTACGACGAAGATCTCCGTAGACGCGCCGAACAACGCATGCGGAACGAGCACGCGCTTCGCCGAGCAATGAAGAGCGGCGAGATGGAAGTCCACTTCTTGCCAGAGTTCGACCTTCAACGCGAGAACGTGGTCGGTGCTGAAGCGCTACTTCGTTGGCAGCACCCACAGCGAGGCCTGATTCCAGCCGCCGAGTTCATTGGCTTGGCTGAAGAGTCGGGTCTGCTGATCACCCTCGGTACCGAGGTACTGCGCCGCTCCTGCGAGCTTGTTGCCGGATGGCTGCGGAACCGGGCATTGGAAGACTTCACGTTGCGGGTCAACATCTCACCCAAGCAACTTGCCCAACCCACGCTCGGACCCACGGTCGAGCAGATCCTCGAAGACACGAAGCTAGACCCATCGGTCCTGTGCCTCGAACTTGCCGAGGCCACGCTCACCGCACACCTGCATGAGAGCGAGAAGCTCCTCAACCGACTACGTGAACTAGGCGTCAAGATCTCCGTTGACGACTTTGGCACCGCTGCTTCGTCGCTCGCGCTACTCAAACGGCTTCCGGTCGACATGCTAAAGATCGACCGATCCTTCGTGATTGGCCTTGGGGTCGATCCACGAGACAGCGCCATTGTGAAGGCCATCATCGACCTCGGTGAAGCCTTGGATCTCCAAGTTGTAGCCGAGGGAATCGACAACGACGATCAGCTCGATGAGCTACTCGAATTGGGCTGCGTCCGTGGTCAGGGTTACTTGCTCTCCACTGTGCTTCGCCCCAACGAGTTCATTCGCCGTTGGATTTAGGGCCTTCGCCAACGCCCGAACCGTGCCATGCCTGAGTACAGCGCAATTTTGCGAGAACCACACGGTGCGAGAGGACGAACGCCAGGCGGTCGGCTACGGTCGCGGCCATGTCGCAACCCTCCACTCTTGGTGAGCTAAAAAAGTCCGGTTGGAAGTCGATCTCGGTCAAAGAAGAGATCCGCCAAAACGCTATCAAACGCATCGGAAGCGGCGACGACCTGTTTCCTGGCGTCCTTGGCTATGACGAGACGGTGCTCCCACAGTTCGAGAACGCGCTTCTGGCCGGGCACGACATCATCTTGCTGGGCGAACGTGGCCAAGCCAAGACCCGCATGCTCCGCGGCCTCGTCGAACTCCTCGATGAATACATGCCCATCATTGCTGGCTCAGAGATTAACGACGATCCCTACGATCCGGTGTCCAGGCACGCCCGAGACCTCGTAGCCGAACACGGCGACGACACCCCACTCGAGTGGGTACATCGCGACGCTCGCTTCGGCGAAAAGCTGGCTACCCCAGACACCTCGATCGCGGACCTCATCGGCGAGGTCGACCCGATCAAGGTCGCCGAGGGCCGCTATCTGTCCGACGAGCTCACCCTCCATTACGGCCTCGTGCCCCGCACCAACCGTGGCATCTTTGCCATCAACGAGCTGCCTGATCTCTCAGAACGCATCCAAGTTGGTCTGCTCAACATCCTCGAAGAACGTGACGTTCAGGTCCGTGGCTACAAGATCAGGCTTCCGATCGACGTGATCCTGGTGGCCTCAGCCAACCCCGAGGATTACACCAACCGCGGCCGAATAATCACCCCGCTAAAGGATCGCTTCGGATCTCAAATCCGCACCCACTACCCACTTGAAATCGGGCTCGAACGCGACATCGCCGAAGCCGAAGCAAGGGTGTTCGACACCGGCGACCGCAACGTCGAGATGCCCGACTTCATGTCAACCGTCATCGCAACCCTCTCACACCTTGCTCGCGACAGTTCGCACGTCAACCAGCGATCTGGCGTGTCCGTTCGTCTCACCGTCGCCAACTATGAGACCCTGCTCGCTGGCGCCCTGCGACGCGCCCTTTACTCAGGCGAAGATCACGTCGTACCTCGCGTCTCAGACCTTGGTGCGCTCACCGCTTCTACCGCGGGCAAGGTCGAAATCGAGACCCTCGAAGAAGGACGCGACGGAGAGATCATCGAACACCTCGTGCGCAGCGCTGTGCTCACCGTCTTCAAAGACGAAGTCGACCCCGCCCAGCACCGAGCCATCCTCGACGCCTTCGAAGAAGGCGCAGTTGTCAGCGCAGGCGACGACATCGCCTCAGCCGACTACATGGCTCTACTGGACCAGATCCCTGCCCTCGGCGAAGTGCTCAGCGGCCTCGGTTTCAGCGACGAACAGCTCACCCAACCAGCCATGGTCGCCTCCGGCGTCGAGTTCGTCCTCGAAGGGCTCCACCTCAACAAGCGCCTCAACAAAGAAGCTGTCGGCAACGCCGGCGTCTACCGCGCTCGGGCGTGAGCTCGGACCCCGGGCCTTCGGCCCAGTATGGGGCCATCGCTTCACGCATATCTTTGCCGCAGGCTCGTTCCGGCTTCGCCTTCTCTCGCGCTGCGGGTTGCCTGCTGCGTGTTTCGGGCTGGTGGTGATCGGGCGCGTGGTGGTCTTCTTGTGGGGGTCGTGGCGGGTTGACAAGCCGTCTAGTACGCGGTGCGTGTCGGGGGTGTCGAACGTGCGGCGCTGTCTGCGATGGCTAGACCGTGAGGAAGAGGCGTGCTGAGTCTTTGAGGTCGCGGGAGCGGGTGATGATGCCGCGTTGGGTGGCGAAGCCGAGGGGGCCCTCGTAGCCGTCGATGCCGGTGTCGTGAAGGTAACCGAGGATGCGGACGCCGTCCTCGCGGGCGGAGCGGACGACGCGAAGGGTTTCGCCCAAGAGCTGTTCGCGCCACTCGTCGTCGGTGGTGGCGACACCGTTACTGGCAATCACCAGATCGCGGTTAGGCAGCTCCGAACTCATGAAGGCAAGGAGTTCGGCTAGCTCGTTCGGGACTGGGGTGAAGCCGTTGTCGGAGCGTCGACCGTTGGCGGGGTAGGGGCGTAGCGCTCCGGTGCGGTCAACTGCCACGGGATGGTCGTGGCTAAGGCCAACGATGTCGAAGGACCCGGCAAGCTCCGGGAGCTCTCGGGGCGTCAACCCAGGGATCAGGAGCTCACCGTCGCGGATGAGTGACATCCATGTGGTGAAGAACAGGTCGTGCCAGAGTCGACGGTGCGCGTCGTTGTCTTCGCCTTGGCCGAAAATGGTGGGAACCCCAAAGACCGCCATGACCGGCGTGTCGCCGCTTTTGAGCAGTTCCCATGCGACATGGTTGGCGCGCAATGCGCCTTCGATTGCTTCGGCGGTGGTCTCGGGGTCCTTGAGCCCTGGTGGGCGGCTGCCCAACATGAAGCCTCGGATTGCCCAACCCACGGGATCATCGATAGGAACCCAGCATTTCACCAAGCCGTCGAAGCGTTCGGCGCAACGATCAACATGGCGCGCCCAAAAGTAGTTGCGGCTGTGTTCGTCGCGGAACCCCAACGTGTCCTCGGAAAACCAGCCGGGCAATGTGCCGTGGTGCAGTGTGGCGATGGGTTCGAGCCCAACGTCTGCGGCTGAACTCAAGATGTCCTGATACCGGTCGAAGGCGTCGGCGTCGATGCGGCCCGGTTCGGGCTCTAGACGAGCCCACTCGAGCCCGATGCGGACCTTGGTGTGGCCAAGCGAAGCAAGCAAGGCAAAGTCGTCGCGATGGTTGGTGGCCAAGCCATTGCCATCGCCCGATGCAGGGACTCGTCTTGTTCGCTCCCAGCGTGACCAGTCAGCTGCTGGTGCTACTCCCTGACTCTGGAGCGATGATGAGCTGGTACCGAACCAGAGTTCGTCGTTGTTCACATCTGCAGTGTGCCGTGGCGTTTGCACAGTGCGGCTGTTGGTGACGGCGCCGGCCCGGGCCGTCACTGGCGGCGGGCCAGTGTCCTGCAACGCACAAGGTCCAGCGTGAGACACAGGGGCCAAAACGAAGACAGGCCAGAAAACAGTCCAAAAATCAAGAATCGCCCGGCCAAGCGACCGAACGAGTGAATAGGAGAAACCATAGCACACCCAGGGTTTCGTTTCCGGCCGAAACGGGCTCAGGGCGATATTTCTTGCAGCATCGTTCGGTTATCCACAACGTGATTGCTCCTGGGGGACAAAATCATGCCTCGACCATCGCAAGATCAGATGACCGAGTACCACAGCAATCGTCCCAACCGATTCAGGATGTGTGTTCGGTTCCGCTGAGATGAACTGATTGGGTGTCGATCTTGGCAATGCAGGGCCACCAATGAGGCATTGCGTCGGGCGTGGCCAACAGGGGTGCCCTAGAGTGCCTTCATGGTCCTTGGAAAGTGGCGTCGACGTAAACAACGTGGTCAACGGTACGCCTACTCGGCGTGGGACGGGACCCAAAGCGGCTTCGATCTTAGTGCACACGAGATCATGGCCGAACTCAATGACGATCTCCTCTATCACGGCGACATCAATGCTGCGCTTCGTAGAATGATGCAGTCCGGTTTTGATGTCGATGGAGAACGGGTTCAGGGCCTGCGCGAAATGCTCGAGCAGCTCCGCGAAGCACGCCAGGACCGCCTCGATCAGTACGACCTCGGGGGCGTCTACGACGAGGTCTCCGAAGAACTCAAAGACGTCGTTGACACCGAGCGTAAGTCCCTGGACGAGCTCGCTCAGCAGGCACGAGAGTCGGGCGATAACCGAAGGCAAGACATCACCGAAGAGGTCGTGAGCGATCGGAACCTTCAGCTTGACCTCATGCCGCCAGACCTTGCGGGTCAGGTCAAGTCGCTGCAGAACTACGAGTTCACCTCCACTGAGGCACGCGAGAAGTTCGAAGAGCTCATGGACAAGCTCCGGGAGCAGCTGATGCAGCAGTACGTCGACCAGCTGAGCGATGGCGTCGAGAACATGTCCAGCGAAGACATGGCGGCCATGAAAGACATGATGGCCGAGCTCAACCAAATGCTTGAGCAGCGAGAGCAGGGTCAGGAGCCGGACTTCGAAGGCTTCATGGATCGTCACGGCCAGTTCTTCCCCGAAAACCCGCAGAGCCTCGACGAACTGCTTGAGATCATGGCCCAGCGCATGGCTGCAGCTCAGGCAATGCTCAACTCGATGACCCCAGAGCAGCGCCAGCAACTCCAGCAGCTTCAAGACCAGCTCATGGAAGACATGGACCTGCAATGGCAGGCCCAACAACTGGGACAAAACTTGCAGAACGCGTTCCCCAACATGAACTGGGGCCAGCAGTACCAGTTTGAGGGACAGGACCCCATGGGGATGGGAGAAGCTCAGGGCGTTTTTGAAGACCTGGCTGACCTCGATGCACTGGAAGGCATGCTCAAGGGCACCTCGAACCCGGGGGCGCTTGCCGAAGTAGACATCGAACGCGCACGCGAACTCTTAGGCGACGATGCAGCCAACTCGTTGGAGCGCATGTCTGAAGTGGCGCAGATGCTCGAAGACGCCGGCTTGATCGAAAACCGCGAAGGGCGCTACGAGCTCACCCCTCGAGCGATCCGCAAAATTGGCCAGCAAGCCTTGGCCGACCTCTTCCGCAAACTGGACCAGGACCGTGCTGGCCGCCACGAACTCGAACGTACTGGACTTGGTCACGAGCGCGAGTACTCGACGAAGCCGTACGAGTTTGGTGACCCGTTCAATCTCCATATCGAACGCACGGTCCGCAACGCGATTCGGCGCACCGGTGGCGGCACGCCTGTGCGGCTGTTGCCAGAGGACTTCGAGGTCGAACGCACCGAACACTTGGTGCGTTCGTCAACGGTTCTGATGCTCGACCTTTCGCTGTCGATGCCTATGCGCGAGAACTTCTTGCCTGCCAAGAAGGTCGCCATGGCGCTACACGCGTTAATGACCATGCAGTTCCCGCGTGACTATCTCGGCATTGTCGGTTTCAGCGAAGTGGCGCGGCCTATCGAACCCCACGAGTTGCCTGAGGTCTCATGGGACTTTGTGTATGGCACCAACATGCACCACGCGTTCATGCTCAGCCGCCAGATGCTGGCCAAGCAGACCGGTAACAAGCAGATCATCATGATCACCGACGGCGAGCCAACGGCACACGTCGACGATCGGGGTAACCCCCACTTCAGCTACCCGCCAACGCGAGAGACTGTCGACAAGACGTTGGCTCAGGTCGCTGCCGCCACCCGCGAAGGCATCCGCATCAACACGTTCATGCTCGATGCGGATTCGGCGCTCACGTACTTCATCGAGCGCCTCACGGAACTAAACGGTGGGCGGGCATTCTTCACGACGCCCGAGACGCTTGGTGACTATGTGCTCGTCGACTTTGTGGAACATCGCCGTAAGTTGCTTTCGGCCCGGCGATAGCGCAGCTTTGTCAGTCAAGCTGCCGAAAGTGTCATTTCGGTGTTTTTGCCTGTTCTTCAGGGCATTTAAGTGAACGGAAATTCGGCGATTTCTTTGCATCGGGCTTGCGTATCTGGCTCGTCAGGACCAGAATGCCATTGATGTAATTACACACGGTCTGGTCACCGCCGCATGGCGCGACCAATACCGGTGGCGGAGGCATACAGGCCTTGCGTCACAAAGCAGGGGAAGTTACCGGAAGGAAACCCGATGCGAATCGCTGACGAATCGCTGGATAGATCTTGGCAAGAATATGCCAACTGCCTGGGGGTGGACCCTGACCTCTTCTTCCCAGAACGCGGCGCGTCCACGCGCGAGGCCAAAGAAGTCTGCCGAGGCTGCGTTGTCCGAGACGACTGCCTCGAGTACGCACTCCGCAACAGCGAAAAGTTCGGAATCTGGGGCGGCATGAGTGAACGGGAACGTCGACGCATTCGTCGTCAACGAGCTCTCGACCGTCAAGCCGCCATTGAGGCCGTGGCCGAGAAGTCGGCCTCAGCCTAAGTCGCTGCAGCTCCGACTGGCGGCCGGAGCAACCAACACAACTACGTTCTGCGTTTCGGGGGCCTGCGGGTCCTCTTTTCGCGCGAACGCGCACACAACGAATGGTGCGCACTAGCATCTGGATATGGGAAGTCTTGGAACCAGCGAACTCATCATCATCCTCGTTATCTTGCTGGTTGTCTTCGGCGGGTCAAAGCTCCCTCAGCTCGCCCGCTCACTCGGTCAGGCCCAGAGCGAACTGAAGAAGGGTTTGCGCGACGGTGCCGACGACAACAGCGACGCAGCGGACTCGGACGCCCCAAGCGACAACGACGACTCAGCCTCCTAGGAAACTGCGGGAACTCATCTCGCAGCGCCGGCGTTAAAACAGTGTCACCAGCGACGAGCGAGGTCAGCTGACCCACATGGCCAGAAGACTCCGCCTTGTGCAGGCGACATCCAATGACTCCGAGGACGACCTCTCATGGGAGGGAATCGCTCGCGACCATGGGCAATTCATGTACACGGTGGCTTACCGGTTGTGTGGCCGCCACAGCGAGGCCGAGGACCTAGTGCAAACTGCATTGGTTCGAGTCGAACGAGGGCTCGAAACCTACCAACCAGGAAACCTACGAGGGTGGCTGACCCGAATCACCACCAACGTCTTTCTCGACGAGACGCGCCGAAAGAAACGTCGGCCAGTTCAGGCTCTGCCAGATGACCCCGACCGGGTCATCGCGGGAGCGCCCGGCGCCGACGTCGCTCTCGATGAGGCTGACCTGCCCACCTACATTCAGGACGCAATCCGGACCCTTGGCCCCGACTACCGCGCCGCCATTGTGTTGTGCGACGTCGTCGGCATGACCTATCCCGAGATTGCGGAGGCACTAGACATTCCCGTTGGCACGGTTCGTAGCCGCATCCACCGGGCGCGGTCGTCGCTACGAGACCTGTTGGCGCCGCACCTGGTTGTGGACGACGGGGGAGCCCAATGACCGGCCACACAGAACAGAATCCCGCAGAGCTTCTGAGTGCCTACCTCGATGCTGAGCTGTCGCACGACGAACGAGCCATTGTCGACGCTTCACTCAGCGCCGATGCCACCTTGCGTGCTGAGCTAGACCAATTGCGGGCGACGCGTGCGCTGCTGCGTGGTCTGCCCGACGTTGCTCCCAAGAAGGCCCTGACCGAGCTAGTGGTGTCGCCTGCTGCGCCGCAGCGTCGACCAAGGTCTTCCAAGTTGGCCATGGCCGTTGCTGGGGTGGCCGCTGTATGGCTAGTGGTTCTCACCATCGGCGTTAGCATTGGCTCGCTGCCGGTTGTTCCCGACGTCGACCAGCTCGCGGTGCAGCATGCCGGCGCCGCAACCAACATGGACTTCGTGCCCATGACCGCCGACCAAATGGCGGACGATCCTGCGGTCATGCCCGATATTGGCGATGGCATGAATCAGGCGGCCATCTTTCAAGCCGACGATGTTGTCCAGGTGCTCTACTCCGACGGCTCCCACGACGTTTCGGTCTTCCACCAGCCGGGCACGCTCGATTGGGATGCGTTGCCCGAAGATGGCGAGACGGTCATGATGGACGATGGTCCGGTCTGGATGGGAAGCACCAACGACGTTGAGGTTCTGGTAACCCAACGCGGCGACCTGGTTGTCACCGTGGTTGCCGACGCCGACATGGGGCCCAAGGCAGCCATGTCGACCTCAGAGATGATCCCCGAGGTCGACATGGGTAAGGACTTCATGGGCCGTTTGGGCGACGCCCCGAAGAACATCCTCGACCGCTTCTAGTTGGCCGTGGTCCACGGCGAAGACCGTTGCCGTCTCTAGCCACCGATGGCGTCGAGCACGTTCAATCTTCCTGCCCGCCGGGCTGGACCCCATGCAGCTAAGAGGCCAGCGGTGGCGGCCACTACAACCAGGATCGCAATACGCATGTACGGAATGGCCAGAGTTGAGGTGATTGTGGCCGGCAGCGCAGCCACAGCGGCCCAACCGAAGGCCACGCCAACGGTGATCCCCAAGGTCGCCCCGAACAGGGCTACCACCCCGGCCTCAAGCCGGATCATGCGCCGAAGTTGTGGGCGGGTCATCCCTACAGCTCGGAGCAGGCCGAGTTCTCTCGTTCGCTCGAACACCGACAGCGCCAGGGTGTTGGCAATACCGATCAAGGCAATGATGACGGCCAAAGCAACCATGACGTTCAACGCAGTGAGCGCCTGGTCGATGAACCCCTCAAACCGGTCGACGTACTGGCCGAACGTCTCGAACACGGCGCCCGGATAGTCCAAGCGGATGGGGTCGATAGCGGCATCCAGCGCAGCGGCGGCCACGCCTTCAGCTCCAGACAGCGCCACCCAGTCGAGCCGGTCATACGCAGCCACGCGGTCCCAGGTGCTGAAGTCCAGCACGTAGCCCTCGTCAAAGATGAACTCTTCGCCGTAGACCCCGATAACGGTGAGGTCCACGTCGGCGCCCGACGCAAATCTCATCGCTACCGTGTCGCCTGGTGCCAAGCCGTTGGTGTCAGCGACTTCGGCGGAGATGAGCAGCGGATCTGTGATCGCAACATCGGCTGCAACACCGGAAACAATATCGATGTTGAACAGAGCGTCCAGCTCGGCGAGGTCGGTGCCCACCACGTCGGCAAACGACGCGTTGAGCTCCACAAGATCGTAGGAAAAGCCGGTCACGTTGGCGGTCTCGGGAAGGGCCCCGAGCTGCGCGGTAAGTTCGGCGGGGAATCCGGCCTCGCCGGCCTCGTCTGTGACCAAGTAGTCGGCCTTGACTGAGCTCTCAAGCGTGGCATGGAGCTGTGCCTTCACCGATTCGCCCACAACGAGCGCCATGCTCACCAGGGCGAGGCCGATCATCAACGCCGCTGCGGTTGTGGCCGTGCGCCGTGGGTTTCTTGCGGCGTTGTCGGCAGCGAGTCGCCCAGCGACACCACCGAGCCGACCAAAGGGCACCCGCAGCGCAGATGTCGTCGGCGCTGCTATAGCTGGGCTCAAGACGGTGACACCGACAAAGACGCCCATGGCTCCCAGTGCCAAAAGCGCAACGGTCGAGGCAGTTTCGCTGGTCACGAACAAGCCCAGGGCACCGGCGGTGACGCCGATGGCTAGGAGCGTGCTCCCGCTCAACGTCCGGAGCCGGCCAAGCGCGCCGGTTCCTTGGGGTTCGATTTCGCTGAGCGCTGCGATGGGTGCCACTTTTGCAGCTCGGCGTGCTGGCCCGAAGGCCGAAACAAGCGTCATGCCAACGCCAACGACCAATGCAACCACGATCGTGCGGCCGGACACAATGGTTGGGTAATCGGGCAGGTCGGCTCCAATGGCGCCAAAGAGCGCGTCCAGGCCAACAGCCACGCCAAGGCCCGCTGGAATGCCGGTGGCTGAAGCCAACAGTCCGATCGCAAGGGCTTCGCCCAGAACGGACCTCCGGAGCTGGCTCGTGTCTGCGCCCACGGTGCGCAACAGCGCCAGCTCTCTGGTTCGTTGGCCGAGCACGATCGAGAACGTGTTGTAGATGATGAACAGCGACACAAACAGCGATACGCCGGCAAAGCCAAGCATCACGTTGCCTATCAGATTGATACCTTCGTCGAAGTCGGCCTGTTGCTCGCTGGCCAATGTTGCGTTGTCTACAACGGTGAGGTTGGAGCCGACACTTGCCATGGCCGCGGCCACTTCGTCAGCGTCTGCGTCTGGTTGCAACGCAACTTGGACCGCGTCGTAGCCGGTGCGGCCCGTGACTTCGAGGAGTCCGTGGGCGTCCATCTGCATGAGCGTTGCCCCGACGGTCGCGTTGTCACTGCCGAAGCGAGTGAGCCCGGTGAGCATCATTTCGCGAACCCCCGTTGGGGTGATGACCTCGTATGTCGAGCCGACGACGAAGCCATGTTTGTTGGCGGCGTCGATGTCCATAGTGAATTCGGCGGTGCCAGTTGGGGCCGCCCCCTCTACCAAGCTGAATGGCGAGAGTTGTTCGTCGTCCACCCAGCTAAAGGTGAGTTGTGGCGGACCGTTGATGCTGATCTCGTCGCCGTCGCCGTTGATCGGGCGAATGTCGTTGTCGCCGGCCTCTACCAGTGGCGCAGCAGTGGCGACGCCGGGAATTGCTTGCACGTCGGGGAGGGTCGCGACCTCCACCTCGGGCGAGCTACCAAACTGGCCGTCTGGCCTGAGCTCAAGGTCGGTGCCCGAGACAATCTCATTGCTGAGATCCCCAAAGGTCGAACGGAGACCATCGGTAAGCACGAACGAGGAAACAACAAAGGAAACACCCAACACCACAGCGAAGGTTGTGAGGGCAAAGCGGGCGCGGTTAGCGAGGATGTTGCGGAGCGTGAGTCGAATCATGAGGATCAGCCCAGCTTCCGCATGTGATCCAGCACGCTGTCGGCGCTGGGGTTGTGGAGCTCACTGACGATCTTGCCGTCAGCCAAGAAGACGACCCGATCCGCATATGCAGCGGCTGTGGGGTCGTGGGTGACCATCACAATGGTTTGGCCCATTGCATGTACGGCGTTTCGCATGAAG
>JAUIIS010000340.1 GCA_030431575.1 Acidimicrobiia bacterium | reverse complement strand
AGCTGGCCACCCATAGCCTGGACGTATTGGACGCCGACGGTGAGGCGTTGTTGACGCTGGCTCGGCTGTGCTCGCAGGTGCATTGCGTGCGCCTTACTCGCAGCGCTACCGCTGAGGCGCTGGCCCATATCGCTCAACTCTCGCGCTCCCCTGTCCCAAGCTCCGCTGCGCCGGTGCTGGTTGCTGGGCCCCCGATGCCCACCGAATGCGTTGGGCCCCGAATCGCCACCGAGGCGGTCACGGTGTCGTTGCACGATGGCTTGGTTGTGTACCAGCCCGCCACCCATGTGGTGGTGGCGCTGGCAGGAACTGCTGCGTCTATTTGGCCGCTGCTCGATGGCAGCGCTCCCGCCGACCAGCTCGCCGAAGAGTTGGCCGAGGCGTTTTCGCACCCGGTCGCGCAGGTGGCCTTGGATCTCGACGCGCTGTTGAGGCAGCTAACCGACCAAGGGCTGGTTAGCTGGTCTAACTGACGGGAAACTAGTTCTGCGATCCCGAGTGGGCCATGGCCTGGGGCTGATGCTCTGGGCTTGATTGGGTGAGGTCCACCGCCGCGACGGCGTCGGCTGCTTGGTCGTAGTAGTTCCCGTAGCGGTATTTGTAGTAGTAGCGGCTACGTCCGAAGCCAGTGGCACCGGTGAGCACGACACCGGCCAGGTTGGCACGGCGACGCCGGAGCAAGTCGACGGTTTCGGTGGCGGCCTCGCGGTCGGTTTTTCCTTCGGCTGCGACAAGCACGACGAGGTCGACCACCGGCAAGATGGCAGCGGCGTCGTTGGTGGCCAGCATGGGGGCAGTGTCGAGCAGGATGACGTCGAAGTGTTTGCGGGCTTTGGTGATGAGGGTGCGTTGGATCTCTACGACGTCGGTGGGGTTCACGTCGCCTGGGTCGGCTACGTCTGCCACCAAGGTCACCCCGGGCACGCCTGTTTCGAGGGTCCGTCGCGGCTCGTGGGGACATCCAAAGAACTTGTGCAGCTTTGGGAGTCGGTAGTCGCAGTTCACAACCAGCACTTCGTAGCCGGCCTCTGCCAAGACCACAGCAAGGTTGGCTGTGGTTGTGGTTTTGCCTTCCGATGGGCCCGGTGAGGTAACCATTACGACGCGCATTTCGCTGCCGGTCACGGCCTTTGCGATGTCTGCGGCAACGCTGCGTGTGGTGTCGCTATGGTCCACGGGCTCGGTGGCGTCCATGACAAATGGTGCTTCGATGGTTGCTTTGGCAAAGACCAGTGCCGAACGCACCATGCGGTAGGACTCGGTCACGCTGGAGCGGGTGCGAGTGATCGCGTGCAGCTCAACCAGTTTCCTGTCGGCTTTGTTGAAGGCAGGAATTTCAGCGAGAACGGGAAGGTCGAACGCTTCTTCGACATCTGCTTTCGTGCGCAGCCTGGGGTCGAAGCGAAGGTGCACCAGCACAGCACCGACCCCGACCATGAGGCCGCCGATGAGTCCTAATACGATGCGAACCAAGGGGTTGGAAACGGTCTTGCCCAGCGCCAAGCCGCCGGTTGAGGTGGCGGGCACACTTCGTGATGTGAAGTTGTTTTCGGCCCGGGTTCCTTGGCGGATGCGGTCGTTGTACTCGCCTTCTGAGATGGCGAAGGGCTCCACGATGTCGAGGGTGGTCATGACCGCGGCTGGTGGGCCCTCGCGCTGGAGGCTGTCGAGCGTGGCCAGGGCGTCTTCGAGCAGCGCCATGCGAGAGGTGAGTTGGGTTTCGGCGCGGCGAACTTCGTCCTCGACGTCAACGAGTTCGGAACGTACGAGCAGGCTGTCGCGGACCGAGTCGGGAAGCTCGGTTTCTTCGAGTTCGGCTTCTGCTTCAGCGTCGAGACTGTCGTCGAGCTCTCGGCTGAGGGTGAGTTGGGCCACTTTGAGGTCGGCGATCTCGGATTCCAGAGCGCCGACTTGGTCGGTGGCCGTCGTGATTTGGAGCTGCGCTTCTTCTAGCGCGCTCTCATAGACGCCAAGCTCGCGTGCGCCCATGTGGGTGATGAGTTCTGCTGCGAAGCGATCCGCCACCAGGGCCGCGAAATCTGGATCTTCAGAGGCTGCGGAGATCTCGATCTTGTTGACTTCGGTGTCGGTGACGGTACGCACCATGGCTGACAAGTCGTCTGGGTCTTCGCCTAGGGCTTCGCCCACGGCCGAGGGGATCTTGTCGCCGGTGATCTGTAGGGCTGTTTGGAGCAGGTTTGGTATGAAGCCGGCGTTGACGGCTTCTTCGCTGAGCACCACCTTGTGTGTGGCAACGAAGTAGGTGATCTGAACCTCGGGTTCCTGGCGCTGGGACATGAACGTCAACAGGCCCGCCAGCATGGCGCCGGCAACAGCAAAGGCCGCGACGACGCGCCAGCGCAGCCGAACGACTCGCACGTAGTACGAAGGCTGTACGTTCACAGGGTCTCCACAGTTGCGCTGCGGTGGTCGACACCAGCGAGCGCTCGTTTGGTGTCGAAGATGTAGCTGGACTCTTGGGTGACGAGGTCAAGGTCGAAGTCGTCGTGGTCGACCAACAGGACCACGGCATCAGCCCCGTTGAGGATTTCTGGGGTGAGCTCAACGATGGAGACTCCGTCGGGGATTTGGCTTCGATGCACGTGTGGTTCGACACACGAGACCTTTGCCCCAAGCTCGAGCAGGCCGGTGGCGATGTGTTCTGAGGGGCTTTCGCGGGCATCGCCGGTGTTGGCCTTGTAGGCCATGCCCAATAGCACGATGCTGCGACCTTTCACTGAAAGGCCCTGGTCGTTGAACGCCCGGGTGAGGCGTCGGATGACGTAGTCGGGCATGTGTTCGTTGACGTCGTTGGCTAGCTCGACAAAGCGGAAGGATTGGCCGAGGTGTTGGCGTACTCGCCACGACAGATACGACGGGTCTACGGGCAGGCAGTGCCCCCCTACGCCTGGCCCTGGCGTGAACCGCATGTAGCCAAAGGGTTTGGTCGAGGCGGCGTCGATGGCTTCCCACACGTCTATGTCGAGGTCGCGAGCAAACATGGCCAGCTCGTTGACGAGGGCAATGTTGACGTGACGGAACGTGTTTTCGAGAAGCTTGGTGAGCTCTGCCACTTTGGGGTCTGACACCGCAACAGTGGTCTCGATCAACGCGTCGTAGAAGCCTTGCACCCGCTTGAGCGATTCGGCGCCAACTCCGGAGACCACTTTGTGGGTGGTTTCGAGGGTGTAGACGGTGTTGCCGGGGTCTATGCGTTCGGGGCTGTAGCCCAGGTAGAAGTCTGTGCCCGCGGTGAGCCCGGTGGCGGTTTCGATGATGGGGCCAACCAGTTCCTCGGTGGTTCCGGGGTAGGTGGTGGACTCGAGGATGACGGTAGAACCTGGTGTGGTGAGCGGCGCCAGTGATGTGGCAGCGATCTCGATGTAGCGCAGGTCGGGTGCCCCTTCATGGAGCGGCGTGGGCACCGAGATGACGGCTATGTCGAAGCGTTCGATGCCGTCGAGGTTGGTGACGGCACGATACGTTCCAGCGTTGCGGGCGTCGGCCACGGTTTGGCTGGCGATGTCTTCGACCTGCGATTGGCCGCTGTTGAGCAGCGCTACTTTGTTGGCGTCGGTATCGAGGCCGATGACGTCATAGCCGGCGCGTACCGCAGCCATGGCCAACGGGAGCCCCACGTAACCTTGGCCGACAATAAGCGCTGTTTGTGCCTCGGCGGCGTTGTCTCCAGCAGTTTCAGACCCAGCAGTTTCAGACACGGCGATCTCCCTCTTCGGCGTGGAGGGGCACATAGTGGTTGTCTTCGCGCACCCGAGCCACCGCCCATAGGATGGCACCTCCACCAAGGAGAGCGATGCCCACTTGGGTTAGCGGGGCGCTTGTGGAGCCAGTGCGAGGAAGTTGCGCGGGCCCGTTGTCTGGTGTGGTTTCGTCTGTGCCGGGGCCGAGCTCGGTGTCGGGC
>JAUIIS010000339.1 GCA_030431575.1 Acidimicrobiia bacterium | reverse complement strand
GGCTTGCGTCCATTTCCCGCTCTTGGCCCTGCGGGCCGGGCCGCTCTGGCCCTGAACAAAAAACGAACTGTGGGTGGCGCCAACTTGGCGCCAAAGGCAACTAGCGTTGTCTGAATGTCACGTGGTCGCCGTTCCCGGCCCAGGCGGACGTGGCCGCAAAGGCTCGTCATCGCCCTCAACGTCATAATCGTCTTCAGCGCGCTCGCATCAGCCGGAGTGCTGGCCTACACCAGCGAAACCGTCAGCGACATCCCTCGTGTCGCCATTGGCCCGACGCTCAACTCCAACAACTCTGGCTTGGCTGCGGGTAGCAACCAAAGCGCCGACATTGGAGAGACCCCCGACAGCGAGATTCTCAACTTCTTGCTGGTGGGCATCGACAACGTCAGCGGCTTGCCCGACGACCACATCCTCAAACAGACACGGGGCTTGACCGAACTCACCGACACCATGGTGATCTTCCGCGTAGATCCCAGCACGGGCACAGCCTCGGTGATGTCGATACCGAGAGACCTTTGGGTCCCTATCAACGGCGGCTCTCCGGCAAAGCTCAACTCGGCTCTCAGCCTCGGTGGACCAGAAGCACTGGTGACCAGCATCCAAGATGCGCTCGGGATCCCCATCCACCGGTACGTGCAAGTCAACTTTGCTGGGTTCTTACAGCTGGTCGATGTTCTCGACGGCGTCGATGTCATCATCGATGCACCGTTGGCCGACCGCAAAGCACAGCTCGACATCTCCCAAACCGGTTGCGTGACCCTTACCCCCAGCCAGGCCTTGGCGTATGTGCGCTCGCGCAACCTCTACGCCAACCTCAACGGGTCCTGGCAGCTCATCGACGGCACAGGAGACTTTGGTCGTATCGACCGCCAACAAGACTTCATGATCATTGCGGCGAACCAAGCCTTCGCAAAGGGCCTGGGCGACCCAACCGTGCTCAACGGCATTCTCAAAGACGTCTTGGGCGGCGAGCATGTTGTGCTCGACACCAGCATCACCCTCCAAGAACTCATCGACTTCGCCCAGGCCTTCCGCAGCTTCGAAGAAGACGACATCACCCGTTACACGCTGCCGGCATCGGGTGGCATGGTCGGCGAAGCCAGCGTGGTGTTCCTTCATGAAGACGAGGCACAAGAAGTATTGGCCGCCTTCCGAGACCCCGCCGACAACGCACGGTTCTTCAACCTTCTGGTCGAAAACGGCACGCTCTCACCGGGTTTGGCCGGCGAAGTGCAATTCCTGCTGCAAGACGTTGGCTTCAGTGTGGCAGGCACTGGCAACGCCGACCGGGCCGACTATGCCGCAACCACCATCTTGTTCGACAGCTCCCAACAACTCAACGCACTCGAGCTTGAACGCTGGCTCCAAAGCGGCGCAGTGCTGCGCCAACGTGAAAGCGACACCGGCGAGGCTGTCGAACTCATCTTGGGTGAAGATTGGGCAGGTCTGCTGTCTGTGCCTCGTGAGCCAACCACGCTTCCAGAGGCATCGTCAGGCGAGCTCGCAGCGGCCGGCGAGTCCGGCACCGAAGAGGTCGAGATCACCGATACGCCGACTCCAACACCGGTGGTGCCCACGCCTACCCCGGTGCCCGCGTTCGAAGCACTGTCTTCCATACGTGGCTGCTGACGCGGCAGCTGTTTAAGCGGATACCCTTCGCGACATGGCAAAGGATTCCTCATCAAAGAAGGTGGCGCGCGCAGCACGCGCTGGTGCAACCGGAAGCGCTCGAGAGAGCCGCGAGCTTGCATTCCCCCTTTTGGTCGCCGCAATCATTGTGCTGGGCATTGCCTCGGTGGCTATTGCCCGCACAACTCGCGACGCACAAGCGCAACCAACGCTCCAAGATCACTGGCACAACCCGTACGGCGTGTGGGATTGCACCGATGACGCGTTCCTCGATCCGTTCTTGTCCGAGTTCGACCCGGTCGGCATTCACTCCCACCAGGACGGGCTTATTCACGTCCACCCCTTCACCGCAAGCGTGACCGGTCGTGAGGCCAAGATGTCGGTGTTCATGGACGCCATGGGCGCAGTCATTACTGACGACGCCCTCACGCTGCCCGGTGGCGAGGTGCTCGAAGAAGGCGTGGAGTGCAATGGCGAACCCGCCATCTTGCAGATCGTCCGCTGGGACGACGCCTTTAACCCTGGCGATCCCAGCGAAATCGTGACAGAGGACTTGGCAGACTTCCCGTTCCTCGATGATGCACAGGCCATCACAATTGCCCTTGCTCCTGAAGGCGCCGACATCCCACTGCCCGAGACGCTCGACACGCTGGCATCGGTCTACGGTCAGGGCCGAGACGAAGGCATCGAGCCACCAAACCAGGTCGACGTTCCAGGTCCTCAAGACTTTGGCACCGACTCAGCACCCGATGCTGACAGCGCCGACGAGTCAGGCAGCGCCGACGAGTCAGACGAATAGGGCCCGTTGCTATGGCAAAGCCTGTGCTTGTCATCATCAGCGGCTACTTCAGCCCGCTGCATTGCGGCCACCTCGACATGGTCGAAGCCGGAGCGGCCGCGGGCGACAAGCTGTTTGTCATTGTCAACAACAACGCCCAGCAAATACTCAAGAAGGGCAAGCTCATCATCGATGAGCAAGACCGCCTGCGTATTGTCCGGGCGCTGTCGGCGGTCGACGAGGCCATGATCTCGATCGATCAAGACAACACGGTGCGCGCCACCATCGAACACATTGCCAAAGCCCACCCCGACCATCGCATCATCTTTGGCAATGGCGGCGACCGCGAATCGGGTGCTGTGGTGCCAGAAGCCGAAGTGTGCGAACGCTACGGCATCGAAATGGTGTTCGATATGGGCGGCAACAACAAGCGCGACTCAAGTTCTCGCATCAATCAAGCATTAGGTATCGAGTAACGCCTAGGTAAGTTTGAACCCCTAACACGGTGGCGCTGTGCGCCAGGCACCGGTTAGCGGAACAAGTCTTCGGCGGGGTCTCTGACCAGTTCTTCGACGGTGCTTCCGTCGCGGAACCACTCGGCGGGGCCACCACGCACAATGGCCACTGGCACCCCGAAGGCTTTACCCATGACCAGTTCGGCCGCTGCGGCTAGTTCGTCGACCAGAGCCACCTCAGTGACCTGCATCTCGCGCCCTAAGGCGTCCTCTGTGCCACGAAGGTCAAGGATGGGTGCCACCCCGGCCGAGCCGATCGAGACATCGGTAAGACCTCGGCGCCATGGGCGACCGAAGGTGTCAGAGATGATGATGGCTGCGTCGATGCCGTGCTTGTGCTTCAACACGTCACGGATGCGACGCGCCGATCGGTCGCTGTCTTCGGGCAACAAGGCGGCCTGACCACGCTCAACATTGGACAAGTCGATCCCGGCATTGGCGCACACGAACCCGTGCTTGGTTTCGCTGATAATAAGATCACCGCGGCGGCGCACAATGCGCACCGACTCGGCCTCGACAAGCGGCTTGTGGCTGAGCGGATCGGCCGCATCGATATTGACCAACATGTTCTCGGCCTTGGAAACAATCTTTTGGGTCACCACCAAGATGTCGCCCGATTGAACAACCCCGGCTGCGGCGATGATGTCGCCAATGTCGTCGCCGGGTCGGACCTCGGGCAGACCTTCGATGGGCATGATCTCTAGCTTCATCAGGCGTGCTCGTTTCCCTTAACAGTGGTGATGATGGTGCGAGTTAATTGAGCTGCAACATCGGCGGTCTTCATGATGGTGTCTGTAGCCACACAATGCATACCTCGTTCTTGCACGGCGTTGACGCGGTGTTGGTCGGCGGTGTCCACAATCAGTGTGGCCGCCAGCGGAGCGTAGACGTCGGCGATGCCCTCAACGGATGCCTCAAGGCCCAGCTCGGCCATCAGCCGGTCTGCGGGCCCCTTGAGCGCTTTGCCAGCAATGATGGGCGAGATGGCGACCGTATGGGCTCTG
>JAUIIS010000338.1 GCA_030431575.1 Acidimicrobiia bacterium | reverse complement strand
GCTCCGAAGCATCAATGAGTTCGGCCGCCGATGCCGCCAGGTCGAGCGTGGTTTGGACCGCCGCCGCGTAAGCGTCGGTGCCATGGGTGGCTAGCGAAAACCAGAACGGTAGGCCGCGCGAACGCCGGGTGAGATGGATGGCAAAGTCCGATGGGTTCCAGTCGCCGTAGTCGTCCAAGAATGACAGATAGTCGGCATGTTGAGCATGCACGTCGCGGCCCTGACCTGGGTCCCTATACAACAAGGCGCAGCAATCGAACGGCGCAAACAGCCACTTGTGAGGATCGACAATGAAGCTGTCGGCCAACTCGATGCCGTCGAAGAGCGGCCGAGTAGACGGCGCCGCCAATGCGGCGCCGCCATACGCGCCGTCGACATGGAACCAGACGTCTTGATCCCGGCACACCTCGCCAATGCCACGCAAGTCGTCGATGAGGCCCAGGTTGGTTGTGCCACTGGTGGCGACCACGCCCGCCACGCGCTGGCCGTGAACCGCCAGCGCCTGCGCCACCGCCTCGCCGGTCATGCGGAAGTCGGGTCCAACATCGACCAGCACAGTATCGGCGTTCATGACATCGGCCGCCGACTTCACCGAGCTGTGCGACTGCGACGACGCCAGAAACGCCCACCGCTCGCCAGACGCCAACGGGCGCTCGGCCGCGGCGTGCCCCCGGGCCGCAACCATGGCCGACAGGTTGCCAATGGTGCCGCCGGGCACAAAGACGCCGCCAGCGGTTGCCGGGAGCCCCGTTAGCTCAACCAGCCATGCCAGAGCTTCGTTCTCAGCATGGACGGCGCCCGCGCCTTCTATCCACGAACCGCCGTAGATAGAGCAGGCGCCCACCACGAGGTCAAACAACACTGACACTTCCGTGGGCGCCGCAGGAACAAAGGACAAGTAGCGGGTGTAGTCAACCGACAACGATGCGTCGTGCAGCACGTCGGTGAACAAGCGAAAAGCCTCGGCGCCGCCGATGCCGTCGGGGGTGACCGTGTCGCCGCAGACCCTCGCCAGCTCTTCTTCGGTCTTGGGGCTGCCGAGGGGGATGGGGTCGAGCTGAGTGCGTTGGCGCGCCCAGGAGAAGATGTCTTGGGCCAACTCGTCGACTTCTGGGGTGTACTCGTGCACCAGGACTCCCTTGGCTTAGCGGTTCTAGAAGAGTGCCCCAAAGCGGGCATCGAGCTGATCTTCGATTTCGATGGGAAGCCCGCCCCAGGTGAAGAGCCGGCGCTTGGTGGCATCGTCGGGAAACAAGATGGGGTTTCGGGCAAGCTCGGCCGCGTCGCCTCCCAGTTCTTGCAGCGCTTCGGCCACACCAATGACCGGCGAGATGTATTGCACCCAAGCCGTTATCTGGGCTGCGTTCACCGGGTCGTACACAAAGTTCATCCACGCCCCAGCAGCGGCAATGTTGGCCGACCCCTTTGGTATGACCATGGTGTCGAACCAGCGCACTGCGCCTTCTTCGGGAACCACGAATGTGATGTCTGGGCGGTCAGCCTGCAACAGCACGGTGTCACCCGACCAAGCCATCGCGGCCCAAAGGTCGCCGCTGGCTAACCCGTCGGCAAACTCGCCAAAGGTCACCTGCGCAATCTGGCCGCGCCGTCGGGCCTCCTCAAAGAGCTCCAACCCGGCGCTGGCGGTGGCCTCGGTGGGCCGCGACGGGTCGTCGCCGTTGAGCAGCATGCCAAAAGGCACGGTCTCGCGCATCTCGCCGATAATCCCGATGCGTCCGGCAAAGGCAGGGTCGAATAGGTCGGCAATGGAGGTCAGCTCGCGCTGTGTCTTCGCCGGATCGTAGGCAATGCCGGTGATGCCGGCTTGCCATGGCATGTGGAACCGGGCGCCGCGGTCCCACTCTTGGGTGAGATAGGCCGGGTCGATGTTGACGTGGTTGGGCACAATCTCAAGCGGGACTTGCTCGGCCCAGCCGCGTTCGACCATGCGCCCAGCCAACCAGTAGGTAGGGGTGATGATGTCGTAGCCAAGCTGGTTGTCAGAACCCAAGGCGGGAACGATGAGATCGTTCCAGGCAGAGATGTTGTCCTCGTAGCTGTCGTCGTAGCGAACCTGGAGGCCCAGCTCTTCTCGCATCCGAGAGATGCTGCCAAGGACTCCGTCTTCGTCCGGGTCGATGTAGAGCGGCCAATTGAGCACCGAAAGGTTCGTGCTGCCACCCAAGTCCGCGGCCGAGATTCCGCTGCTGGAGGAGGTGCTGCAACCCGCCAGCAACAAGGTGGCCAACGCACCGGCACCACTTAGTGCTTGGCGTCGAGAGAGCATAAGGGGTTCGTTCATCGGCGATACTCCCGGATCCGGATCTGGTAGCCCCAGAAGGCAAAGAGCACGGCGGCCGCAGGTAGCGCAACCATCAACAGGAGAAGCCAATCGAGGTGGCTGCGAGCTTGGGCCAGGCCGTCGCTGAACTGGGTTTGGTTGTCGAGAAGAACGCTTTCAACCGACGTGTTGAAGCCATTGAAGTCGGCGTTGCCGGGGCCAACTGCGGCCTCGGCGGCGGCCCCAATGCCGGCGCTGCGCAGCGCAATTTGGATGCCCTCGCTGGTGGTGAGATACCGGTCCCACCGCGTCAGCATTTCCGCTGTGGCTGCAAGTTCTCGGGTGGTGTCGGCAGCCCTGTTTGCTTGCAAGAGCAACCCGTCGCCCACAGCGGAGCCGTTGCGTGCGTCTTCGATGAGTTGAGGATCATCGAGCGGCACAGCAGATAGTTGGATAGCTAGCTCGGCTTGTTCTGCGGGGTCGGCTTCGGCAATGAGCGCCAAGCTCTCGAGCGTCTTGTAGCGGAACGCTGTTGTCTGGATCTCTGCGGTCAAGGCAATGGAGTCGTAGCCGTCGCGTTGCGCCGCATCGAGCGCATCTTGCTGGCGACTCCACGACGTCAACAAGACCACGAGCGTGGCCACCACCAGCGCGGTCGCCACAACCAACGGGAGGTTGAGGATGCGGTTGGTTCGGCGGGCTAGCAGCACCTGACCTGCAACCAAGATGGCCAAACACACCAGCGCCAGCACCGCGGAAATGGCAATGGCGTTTGTGCCTGTGTCGGCGTCTTCTTGGAGCTGACCCTGCGTACGAGCAGTGACTATTTCGACCTCGGGCACAATGCCGGTTTGGACGAGTTCGATGGCCGCCGTCAGATCATCGGGCCCGCGCAGCAGGCCCTCGGCGTTCGCGACTCGTGCAGACTCAACCAAGCCCGAGTACGTGACGATGTCAGTGCTGATGGCTTTGAGCGCGTCGTGGGTTTCGGTATCGTCCTCGTCGACAAGTCGCGAGACTTCTTGTACTTGCGCTGACGAGCGTTCCAACGCCAGTTCGTACAGGCGCCTTTGTTCTCGGTCTTCGTCCACCCCAGAAAGAAACACGGCTGCTGAGGCCGCGTCCGCTTCGGCGATGCTGGCAAACAGCTCTTGTGTGGCAACCAGAACAGGACCCGTGCTGTCTTGGGCTCGGTCGCTAGCGGTGGTGAGGGCTCTTGCCGTCAGTACGCATGCCAACGCCATTGCCACGATGGCGACAACACCAAGGATCGACGCGACGCGGAGTCGGGCAGGGGTTGATCCTCTGCGAGTGGGAGTGGCCATTGAGGCTCAAGTTAGTGCAGGCCCGAGTCAAGCTGCGCGAGGGCTGTGCGTACACGCTTCTCAGATACCTGCCCCTTGGCACCCACAGCCTGGGCAAACAGTGACACGCGAAGCTCTTGAAGCTGCCAGGCGATGTCTTCTACTTCGGGTGTCCAGCCAACGAGGTCGCCGAGCCGGTTGTGTTCGTGTTCTAACGCATGAACCTTGGCCATAGCGGCCGCGTCTTTATTGGGTGCCTCGGGAAGTCGTTCCAGCCGGCGGTTCATGGCATCGACATAGCGGACTACGTTGGGCAGGTTGTGTGCCCCAATGCCGGTGAGAAACCCGGGGT
>JAUIIS010000337.1 GCA_030431575.1 Acidimicrobiia bacterium | reverse complement strand
TCCGTCAGCGGCAAGGGCCGCCTGGCCATCGACCTCACCGTCGAGCGTGGGCGCGGCTACGTGTCAGCAGATATCAACAAGAGCTCTGCCACCATTGGCGTCATCCCCATCGACTCGATCTTCTCGCCGGTTCGCCGCGTGACCTTCGAGGTCGAATCGACACGCGTCGAGCAGTCGAACGACTACGACCGTCTCGTGCTCGAGATCGAAACCGATGGCTCTATCTCACCACGTGAGGCGCTTGCGTCCGCTGGTGGAACACTCCGTGCGCTCATCCAGCTTGTCGAAGAGATGAGCGACGAACCCCAGGCTCTCGAGCTCACCGATGTCACTACCGGTACCGCCGGCTCTCCGGACCTCGAGCTACCCATTGAAGACCTCGACCTCTCCGAGCGTCCCCGTAACTGCCTCAAGCGTGCCCAGGTCAACACCGTGGGCGAGCTATTGCGCAAGACCGAGGACGACCTCCTGGCCATCACGAACTTTGGCCAGAAGTCCCTCGATGAGGTCATCGTGAAGCTAGACGAGCGCGGCCTGCAGCTCGCTACCCGAGACTGAGTAGGACCCATGCCAGCAACTCCTAAGAAGGGCCGCCGCTTTGGTGGCAGCTCTGCACACCAAAAGGCCATGATGGGCAACCTTGTCGCTTCCCTCATCGCCGCCGAAGGCATCACCACCACCGAAGCCAAAGCCAAGGCGCTTCGGCCTGTCGCCGAGAAGATCATCACGAAGGCAAAGAAAGGTGGTCTGCATAATCACCGCCAGATCATCTCCTTCATTCGTGATCAAGAGATCGCTGACAAGCTCATGGAAGATGTCGGGCCTCGCTACGCTGATCGTCCAGGTGGCTACACACGCATCTTGAAGGTGGGTCCTCGCTACGGCGACAACGCACCAATGTGTCGCATCGAATTGGTGTGACCAGCAGCCGCGTGTGCGGCGTAGATGTGTAACAGAACGAGTCACGAGCGGCCCCCATGGGGTCGCTCGTTTCGTTCCCGCCCGCCTTGCATACGGTTAGGTTTTAGCTCTTGGCCGCTGCAGTTATGGTGTCGGGCTATGGGTGAGCCAACCAGCGTCTTCCGTGCCACCGTGGCCTATGACGGCGCTGCGTTTCATGGGTTTCAGGCCAACCCGCAGGTGTCGACTGTGGGAGGCACGCTGCAGCAGGCCTTGGAGAAGATCCTGGACCGGCCCACAGAGATCACCTGTGCTGGTAGAACCGACCGGGGGGTGCATGCGCGAGGGCAGGTCATTTCCTTCAACGGACCCAACAGCGTGGATCCTGTGCGGCTCAGACGGTCCCTTAACCGCCTGTGTGAGCCTTTCATCGTGGTGAGCGACATCACCGTTGCTCCCGATGACTTCGATGCTCGCTTTAGCGCCGTGGGTCGTACCTATCGCTATCAGGTCCTGAACCGCGGCGTTCCGGACCCGTTCTTGCACCGGACGACCTGGCATATTGCTGATCCGCTGGATCTTGACGCGATGAATGAGGCCGGCCGCCACGTTGTTGGCGAGCACGACTTCACGTCCTTTTGTCGTCGGCGCATGGTCACGGTCAATGGCCAAGAGATCGAGGCCACCTTGATGCGGCGCGTATTGTCGGTTGCATGGGAACACGGCCCTGATGACCTGGTCGAACTCTGGATTTCTGCCACCGCCTTCTGTCACCAGATGGTGCGTGCGCTAACTGGACAGATGGCCATGATCGGCTTGGGCAAGGGGCGCCCTGAAGACATGGCTCGGGTCCTTGCAGCCAAGGATCGCAGCGTGGCGGCCACCTTGGCGCCTCCCCATGCCTTGACCTTGTGGCGGGTGCATTATCCGGATGCCTAGGCCGCGGACCTGTCGGCCCCAAGAGAACGCGCCGCGCGAGTTGGATTGCGCTCACCACCAGTCGTATGATTGTCTGCTGGCCTTCGGCGCGCTCTGGCGCCACGCCTCATCACCTCTCTGCAGTAAAGACGGATCGTGAAGACCTACACCCCCAAAGCTTCTGAAATCCATCGTCAATGGCATGTCGTTGACGCTGAGGGCCTCGTCCTCGGGCGTATGGCCACCGAAGTGGCAACCATCTTGCGTGGCAAGCACAAGCCCACGTATGCGCCACACATTGACACGGGCGACCACGTCATCATCATCAACGCCGACAAAGTCGTGCTCACCAACGACAAGGCTGCCGACAAGGTGATGTACCGCCACTCGGGCTACCCCGGCGGCATCAAGTCCCAGACCTATTCCGACATGCTTGACCGCCAGCCAGCCGAGGCCGTCCGCGGCACCGTGCGCGGCATGCTGCCAAAGAACCGTCTGGGCCGCCAGATGCTTGGCAAGCTGAAGGTCTATTCCGGTCCTAACCATCCACACGAAGCCCAAAAGCCGGCCCCGCTCGTTATCGAGCACGCCAAAGCTCGCGTTTCCTGAGAAGAGTCTTTAGAACATGACGTTGCTTGCTCATACCACTGGTCGCCGGAAGCGTGCTGTTGCTCGCGTACGCGTTTCGCCTGGAGACGGCACCATTACCGTCAACGGTCGCACGCTCGAGGACTACTTCCCTAACGACACCCACCGCATGGTGCTCACCGAACCGCTGCGCATCACCGAGACCGACAGCGCCTACGACGTGCAGGTCACCATGCACGGTGGCGGCCCAAACGGCCAGGCTGGCGCATTGCGCCTCGGTATTGCCCGCGCTCTCGTCGACATCGACCCAGAGATGCGTGACGCCCTCAAGCGCGCCGGGTTCCTTACGCGAGATCCTCGTAAGAAGGAATCCAAGAAGTACGGCCTCAAGAAGGCCCGTAAGGCTCCGCAGTACTCCAAGCGCTAGGTCAGTGCTCCTGCGCTGCCCCGCCAGGTCGGGATCAGCATGAAATTCGGGACCGATGGCGTTCGTGGGCGTGCGCATGAAGATGTGACTGTCGACGGCGTTGCCGCGCTGGGCATTGCTGCGGCCGAAGTCCTCGAATCGCACGCCGTCGTTGTAGCCGCAGACACCCGCGAGTCCGGCCCCGCCTTTGTCGGGGCGCTTGCCAACGCCTTTGGTCACGCTGGCTTCGACGTATGGGATCTCGGCGATGCCCCCACCCCTGTGGTGGCCCACGTGGCTGCCGAACACAATGTGGTTGGCGCCATGGTCTCAGCGTCGCACAACCCCTTCTACGACAATGGCGTGAAGCTCTTTGCCCCTGGCGGGCGAAAGCTAACCAACGACCAACAAGCGGCTATAGAAGCTGGCCTGCAATCGAGCCAGCCGGTAGCCCAGCTGACATCGGTCAGCGCCACTGCGCGGCCCGACCTTGTCGATGACTACATCCAATGGCTATGCGCCACGGTGCCAAGCGGCGGCATCGGCACAACCAAAGTGGTTGTCGACTGCGCCAACGGCGCTGCCTCTCGCACCACTGAACGGGTCTTTGCGGCGTTGGATCTCGATGCCACAATCATTAACAACACCCCCGACGGGCGCAACATCAACAACAAGTGTGGCTCAACCCACCTTGACGGGCTCAGCCAGCACGTCGTTGCCGCCGGAGCAGACCTCGGTATTGCCTTCGACGGTGACGCAGATCGCATGCTCGCAGTCGACAGGTTCGGGAACCTTGTCGACGGGGACCAGATCATTGGTATCTGCGCCTTAGATCTTCACCGGCGCGGCGCGTTGCGCGACGACACGGTGGCAGTAACGGTCATGACCAACCTTGGCTTTCGGCTGGGAATGACCAACGCAGGTATAGCGGTGCACGTGACACCGGTTGGTGACCGCCACGTCCTCGAAGCCCTCGAAGCCAACAACTGGAGTCTCGGCGGAGAGCAGTCCGGGCATGTCATCTTCCACGACCTCGCTACCACCGGCGATGGGGTGCTTTGTGCAGTGCAGCTTCTCAGCGTCTTAGCCGCCACCAACCAACCACTCGACCAACTGGCCGACGAAGCA
>JAUIIS010000336.1 GCA_030431575.1 Acidimicrobiia bacterium | reverse complement strand
GGCCGGTGCTACCTCAACCAAGTCGCAACCAACCACGTTTAGCCCCCAGCAGCCTCTAATGATTTCCAAAGCTTGGGGTGAGGTCAGCCCACCAATCTCAGGGGTTCCCGTACCGCCAGCAAACGCGGGGTCCAAGCCGTCGATGTCAAAGCTCAGATACACCGGTCCGCCATCAAGTTGCTCTCGCACCTCGTCCATCAGGGGCACTAGCGACTTGTGCCAGCATTCCTCGGCGGGCACAACGCGAAAGCCCTGCTCCGTCGACCAGTCAAAATCGTCGGCAGCGTAGCCGGTTGCTCTGACCCCAATTTGCACCACCCGGTCGCAATCCAAGAGGTTCTCCTCGACCGCACGTCGGAATGGGGTCCCATGCGCCACGCGCTCGCCAAACATGGTGTCGTTGATATCGGTGTGTGCATCCACGTGAACAAGCCCGACCGACCCATGCTTGGCCACGAGTGCTCGCAGGATCGGTAACACAATGGTGTGGTCACCCCCAATGCTGACGGGCACCAGGTCGTGGTTGAGCAAATCTCGGTAGTGGGATTCGATGCGAGCCACCGCATCAACCAAGTTGTACGGGTTTGTAGCCACATCGCCCACATCGTCTATGGCCAGACTGTCAAAGGGCGCAGCGCGTGTTGCCATGTTGTATGGGCGCACCAGTACCGATTCGGCCCGGATGCCACGCGGCCCGAAGCGAGCGCCGGGCCGGTTGGACGTGCCGAGGTCGAAAGGAACACCAACGACGGCCACATCCAAGTCGGCTAGCGGTGTTGTACCGGGGAGTCGCATGAACGTGGTGGGCCCGCCGAAGCGGGGCATCTCGTTGCCGCCAAGCGGCTGTGGTTTGCTCACGGCCCGACACTACCGCTGCGTGAGGGGAGGTACCGTAAGGACAGTGAAAACTCAGACGCGTCGAAAATGGGACGTGGTGTGGCTCGGACTCGGAGCTGGCATCATCGGCATTGCCGCGCTCATTGGCGTGGCCGCTGGCGACACCGAGCGTATTGGCAACTACTACACGCACGCCGTGCTTGATACGGGTGGGTCGGCACAGGTGATCGAAGTCATCGACTACGACTTTGGTATCAACAGCCGCCGCGGCATTTACCGAGACATCCCTGGTCTCGACCCAGGCGCAGAGGTGTTGGTGACGTCGCCAACGGCCCCCGACGATGTGGTGCTCACGCCGACCTTCGAAGGGTTGAATGTGCGCATTGGGAACCCCGATGTCACTGTCACCAATCGGCACCGCTACCGCATCGAGTACCGCCTCGACACGTTGGTGCAAGGCCAAGAGGTTGCCTGGGATGTGCTGGGTACGCGGTTCGACGTTGGGGTCGACAACCTCGAAGGACATCTCGGCGCACCCAACGTCTTCAATGCCCCTACTTGCGACCGCGGCAAGGCGGGCGACGAAGGCGGGTGCACGGTAACGCAGCCAGAGCCCGGCCACCTTGTGGTGGAAGCCGAAGGCTTTGATGCTGGCGAGGGGCTCACCATCTACGCAACGCTGGGCGCGCCACTCGAGGCAGCCCCAACCCTTCCCTTGCTTCCCACAGGACCGGCGCAGGACCCCGGCAGCGGCCTGGTGCCCCCGGCACTGCTCGCTGCGGGAGTTGCCGTGGTCACGGCATTTGGCATGTCCAAACGTGTCCGATTCAAAGGCAAAGAGCTGGTGTACGAGGGTGGAGCAGCCGACGCTGCGTTTGGGCCACGAGACGGCGAGGCTCTTGGTGTTCGTAGCGTCGACCACAGCGAGCTAGCCGATCTGGCCACCATCGAGTTCGCGGCCCCCAAAGGCCTCAGCGCGTCAGCGGGCGGCATCATCTACGCCGAGTCGGTTAAGGCAGAGCATCAGATTGCCTGGCTTATCGAGTGCGCCATTAGGGACGAGGTGGTGCTCGAAGAACCAGACCAGTCGGGGTCCAAGAAGAAATCCACCAAGATGGTGCTTCGGCGGGGCTCCGCCACGCCGCATCCGGCTGCAGCAGGGCCGCTCGCCAAGATCTTTGGAGGCCGAGAAGAGGTCGAGTTGGGGAAGTACGACAAGGAATTTGCGTCGGCCTGGTCCGACCTAGCCAAGACCCTCGACGCGTGGCGGGAGGGTTCCCAGCTCTGGGACCCGCGCGGAGAGCGCAGTCTGACCCGCCATCGCGTGTGGGGCACTATTGCTGCCCTCGCCGGTTTGGCCATCACCGTGTTGGGTGGCGTCTTGGCTGCGCGCTCGGGGCCCGTGTGGTGGGCACTCGTTGGAGCGGGGGCTCTTGTTGCCTCGGCAGGTTTCGCCGCAGCCGTGCGCTCATGGGAACTGCGTGTCCGAAGCCCCCAGGGGTCGGCACAATGGTTACAGGTCGAATCATTTCGTCGCTTCATTGCCAACTCCGAAGCTAGACACGCCGAGTCGGCAGCGAACATGGGGTTGCTGCGTCAGTACACCGCTTGGGCAGTTGCGTTGGGCGAACTCGACCACTGGGAAGAGGCGGTCGAAGAAGCTGCAGCCCTGCCCAACTCTGCAGTCTCTGTGTCCAGCAGCGACTTTGCTTTCGTAGCCATGGCCCCCGCTATCTCCTCCGCAACCGCGTCTACCTTTACCGCTCCGTCTAGTTCTGGCGGCGGTGGCGGTGGCGCTGGCGGTGGCGGTGGCGGCGGCGGTGGTGGCTCTTGGTAGCGCCCGAGCGTCTCATGGAGGTTCCTCAGGGGACCTTCCACCTGAAGCGACTTCCGGCCAACCACGATCCTTCGCTGCGCGCTTGGGACGCAGCCGATTTGTACGCACTCGAGCACTTGCACGAACACGGGGTCGCCAGCGCTGCGGACGCGCAGGCCACGACGGTCATCGTTAACGATGCGTTCGGGGCCCTCGCAGTGTCGCTTGCCCGCCTGGCGCCGCTAACGGTGAGCGATTCGGTCCTTTCTCAGGAAGCCACGCTGGCCAACTTGATTCGTAACAGTGTGGATCCATCGGCGGTCACCATGATGCGACCACTCGATCCGCTGACCGGCAAGGTGTCCATTGCGGTGGTCAAGATCCCCAAATCACTGGCGATGCTGGAACTGCAGCTTGCACGGCTTGCGCCTTGCCTCAACTCCGAAAGCACCGTGGTTGGCGCAGCTATGTCGAAGCATGTGCACACCAGCACGATCGAGGCGTTCGAACGGTTTGTTGGTGCAACCACAACATCGCTGGCCAAGAAGAAGGCTCGCCTCATCTTTGCTCAGCCCTCGCCCGAGGTTGTTGGCACGACCGAGCGAGAACAAGCAGCAGCGCCCGTTCAGTACCAACTCGAAGACGGAACCCAGGTGGCGTCCTACCCAGGCGTGTTCAGCCAGCGCCGCCTTGACCAAGGGACGGCACTGCTGGTCAAGAACATCCCCCACGATGTCTCCGGCGTCATTGTCGACCTCGGTTGCGGGGCCGGAGTCCTTGGTGTCGTGGCCGCGACGCGCAGTTCCGCAGCTGAGGTGCATTTTGTCGATGTGTCGCACCTCGCCATTGCATCAGCCCGACGAACCTGGCAGCTCAGCTTCGGCACCGAGCGCGAAGCGGACTTCTCAGCAGCATTGGACCTGGCAGCAATCCGCGACGCTTCGGTTCAACTTGTGGTGAACAACCCGCCATTTCATGCCGACAGGGCCATGGGCGACGCCACGGCGTGGCACATGTTCGCCGACAGCAAACGGGTCCTTGCCCTCGGGGGAGAGCTGTTTGTGGTTGGCAACCGGCACCTCGGCTACCACGGCAAACTCAAGCGCCTGTTTGGCAACTGCGAGGTTGTTGCCACCGACCCCAAGTTCGTGGTCCTGAAGGCACGCCGCAGCTAACGCGGCGTAAACCTAGTGCCGTGTCTGGGAACGTAGGTGGTGTTGGGGCGAAGATGCTGTGACGTCCGGCAAGGCCCGAGCAACCGTGGACTCGATGTCCGGAAAGCCTCCTA
>JAUIIS010000335.1 GCA_030431575.1 Acidimicrobiia bacterium | reverse complement strand
GACCTCTGGCGCCAGGGTGAGCGGTGTGTCAGATAGCTCGGCCCAGTCGACAAATTCGGGCGGAAGCTCTGCGTTCGTATTGGCCGGAAAGACAAACATGTTGAGCGCTATGTCTTCTTGGAAGGTGGTGGACAACAAGAAGTCCACGAGTTGTGCGGCTGCTTCGGGATGATCGGTGCCCGCCAGGACGCCTGCGAACTCAATCGAACGGAAGCAGGAGTCGACAAAGGACACGGTGGGTGGGGTGTCCACGGGCGGGTCGGCAAAGAGCAACTCGGCCACCGGGCTTGACGCATAGCTGTTGACTATCGCTCGGTCGCCGCCGCCAGCCACAAACTCGCCGTAGTAGGCATCGCTCCAGCCCGGCGTAACTGCCAGGCCGTTCGTTGTCAGGTCTTCCCAGTAGTCCTCCCAGCCTTCGGCCCCAAACTCGGCAATCGTGGCCAACAAGAACGCCATCCCGGGGGCCGAGGTCTCGGGGTTCTGGGTGACGAAGTTCGAGGCGTTCGCGGGGTCGGCCAAGTCCTGAAGCGTGTTTGGCGGGTCGGTCTCGATGGCGTCGGTCCAGTAGTTGATGCACACATCGGCTATGTCGACGGGTGTGAGCCGGTTATAGGGGTCGAGCTGGTTGGCGCCATCTACTGCGTCGAGCTCAGCGGCGACGTACGGCGTGAAGACATCCGCTTCCAGGGCTCGACACATGAACGTGTTGTCGATCCCCCACATGACATCGGCCACGGGGTCGCCGACGGTCAGGACGGCCTCAGAGACCATGGTTCCCGTGTCGGCCGTTGTCAGCACCGTGACGGTGGCGCCGGTGGCTGCTTCGAACTGTTCGAAGATGCCGTCAGACACCGCAAAGGAGTCGTAAGCCACCAGTGTGAGTTCGGTGCCGCTGATATCGGCGCTTCTGGCCGCCGCGGCATCGATGACGTCGAGCCCAGGGTCGGCAAAACAAGCTTCAGACGACGCAAACTCGCCTTGGGTGATGCTTTCGCTGTCTGCGTTGCTTCCGCTGCTACTACACGCGGTCGCGGCAAGGGCCGACGCCAACAACGCAACGAGCAAACGGCTTGGTGAACGGAACACGGTCATGGCTTCCTCCGCTGGCATTATCCAGGTCAGGTTTGCGGGTCGGTGGAGACAGCCTCTATGGCTTGTCCACCCTCTCAGCACGGCTTCCCGAGCTCCCCGGTGTGGTTGTAGAGAGAATCCTAGCGCATCGAGGCGTACTATCGGACCGTGGAACCACCTGTCGCGCTCACCATTGCTGGCTCAGATCCCTCAGGCTCCTCGGGACTACAGGCCGACTTGCCCACGTTTGCGGCGCTTGGCGTCCACGCCTTGAGCGTTACCACGCTCTTGACGGCACAGAACGCACATGGGATCAGCGGGTTCTACCCCATGACGCTCGAACAGGTAATTGCCCAACTCGAGTCGCTGCTCGAAGACTTTGAACCCCAAGCCACAAAGACCGGGCTGTTGTTCGATCACCTCGTGGTCGAGGCTGTGGTCGAGCGAGCCAACTGCCTTGGCAACCTGGTTGTTGATCCGGTGCTGGTCAACAGCGCCGGGGCTCAAATCGTGGACGATGCCGTTGTCGAGGCTTACAAGGGCTTGGCGTCGAAGGCAACGGTGCTCACCCCTAATCGTTGGGAGGCCGAGTTGCTCAGCGGCTCAGCTGCGTTGCCAACAACCGAAGCCATCGATGCTGCAGCTGAAGCTTTGCGCAATCTCGGGGCCGAGGTAGTGGTTGTTACCGGCGGCCGTGGCGAAGGCGCTGAGGTTGTTGATGTGGTGGTCACCCAGACCAGCGTGGTCACGATGGCCAGCGCCCGTATCGGTACCGAGGCCATCCGTGGCACCGGTTGCACGCTTTCTGCCGCTATTGCCGCAATCCTTGCGACGGGCGTGTCAGTAGAGGACGCCATTGCGCAGGGACGTGGTTTCGTTGGACAACAACTTGCCCTCAACGGCGTTGCTATTGCAGGGGGTCGGCCCGGAGTCCCACATATCGTCGCCCCGAAATAGGCTCGTTGGCCTTCTGCTGCGGTAGCGTGTCTTTCCTATGTCACGCCGCATCGACATTGAACTCACCAGCAGTAGCGAAGACGGGTCCTGGACCTGGCGCGCTGTTGGAGCCCGAGAGCCCAAAGGAGTCATCGCTGCCAGCTTGCTGCCCAGTGGTGCCTCCGTTGGCGACGAACTGAGAGTGGAGGCCGACTTCTTTGTAGACGGCATCGAAATCACCTCAGTTCTGCCCCCCAAGGGGGCGAGAAAGGAGCCCGAGTTCATTGAACTTCTGGGCTCGGGAAGCAACGAGGGCGGGGTCACCACCTCGCTTGTTCCCAAACGCGGCAAAGGCCGAAGCGACCGAGACGGTCGTGGGCGCGGCGACGGTCGAGGGCGCGGCCGTAACGACCGCGGGCGCCGCGACGGTGCCCGAGACGGCGGCGGCGGTCGAGACGGTGCTGGCCGAGGTCCTGGCGACCGCTCCGGACGTGGTCGCTCCAACGCCGAGCGCCCCCAACGCCGCGAGCGCCCGGCGCCACCAGCAAAGCCAAAGGCAAAGAAGCTCCGCCCCCAGCGGACGCATCGCAGTGCAGCCATGGCTGCTTTGCCAGAAGAGCAGCGTCCCATCGCCGAGCAGGTGCTCCGGGGTGGAATTCCGGGCTTGCGCAAGGCAGTCGAAGACCAAAACAAGCGCAACAAAGAAGAGAACCGACCTGAAATCGACCCAGCTCCACTGGTCGCGTTGGCAGAATCGCTTCTTCCAGGGCTCAAAGAAGCCGAATGGCGCGATCGTGCGGATGCTGCCCTACGCGGTATCGACGAGGTCGACTTGCGTGACCTGCGCACTGTCGTGGTTGCCGCTGAGTCCAACGCTCGCTCAGAAGAGACGCGAGCACTGGCAGAGCAGCTGCGCGAAGCACTGAGCAGCCGCGTGGACCGCGAACACGCTTCCTGGCTTCGCGAAATGACCGAAGCACTCGACGACGAGCGCACCGTGCGTGCCTTGCGCATGAGTTCGCGTCCGCCAAAGGCTGGCGCCCCGCTCCCCGCAGACCTGACCAACCGTCTTGTCGAAGCAGCCAACGCCGCCTTGAGCGAAGACTCCGGTCCTCAGCGATGGGGCACGGTGCTCGATGCCGTTGCGTATTCGCCCATCCGGAGCTCGGTGACGCCCCAGGGCATCCCCAGCCGCCCGAATGACGAGCTCCTTGAGACGGTTAAGCACCTCTCGACCAGAGTCCCCGAGATCGCGGCGCTTTTTGGCATCGAACCCCAGAAGGCGCCAAAGCGCCGCCGTAAGCCACGTGCTGGCGCACGCCCTGGCGACGAGGGTGGCGGTGGTCGAACCCCCCGCAAGCCTCGTGGCGACAAGCCTGCGGGCGACAAGCCCGTTACTGACAAGGCCGTTACTGACAAGGCTGCTGCTGACGAGGCCGTTGCTAAAAAGGCTGCTGATACGCCCGCACCGGACAGTGCTGCTCCCCCCGAAGCTGCGGAGGCTCCTGCTGAAGCTGCAGAGGCTCCTGCTGAAGCTGCGGAGGCTCCTGCTGAAGCTGCGGAGGCTCCTGCTGAAGCTGCGGAGGCTCCTGCTGAAGCTGCAGAGGCTCCTGCTGAAGCTGCAGAGGCTCCTGCTGAAGCTGCAGAGGCTCCTGCTGAAGCAGCAGGCGAAGCAGAAGGTTCTGCTACCAACGGCTAGGTCATTGGCGCTGAGCCCCGTTGGGGCTACAGCGTTGTGACGATGTGGTGATCGGCGAGGAAATCGAGCAGGCCATCTACCAGCGGTAGTCCGCTCACATCGCTGAGCGGCACCCAGCGTGCATCGAGCGCGTCTGTGGCGGCGACAACGTCGGTGCCTCCTAGCGGGGTCACCGCAAAATCCATTATGACGAAGTGATGCTGGTCGTCAAGGCGCTCGACCCAGCCAATGAGCTGGTCGCAGACCA
>JAUIIS010000334.1 GCA_030431575.1 Acidimicrobiia bacterium | reverse complement strand
TGGCTGTATGCGTTTATGGAACTGGCCGGCTACGCGATCAACCTGGTGACGGCAACCATCGCCGCGGTCTCGATCGGAATAGGAATCGATTTCGCGATCCACTTCATCGCCCGGTACCGAGAAGAGCTAGACCGCATCGGCAGTCGTCAACTGGCGGTGTTGGCCACTGGCGAAGGCACGGGCGTTGCGCTCGTGGCATCGGCGGCTAGCTCTGCAGTTGGCTTCGCCATTCTGGCGCTGGCGCCGATGCCGCTGTTTGCCGCCTACGGCTTGCTGACAGCCTTGATGATCGTGTTGGCGCTCGTTGCGACCTTGGCCGTGCTGCCGAGCCTGTTAATCCTGATCACCAAAGACGGTGGCGCTGCCACCAGCCAGCTGGACCCTTGATGCGACCAACAGGTCCAATGTCACCTATCAGCCAGCGGGGCGACGGGCAACGGCCTCTCGCTCTAGCCCAGCCAATGCCGCGAGAAGCACGCCCGGGATGCGACGCTTGGCTGCGATCTTGATAGCGGGGGCGGCAACCTTCTTGGGGTCAAAGCCTTGCTGGTAGGTGACCAACGTGCCGTACGTGGATGGCTCCAACGTGATGAGTTCGTTCAACGTGTTCAGCGACGGCCGAGCCATAGCAACCACCGTGAACCCAAAGCGCTGGTTGGGTTCCCAGACGTTGAACTCTTCTTCGACCATGCCCATCTGGGGGACGTCGACCATGCGTTCGGCACCCACACCAGCTGCTTTGCCGGTGACCTCAACCGACTTGAGGCCTTCGAACCAGGTAGGCCAGCTCTCGTGGTCTGCCAACACCGCGAAGACTTCTTCTGGGGTGGCGGCCATGTCTTTGGCTACCGAGACGTGAATGGGTGCGGTGTCAATCCACTCGGCGGGTTGGGGTTGGATGGGTTTCATCGTGGCGTGACCTCCACCGGCACAGCCTCGTAGCCGCGCAGCGTCATGCGGTTCCGGTTAACGAGCGGGCCCGCTTGGGTGACTGAGCTGAAACGACGGATCAATCCAGCAAAGACCTCTTGGCCTTCGGCTCGAGCGAGGTTTGCACCCAGACAAAAGTGGATGCCAGACGCGAAGCTCATTGGCGGCCCTTCGTTGCGGGCGATGTCGAAGGCATCCGCGTTGCTGAACTGCGCCGGGTCGCGGTTGGCGGCGCCGAGCAACGTCACGATGGAAGCCCCCTTGGGGACATCGAGGCCAGCAACGTCTGCGTCTTCCAGCGCACCGCGGCCGTCGATCTGGACGGGACTATCCCAGCGCAACATTTCCTCAACTGCGAGGTCGACCAACTCGGGTTGTTCCCAGAGCTTGTGGTGCTGCTCGGGGTTCTTAAACAGCGCACCTAGCCCGTTGCCGATGAGGTTCTGGGTAGTCTCCATGCCTGCGCCGAAGAGCAATACTGCTGTGGACACCACTTCGGCATCGCTGAGCTTGTCGCCGTCTACCTCAACCTCAAGAAGGCCAGAAATCAGGTCCTCGCCAGGCATAACCCTGCGTTCGGCAACAAGATCGAGGAAGTAGCCCCACATCTCGCCAAACGCGACTTCGGCGCTTTTGAGGTCATCGAGCGTGGCGGTGGGCTCGAGGCTCACGGCGGAGGTCGTGACTAGGTCGCGGAAGCGTGCCCAGTCCGAGCGAGGCACGCCCACCAGCTCGCCGATCACGTTAATAGGCACCCAACCAAGAATGTCGATGGCGTCGCCGCCACCGTGTTCGGCGAGTGCGTCCATGCATTCTTCGGACAGGCTGGAGATTGAGGCCCGCATGCCCTCGATGCGACGTGGCGTGAACGCCCGACTAACCAGCGACCGCATCCGGGTGTGATCTGGTGGGTTCAAGAACAGCATGGACTGGGGGCCTTGTCGGCGGCGTTCTTGTTGGGCCTGGCGGAACTTTGTCATTTCGTCAGACTTGTCAACGGCCAACATGGTGGCGTCGGCGTTGCGTTCGACCTTGCCAAAGCGGTTGTCTCGCAGCACAGCCCGGCAATCTTCATAGCGGGTCAAGAACACCGACCCACTGGCGCTTTGGAACACGGGCATGTCGTCGCGGAGCTTCTTGTACCAGGGTGCCGGGTCGTCAATGCCCTCCGGGGTCATCATCATGTTGATGAGATATTCGTCGCCGCGTTGTTGCAGCGAAATGTTGTCGGTTGCTGGCTCGGTCTGGGTCATGCTCGCTCCTGTTACCCCTCCAGCATGCCCCACCGCCGCATCCCGCGCTGAACCGGAGCAACGAGTGGTGACCAAGGAGCCGGGTTAGATCTTGACGAGGATCTTGCCGATGTTCTTGCCGGTAAACATGGCTAGCAGGGCTTCGGGGAAAGCTTCGATTCCTTCGAAGACCTGTTCGTTCATGACGACTGAGCCGTCGTTGTACCACTGGGCCAGCTCGGCGATGGCTTCGGGGAAGCTCTCGGCGAAATGGAAGACGGCGAAGCCTTCCATACGGGCCTGGCGTTCGGCGAGGCGCAGGTACATGCTGGGGCCAACCACGTCGCCGGTGCGTTCGTACTGCGAGATGGCGCCGCAGATAGTGACTCGTGCTCGCAGGGCCAACTGGTCGAGGACGATGTCGAGGATCTCGCCACCGACGTTGTCGAAGAACACGTTGACACCTTCGGGGGCCAGTTCGCGCAAGCGTTCGGCGACATCTTCGTTGCGGTAGTCGATGGCGCCATCGAAACCGAGCTTGTCGGTGAGGAAAGCTGTCTTGTCCGGGCCACCCGCAATACCAATCACGCGTGCCCCATCGAGCTTCGCGATCTGGCCGGCAATCGACCCCACCGCTCCGGCCGCGGCCGAGACGACAAAGGTATCGCCGGGCTGAGGCTTGCCGCAGTTGCGCACACCCACCCAGGCAGTCATGCCAGTGGTTAACCCAAGCGCACTGAGGTGGGCCTGAAGGGGTGCAATCTGTTCGTCGCACAGCTCGAACATGGCACCAGGGGCAACAACGTGGGTCTGGGCGCCCATGGGACCCTTCACCCCGTCACCAACGTTGTAGCCATCAGCTTTGGACGCCAGTACACGACCGGCACCTAGCGCACCAACCACGGCCCCTACTGGGGTTTCTTGATGAAAGCCCCCAGGGCGAAACGTCGTGCGAATAAAAGCGTCGATCGAGATCCACTCGACACCAACAAGAATGTCGCCGTCGTTGAGCTCTGGCACGGGGGCGGTTTGGAACTCGAAATGGTCGAGCTCGACCGAACCTTCCGGCATGGAGCGGAGCACAATGGTCTGGTTCTCGAGTGATGCTGTCTCGGTCATCCCTGCACTGTGGCACGAATTAGTTCGCCGTGCCTCAGCGAGCGAACGCAGATCAGGGCAGCTACCAACCACCGGCGTTCTTGGCCTCGGTTCTACACTTGCACGCTTATGCCTTCTGAACAGACCTCGATGCGACCCGCCTCGTTGGCCATGCAATTTGTCCGCGGATTCTGTATGGGTGTGGCCGACATTGTTCCCGGTGTTTCGGGCGGGACAATCGCCCTCATCTATGGCATCTACCAACGTCTCGTAGACAACATTCGGGTGGGCGCCGGAGCGCTCGCCCAGCTGGTGAAGCTGAACTTCACCGGGTTCGTCGGCCGGCTCAAGGAGGTTGAGTGGTCTTTCTTGGTGCCGTTGATCGCAGGCGTTGGTGTGGCCTTTGTGAGCTTGTCCCATCTCATCGAGGAGTTGCTGCACGACTACCCAGAAGAAATGGCGGGCTTGTTCCTCGGGCTCGTGGCCGCGTCGATCATCATTGCGTACAAGCAGGTCGGTGCATGGACCACGGAGGCTTTGGTCATGGCCGGTGCGGTGACGGTTATTGCCTTTGTGCTCTTGGGATTCCAGTCCGGAGCAGTGGAGTCGCCAAGTGCCTGGCAGTGGTTTGGGGCTGGCGCCATTGCCATCTGCGCCATGATTTTGCCGGGGATTTCGGGTTCGTTCTTGTTGCTCATGA
>JAUIIS010000333.1 GCA_030431575.1 Acidimicrobiia bacterium | reverse complement strand
GGTCGGTGAGGTGCGGAAGCGCTTCGGCCAATGGTGCGCCAATAGCTACGTCGAGCAACGGGGCGTCTGGGGCGATCACGAATGCCACAACGGGTATGGCCAGTGCGTCTGCGTTCGGGGCGCTGTCGGTAGTTTCGGTGCTCTGTCCAGCCGTCACCTGTTCGTCAGCTGCTCGCTCGTCGGCCTTCTGGGTGGCGGGGAGCACCTCGGCCATTGCGGCTTGCGCTGGGGCCGCGTTGGTGTTTTCGGCCCCTGTGTTGTACTCGGTGACCACAATCTCGTCGACAACAATGGCGGGTGAGGCCAGCGTTGGGCCCTGGTCAGCGCAAGCGCTCGCGACAACCAGTATGACCCCAACAAGGGCGGTGCGGCGTCGTAGGGAAAGGGTGACCACCCTTACCAATCGGCTTCGCCGGGCCTACCTTGAGGTGGGCTGCGGCAGCCCTCCGAGGACAGCTTTCGCATGCGAAACGGTTACCCGGCGATGTTTCGGCTCCGCCGAAACTCGGTTAGTGAGCGGAGCGAACGGCGCACCCGTTTTCGGAAGTGACGACCAGGCGACCTGCGGCACACAGGAGGTTCCGCTGAGAGCTGCTGCCTCCCGGCCCTGACTCGGTTCACGGGCTCCCGTTGCACAGGACCCGGCCGTCACATCCCAAAACGGGTGCAGGGCCATGGTACCCGCACCAACTCTGCCAGCAACCCGCACCAGGCGAGCTACGCCACTGTTTCGTCGGCGAGACCGGTGGTTCTTGATGTGTCCTCGGCGTCGAGACGGATAAGGCGAAATGCCAGGGTGACAATCAGGAGGGTCATACTGGGGCCTGCGACGAGACCCAGCAGCTATTTGACCGGTGATGCGGCCGCGCTGGCCAATGTGGACCTACTCATCGAGGGTGATAATGACGGCTGAGGGTGACGAGCTGGCTTTGCCTACCAGGCTCTTGAGCTTGCTTAAGCCCTCGATGAGGGTGACCTGAAAGCCGTACTTGGCTTTGATTGCGGCTTTGACGTCGTCGACCTCAGCGCCGTGGACAACTTCGGCTTGGCCACCAACTTCCTCGGTTCCGTCGGCCACGTCGCCTTTCATGTTGCAAGGCTGGAGAGTGACTGACGCGTTGGCGTTGATGCGCTTCACTTTCCAGGAACCGGCATCGGTGGTGAACCCCACCCGGCCGTCGCTCAGTGGGGCGATCCACACTGGCGTCGCCACGGCGCTGCCATCTTTTTTGAACGACCTTAGGGACACATATTTTTCTGCGCTGATCTCTGTTGCCATTTGCCGACCTTACCTGGTGCGAACCTTCGCCATTCCGCCCTTCGCCGACTCCCAGACTTGGCCAACCTCTGCAACTGATGCTGCTAGACGTTGAGGGTCAGACCCTCAACGTTTGGCGCGAAACGAGCAGGGACCCGACCGTTGATGCCGGGTCCGCGTGCTGGCAGTTTCTTTGGCGGAGGGAGGGGGATTCGAACCCCCGGGACCCGCGAGGGCCCGCTGGTTTTCAAGACCAGTGCATTCGTCCGCTCTGCCATCCCTCCAGGAAAACACGCTACAGGGTTGTCCAGCCCATGCTGCGCAGTTTCGTACCTGAACTCGCTCGGAAAGTGGGGCGGCGTGCCGCTACGATGGCCACACAATTGGAGAGGTGGCCGAGTCAGGTTGAAGGCGCTTCCCTGCTAAGGAAGTAACGGGGGTAACTCCGTTCGAGGGTTCAAATCCCTCTCTCTCCGCCAAAGAACCAGGCCAGACGTCCTCGCTTCGGGGTCAGACGGCCTGGTTTCTTCGTTTTCCACAAGCTCCGCGTCACGATGGACTGCATAAACGCACCCTGAGAGCCACGAATGAGCACCACAACCAACCTCTATACAGGACCGCCACAGCGCCCCCGTCACACGGGTTCGATCGCGTACCTAGGTCCCGCTGGGAAGCAGTCAAAATACCGTGTCCGCGTGTCGTCTGGAACTGCCCGCGACGGCAAACGCTTGCAGCGGTCTCGGACCGTCATCGGGTCACGTCAAGATGGAGAACGCGTCGCCACTGAACTCCAGGCTGAGCATGGCTCAAACAGGCATCAACGTCTGCGGACAACACCTGTAACAGTTGGTGAGCTGCTGAAGCTCTGGGCGAAAGCGCATCGAGACGTGTGGGCGCCGAGCAACGTTGAGACCACAGGGCTACTGATCAAGCGACACCTGGATACGTGGCTGGCAGAGGAGGAAGTCGACACGCTCACACCTGCTGTGATCCGCGAGTACTACGACTACCTGCGCCTCTCACTTTCTGATGCGTCGGTCCGGCGGGTGCACTCAGTCCTGCGCTCGGCGATGAGTTGGGGCTTGGCCGAAGGTGTAACGGGAACGAACCCAGCTGCTGGTGTGCGTCGGATGCCTAGCAAGTCGACCCCCGGAACGTGCCAACGCTCGAAGGAGTGCGCGCCATGGTCTGAGCACCTTGGACACGCCAACGTCGTATCACATCCTTACGTGGCATTGGGGCTTGGGCACGGTCGCAGCCCCCAACGATGCGTTTGCCGTGGACACCCAAACCCGTATCACCGCTGGGTCGGGCACGTTGTACGTGCGTCAGCCAGAGTGGTCGCAGCTTCGTTCAGCAGTCGCTGTCGATACCAACGCCACTGGCTCCTAGAAGCAAGCCCAGGGCTAGTTGCCGTAGGCGCTATTGGTAGGCGGCGTCGTAGGCATGTTCGTCGTGTTCTTCTAGGTTCCGCATCCATATCGTGCCAAGCGGTTCGTGGTTACACATGGTCTCTCTCGGACTCGTCGTGCACCGCGTTAGCCCAGCGCTCCAATGGCCTTCGAAACCGAGCGCGTGGCCAACCTCATGCGTCAAAGCACTGGCGAAATGGTACTGATTGCTCGCCACACTCTTGAGGTTGTAACCCCAGTTGAGGTTGCCGTTGAAGTTGACGTTGGACAAGACAATCGTGCCAAAGACACGGCATTCTACCGTCTCGGCGACGAGTGCCCCAAGGGGCCGCGGACCAGTGAATAGCCAGATCTCGTGGTCGAGGGGAAGCGAGCACACGCTGTAGATCTGATGCGGCTGGCTGTGAACTGTGCTGTCAACTGTTATTGGCGGGGCGTCGGCGCCGTGAGTGTTTGGAGCATTGTTCCACTGGTTGGCGGCATTCTGCATCCTGCTCGGAATTTTCGAGTTCGACATGCCACCCATGTTGCCCCGAGTCATGGAGAGGTCTGGCTCATTCATCGACCACTCGTGAGTGTAATTTGCGGCGCCGGTACTGTGTGCCCGGACCGCTGGTCCAGCGAACACCAGCCCCACAAGTGCCGACAGAGCCGCCACCAACAGGAGCAGCATGAGGTATGTCCTGTTAGACAATTGAAACAGCATCAGTCATCCTCACTATTCGTATCCGCGTCAGCCAACAGCCTGGCTGCACTTCTAGAGCCAGCTACCGCGGACTCGCAACCAAAGAACTCTTCTAGCACCCATGCGTCGCCGACACGGGAGATCGTGGCCTGGATAGCGACATCCCCTTCGCCGGACTCGAAGAGAACCCCAACGGCATCCAGACTTTCAGAGCCTCCGTCTCGGTCGTCAAAATCAACATCCACCTCGGGCACCCACTCACTACCCGCTCGGCGCACTGAAACGGCCGCGGGCTCTTGAGACGTCAGGTTCGTGGCGAGCGGCCCTGTTGCGATGGAAGCAGCCTCCGCGATCGCCTCCGCAGGAGAGTCAGCGGTGAGCTTCTCTGGGCTGAATTCACCGGTCCAGTGGATGACACCCTCATCGGGATCACACTCAACTGAACCTCCGGCCTTGTCACTGAAGCCGTTGAGAGGTTCGTCGGTCTGAGCCCAGCTAGCTGTCGCTGCGATCACCGCCATCGGCACTACCGCCGCCGCCAAGACCCCGTACCGTCGTTTGACATGTTTCACGATCGATAACCCCCTACGGCGAACCCATGGCTACGTTG
>JAUIIS010000332.1 GCA_030431575.1 Acidimicrobiia bacterium | reverse complement strand
AACGTGGCTACCACCGCCCATCACAAGCTAGTTATCGTCGGGGGAGGATCAGCTGGCATCTCGGTCGCTGCTCGCCTGAGCAAACCGGTCGGCGACGTGGCCGTCATCGATCCGTCAGACAAGCACTATTATCAACCCTTGTGGACGCTGGTCGGTGGGGGCTGCTCCAAGCGCGAGACAAGCGAGCGGTCAGAGGGTTCGGTTATGCCGAAGGGTGTCACCTGGATCAAAGACGCCGCGTCGGAGTTCGACCCCGACAACAACCAGGTTCTTACCGCCAGCGGTAAGACGATTGGCTACGACGTGCTTGTCGTGTGCCCCGGAATCCAGCTCGATTGGGACAATATCCCGGGGGTGTCCGAGACGCTTGGCAAGAATGGTGTGTCCTCCAACTACACCTATGAGCTCGCCCCGAAGACCTGGGACTTCATCCAGAGCACGAAACGTGGGTCTGCTGTGTTCACGATGCCCAGCGGCCCGATCAAGTGCGCTGGTGCACCACAGAAGATCGCCTACCTGGCCTGCGACTACTGGCGGAGCGAAGGAGTACTCGACAACATTGATGTCCACCTGATCCTGCCGACCCCAGGAATGTTCGGTGTTCCGGTCTTCTCCGATGCTCTCGACAAAGTTGCGGCGGACTATGGCATCAACGTGCACTTCAAGTCCGAGCTCGAATCCGTTGATCCTGATTCCAAGAAGGCCGTGTTCAAATCGATCGACGAAGGCGGGGAACGTTTCGATCTGCCCTATGACATGATGCACGTCGTGCCGCACCAGTCGGCCCCAGACTGGGTGAAATCAAGTCCGCTTTCCACCGACGCCCCGACCGGGTATGTGGATGTCGACAAACACACTCACCAGCACATTCGGTACAACAACGTCTTCTCGCTCGGCGATGCCGGCTCGACGCCGAACTCCAAGACAGGCGCCGCCATTCGCAAGCAAGCTCCCGTCGTTGCAGCCAATGTGCTGCGACAACTCGAGGGCAAGGATCCAACCGACAAGTACGACGGCTACGCATCGTGCCCGCTCACGACCTCGAGACATGCCATGCTTCTCGCCGAATTCGACTACACGATGGAGCCGACCCCGTCCTTCCCCAAGTTCATCAACGCCCAGAAGCCCCGCCGCGACATGTGGTACCTCAAGAAGTACGGGTTGCCATTCATGTACTGGAATCTCATGCTCAAAGGCAAGGCCTGAGAACAGTGCCGGGACGGCGCTGGGACACCCTCTATCAGCAGCGCAATGCGGCTGGGGTTGGCTGGTACGAGGCCGTGCCTGCGACATTGCCGATGCTTCTCGAGGTCGCTGACCATCCTGAAGCGCGCGTCGTCGATGTTGGCGCCGGAGCGAGCACGTTGGTGGACCACCTCATCGCGGAACCTTCTCCGACATCACGCTTTTAGACCTGTCGCAGTCGGCACTCGATGACGTCAAGAACCGACTCCCTAACGACACAGGATGGCACCTCCGTCGCTGCCGCCCCGGCTCGGCGCTGCCCGGGGTAGTCGTCTTAGCTTGAGGTCTGTGCTTTCATCTTGGCGGCGATGCGCTCGGCGATCATCACGCAGCCGCGGTCGCCCAGCCACAGGCCCAGGAGACGCAGCGATGACGAGCCCACTGATCCTCGACTCCCTGCGGCGCCGCATGCGAGCGATGCACTCGCTCTACGAGGACGCCACCGCCACCATGACCATCGATCAGGTCAACCACGTCGAGCGAGACGCCGTTCTGCCGATAGCGTTCTCCCTGTTCCACTACGTCAACATGGAAGACAGCACGTACCCCTTCGTCTCGGGTGGCGAGGCGTCGGTGTGGAACGACGAGTGGGCGACCCGGCTGCGGCTCACGATTCCCGATCATGGCAAGGAGCGCAGACCCGAAGAAATGGTCGACCAGCGCATCGGTGACTACGAAGCGTTCATCGCCTACATGAACGCGGTGTGGGCCCGGTCCGAAGCGTTCCTCGAACAGCTCGACCCGGGCACGCTGACCGACATCATTGTGCCCCGGCCGTTCCCGGACGTCGTCGCCAACACCTACTCCGCCCGGGTCGCCGGCGCCGATGGAATCACGTTGCTGGACGCCCTCGAGTGCTGGTGGTACCAACACGGGCTGCGGCACATGGGTGAGATCGAACACGCCCGCGCCCTCGTCGGGCTCAACGGCATGACTAGCTGAACCCCACCGACTGTCGATTGGGACCTGGAGGCCATAGCCGTTTGGTGTGTACGGGAACTAGAGAGAATCGCCCCGTCTACTGCGGCGGCTGCCATGCGGCCCTGAGTACGTCATCGAAGCCAGCTGCAAGCCAAGTGGGTAGCACTGGCTGCTGGCGGCGACGCACGGTCAGGACCGCTGCCTCGACTGAAGGCCTGGGTCGGAACGCCGATGCCGGTATGGCGCGGCCGGTTGAGAACTCCCACCATGGGGCCCAGCTTGCGGTCTTGAGCGACTTAGGTGGCTTGGCCGCATGCTTGCGAGCAACCTCCCGCTGCAGGATCAAGTCGGCCCGTTGCAACGGCACCTTGGCGGGGTTGCCCAGGATCAGCTCAAGCGTTTTAGTCGTCATGTTGAACGGGGGATTTGCCACAACTCGACACGGCTCTTTCGGGAATCTCAGGCCGCGCAGATCGGACCGGATGACACGCACCTGGTTGGCAAGCCCTGCTTCGTCCACAGCCGTGGTTAGGCGCTCAGCCCACACTGGGTCGCGCTCAACGGCCCATACCCGTGCTCCTGCTTGAGCGAGCGGCAGTGTCAGTGCCCCACTGCCAGCGCCGAGTTCGACAACGACTTCGCCCTCAACGAGGTCGAGGTCAGCTATGAACCTTGCAACAAGGTCTTCATCAACAAGGAAGTTCTGGCCGAGCGAACGGCGGCGCTGATCGGCAGCGCTCCGCTTCTTGCGCCCGGACACGGGCCATCACCGTCATCATCATGGAAGGCACGCTAGGTAGCGGTTGGAGAGCGGTCAACCGAGTTAGAGGTTCAGGCTGAGCGGTGGGCTTCGCTGCGTGGCTGGCCTGCGTCACGAATCGCCGATACCTTCGCTGGTCGTGCCAAACGAGCCCTCACCAGAGCGTCGGCTGTCGAGTGCGGTTGGCGCGCTTGACCGGTTCCGCCGTGTCACAGTGGAATGGGTAGTGGGCGGGATCGCCTGGCTCCAAGCTTGAGCGGGCGCTGCTGCATCCCGCCACAGAGGATGAATGGGTGAGCGATGAGTGATCTAGCCGTCTTTGATGAACACCTGAGAGAATGGTCCTACGCCGCCTGTGCCGAGTGGGACTACCCGCCCCCTGATGACCAGTGGTCCGAGATGGTCCATGCTCGGTTGCCCGTTGGCTTGCGCACGGAAGTTGGCAGGGGTATCAGTGCTGGCGCAATCAGCACAGTCGAAGGTCACCGGTTCACCGTGGCGGAGGGCGGGACGGGTCCACACAGCTGGTTCAGTCGTTCGCAGAGCCGGCGGCTGGTCCCAAACTGGGAGTACTTCGTGCAGGCCGCCGAATACGCTCGCATACGGTCGCTGGCAAGCGGCTCCGATCTGACACTGGGTTTCGAGGACCAACGCATGGACATTTCGGTGCGGCGCGGCGACGACCTGCTCTGGTATGTCGAAGTGAAAGAGACCTTCCACGGCCTTTATGAACTGGCACGCGGTCTCGACCGCATAGGCGCAGCGGGCCTCGACTACAACGTCGACGATCGTGGCAACGAGCCGCTGCAGAAAGCAAAGCTCCTGGTGGAGCTCCGTCCGGCCTACTTCTCGCTCGTAGGCATTGGGGGCCGCCTCGACTTCTCCATCGCTGTTCGGGACCTCCACCACTTCGCGCTCCTCCCAGATCTTGTACCCGTGGGGACCTGATACCCAGGCCACAGCCGTGTTGTGGCGCAGACCGGCGCCTCGGTCTTGGGCGTGAGTCCGTAGGTGCAACGGGCTTGTGGCAAGCTAGGAAT
>JAUIIS010000331.1 GCA_030431575.1 Acidimicrobiia bacterium | reverse complement strand
TGTCCAACGAATCTGGTGAAGAAACAGCACTCATCTGCATAAAGGCCCTTGACCAGGCCTTTCGAAGTTGTTAGGTGGATACCAGAGTGCATTGTTGTGAACTATCCAAACTAAGTCGAGGATCCCACCACCCGTTGTTGGACGTAGTAGTCCGGCTCCGACGTGGGTATGGTAAATCAACGCCACACCAAGGTCACTTGGTAATGGTTCCTCGCAGATCGGGAGAGGGTAACCGGTGCCGAAAGAGCGCGTAGAACGAGACGAGGAAGACCTCGTCCGACTGTATCTCACCGATATTGGGCAGTATCCACTGCTCACAAAGGACGATGAGGTCAGGCTCGCGCAGCAGATCGAGGCAGGCAACGAGGCTAGAGAAGAGCTCGCGGCTGCTGAAGAACTCACTGCTGCGCGCAAACGAGAGTTGCGCAGGGCTTCACGGCAAGGTGAAGAAGCCGAACGCACCTTCGTCCAATCCAACCTGCGGTTGGTGGTCTCCATTGCCAAGAAGTATCAGGCATCTGGCCTGCCGCTGCTTGACCTCATCCAAGAGGGCAACCTTGGCCTCATGCACGCCGTCGAGAAGTTCGACTGGCGCAAGGGCTTCAAGTTCTCCACCTACGCAACCTGGTGGATCCGCCAAGCCATCACCCGCGGTATTGCAAACACGGGCCGGACCATCCGTCTGCCTGTGCACGCGGGTGACACCTTGGCCCGACTCCAAAAGGCACGGGCACGCCTCGAACTCAAGCTGGGCCGCCCCGCCACCCTCACCGAGCTCTCCACCGAAGTCGAGATGCCAGAAGACAAGGTCACCGAGGCGCTGCGCTTTGCTGCCGAGCCCTTGTCCCTGTCCGAACCGCTCCGCGAAGACGGCGACGCCGAACTCGGCGATGTTGTCGAGGACCGCTCAGCAGACTCTCCCTTCGAGGTAGCCGCAACGGCGCTGCTGCCCGACGAGATCGCCCGACTACTCGCCCCCCTCGACGAACGCGAGCGCGAAATCTTGAAGCTCCGCTTTGGTCTCGACCGTGGCGAACCACGCACCCTCGAAGAGGTTGGCGAACACTTCAACCTCACGCGAGAACGCATTCGCCAAATCGAAGCACGAGCCATGTCCAAGCTGCGCCACCCCAGCTCCGACACCGGCGCCCGCGACCTCCTCGCCGTCTAACCGCACTCATAGAGCTTGCCCCGACCCCAGCGGTGGGTGTCGGGGCCGGGCCGCTAGTGGAGGTGGATGTGGCCGGGTTGGGCGGCTTCGGCTTCTAAGTAGGTGGCACGTTCGCGAGCTTCGGCGACGAGGGGATGATCCTCGCCAAGGACAGCGACGAGTTCCTCGGAGCGCTCTCGGATGCGTTGGGCGCGTGCTCGAAGCTCGTCCGCGTCGCTGCGCTCGACTGCGTCGGCTTGAGGCCGAGTGTCGCGAGGTTCATCGCCGTAACTCATCACTGCGCTTCAACCTAGTATCCCGACCGACCGCTGCGTGTGCGGTCCGGGTGACTTCACGGCTGTTTGGCCGGTGGCCGGGTGCCAAAGGCAGGTGGCACGCCCAAATCAGCCGTCTGGGCCAGCGAGTTGAGTGGCTCCTACACTGGGTGGGTGATGAGGTCGGGACCGAAAGGCATCGCAGGAGACACCTCGATGGTGGGACTCCCAGCATCGCTCGTCGATGAGGTGTCGAGACCGCGTCTGCTGGAGCAACTGAACCGTCGCTGGGATGTCCCGTTGGTGCTCGTTGAAGCACCTGGCGGCTACGGCAAATCTACGCTGCTTGCACAGGCGCTTCGCTCCAACGCCGCCAACCCCACCGGGCGCGACATCTACATCCGCACCAACAACGCCGACCGCGATCCACGGGTCCTGTTGGCCTCCATGCTTGCGGCGCTGGACGTCGCCGCCGACCGCGAGGCCGGCCCCGACCAGTTGGCCTCCGCGATCCTTGCCGACTTGAGACGCAGCTCTCCAACACAGGTGTCATTGGTATTCGACGACGTGCATCGTGTTGCCGACGTCGAACCGATCACGCAGTTGCTGGGCGAGCTCCTCGACCAGCTACCCGCGAACGTGCACCTCGTTCTTTCAGGTCGATCGCTGCCCCGGTTGCCAATGGCTCGGTTGCTGGCCCAAGACCATGTGGTTCACCTCACCAGCGAGGATCTCGCGTTTGTCGACGAGGAACTCGCTGCGCTTGCTCGACATCACGACGTCGCCCAAGACCAGCTCAGCCGCACCGGTGGTTGGCCCGCAGTTGCTCGGCTCACTGCCGCTGTTGGGCAAAGCCAATCGGTCGACTTCATGATGGAAGAAGTCGTGGCCAAACTGCCACAAGACGTTGCCGAGGCACTTCGGGTCGTTCTCGTTGCCGGCAGTGGCGACGAAGCGCTCTTCCAGGCCGCCGGCCTCAACGCCAACCCCGCCGAACTCGCCGAAGCAGTTCCTTTGGTCGACGTCTTGAGCGATGGCAGCGTGCGGCCGCATGATCTATGGGGTGAAGCCGCCGAACGGCTCGTGCCCATAGCGGAACGACAGTCGCTCGCATCGCTGGTCGCTGCATGGCAGCTTGAGCGGGGACGTTTCCACGAGGCCATCGACACTGCGGCGGCTGCAGAACTCTGGGATGTGGCCCGCTCGGCGCTGTGCGCCGCCATCTCGATGGGCGATGCTTCGCTGTCTGCGCCCACCGCGGAGGGATGGCTGAAGCTGTTCCCACCGTCGCAAGACAACGAGCCCGAAATCCGTCTCGTTCGCGGACTAGTAGCCAGGCTGAACAACGGTCTCGGACACGGGCTCGACGACATAGAAGCTGCCTGCGCCGAGTTCGTGGCCCGCGACAACTTGCGGGGCGAGATAGCGGCGTCGTGGGAGATCGGGATGGCTGCCTGGGCCCGCAACGACCTTGAGCGGATCTTCGCCGTCTACCTACGAAGCAAAGAACTCGCCGCACAAGGCGTTGACGACATGGAGCTTGTCCACGGCATGGTCGAAGCCACCATGGCCGACATGCAGGGCGACTTTTCGGGAGCGATTTCCCATTTCGAGACGCTCGACTACGAGAGCGGCCCAGCCGACATAGCGGTGCTTGGCCTGAGGCACTGGTCGACGATGTTGTTCCTCACCGGTCGCGCCCAGGAAGCGCTCGAGGTGGCCGAGCGGTTGGTTGCGCGCAGCCGCACCGATGCCACCGAAGCCATCCTGGCCATGGCCAGATTTCAGAACGGGGATCCCGAACCCTTCCGTGACGCGTGGCCTCCCGCCCAAGGATTCGCGCACGGGAACGCACGCGACGATTTCCTGGTCGGCGTGTACACCACCGCAGTGCATGCAAGCTTTGGGATAGCGGGCGACTTGGACTTCGTGCGCCTCGCCACCGAACGTTCTCGCGAGCAAGCGTTTGCGGCGTTGTCGAAGGCTATGCATCACGTGGCCGCCGGCAACGAACCCGCAGCCGTCGAGGTCTTTAGCGAACACCTCCAGGCGGTACCGCTCGAGGACCCTATGAACGCGGGCGAGATCGGCAAGTTCGCCCCGTACAGCTATGTGCTGTCGACCGAGGCCAGAGACTGGCTCGACCAGGCAGACCTTGGGCCGAAACTGGTGCAGCGCCGCCAGTTAGGTAAGGCCCTCGTCGACGCGAGGGCAGGCCGAAGCGTGGACTGGTCGGTTGCGCACAGCTACGGCGACGTGTTCTGTGGGCTTGCGCTGCCTTGGTCTGTGGAGTTGGCTGCGTGGTGGGCCGAGACGGATGTCGAGGCTGGCTCTGAGTTGCTCGAATACCTCACCGAGCTTGCCCCAGGCAGCGCTCGCAACCTGCTCCGTTCCTTGGCGGACGGCGGAGCCGATAACACGCCAACCCCCGCAGCGGGTGCTCGGGCCATCCTTTCCCACGTTCCTGCCCAGCCTGAAGTACCACTCCATCTCCAGCTTTGTGGCGCGCTAAGTATTGGCGTTGGCGCTCAGGAGCCAGCTAC
>JAUIIS010000330.1 GCA_030431575.1 Acidimicrobiia bacterium | reverse complement strand
GGATGCGGCGTTGCACCGGCTTGAGGCCGTCGCGGACGTCGGGAATGGCGCGGGCGGTGATGACCGACAGCGAATATGCGAGGAAGGATTCTGACATCTCGTCGGCGACGGGCACGTCGACGACTTCCCTGGCAAAGGGGAGCAGCTGGTCCTGGCGGGCCATGGCTTGCCTTTCGGGGGTTCGGGGAGGTTTGGGCTTGTGTCGAACGTAACCGATGCCGGTGACAGAACCGTGGCAATCGCAGGTGTAATCTTGGCTCAAAACCGCTTGTGAAAGCGGGTTTTGTTGCCGATAGGACCTTTATGAGAATCCCCCGCATCTTCCGTGCTCTCCTTGTTGCACTGGCCATGGTTGCAGCCGCCTGTGGAGGTGGTTCGGTCGAGGTCAACGCTGGCGAAGACGGCCAAACCGAGTCTGACGGCCAAGACACCGGCGCAGAATCGCCGGACGCTGATGCTGAGGCTGATGCTGACGCTGAAACGGACAGCGACGCAGACGCCGAAGCTGATGCCGACGAGGGCAACGTCGATGACACACCGGCCGACGAGGGCAACGTCGACGACACAACCGCCGACGTACCCGCTGAGGACGAAGAAGCACTCGCCAAGGCAGCAGCTGGCCTGATCGCCGGGAACGGGATCACCTCATCCGATGTCGAGCTCAGCGCCGAGGTCGAGGCTTGCGCCGGGCGCCGCATTTTCGACAACCCCGATCTGCTCACCTACGCAGCCTCGGCAACGGCGGACTTCGACAACCCGCCAGCTGACCTGGTTGAACCCATTGCCGACATCGTGGCCGAGTGCATCGACAGCGACACCTTTGGTGCCTTGTTTGCCGAAGGAATGGCCGAATCCGATGTGCAGGTCACCGACGAAACAGGGCCTTGTTTTGCCGACGAACTCGACACCGTCGAAGAGCGCAAAGCCCTCATCGTGTTGGGTTACAGCGAAACGGCTCCCGATGCCGAGAGCGAAGAATTTGGTGCCATCGTCGACGCGATCTTGACCTGCATCCCTGCTGATGTGTGGTCTGCTGCGATGACAGCGGAGATGGAACTCGACCCCGACTTCGAGGATGTCCTTGACGCCGACTGCATGAACAGCACATTCGAAGACCCAGCGTTCATGCGGGTGCTGATCGCCGAAGCCATCGCCGGCAACCTTGACTCCGACGAGATTGGCCCAGCGCAAGCTCCCTTGATGCGCCAGATTCTCAGCTGTGTGTCCTTCGGTGAAGCCATGGCGGCAGAGGCAGCCGCCGATGGGGTGACGCTCAGCCCATCGACTATCGCCTGTATCGACACCGAGTTCCGCAACGGTGAACTCGTTGATTACCTCATTGCCGACGAGGACCCGCCAGACTCGGTGCTCACGTCGCTCATCCTTGACTGCCTTAGCGACGAAGAGTTCGCCGACATGCTGGGCAGCTAGTGTCCTATCCGGCTATTTCGCCACATATTCGCTGTCGCCTGCCCAGGCCAACTGCGTTGTAGCTTCTCGACGCACGGGTGGCAGTGCGCCTTCGAAGCTACGCCTTGTTGACCAGACCATTCGCCGCCGAATTATCCAGCGCTCTAACCGGACAGGACACTAGGACGCAACGGTTCGTTCGGAAGAGTGTTTGCCCCGGGCAAGTGCTCTTCCGAAGCGGCTTCGCTCGCCCTATCCGCTTGTGGCCGTGCCAGCCCAAGCGACTTAGCCCGGTGGCCGTTACCTGCCGTTTGCGGCGATGGGGTCGAAGAACGTGAGTTCTGGCGTGCCCGAAAGCAGGTGGTCAACGCACTCAACGCCTTGCATCAGCGAGTGATCCTGGTTGGATACTTCGTACTTCCAGGCGCCAAAGCGGCCACGGGTGAAGACGCCCTTAGCTCGCAACACGGGTTCGATCTGGTCCAGTAAGGCGTCTCGGCCCACGAATGGAGTGGGGTAGCCGTGGGGGAGGAACGTATTCCACTCGCTGACGATCTCATGATCGTCATCCACGAGGCCGGTGGCAACAAGACCGCGACGGGTCTCGTCGACGATCGAGGCGTGCTCGACCGGCTTGCGAATACTCTCCGCAACCTCACACATGAGGGACCACTGCTGACCTGGCTTTGCCACGTTGGCGGGCGAATAGTTGGAGAATACTGTCGCCCGATAAAACGGCGCGTTGTCCTCCGGAAAGTACATCCAGCACTTCGTGGCCAGGTCGTCGGGAACGTCGCCTTCGATGCCGATGCCGACGATGTGACTCGATGACCAACGGAATTGTTGATGCAGATGGCCAATGCCGAGATCTGGAGTCAGCCGCTGAACCAACACATCGAGGGGCATGGTGGAGATCAGGTAGTCGTAGGCGAAGGTCTCGCCGTTGGCGCAGGTGACAACTTTGGACTCGGGGTCGACGCCGGTAACTGCATGACCGGCAAGCATTCGTTCGGCCGGCAAGCGGTTGGCCAACGCTGTCCAAATAGCGCCGGTACCGCCAGAGGCGGGGAAACGGAATGTCGCATTTGGACCCCAAGCCACGTCGTCGCGTTGGCGCACCAGGTTCTCAAGGACACGAGGCAGGTCGACGGTGGCTACGCGGTCGCCCATCCACGCCACGTTCATCTCGCGTGGCTCATATGCCCACACTTTGAAGTTGTACGGGCGCATGAATACGTCGGCGATGCCCTGACCAAATGACTGTGTGATCCAGTCATCGAAGGTCTTCGGGGGAGGTTGAGGACCCTGTTGCGTCAGTGCCACCAAACCATGGAGACATGCCACGAGGTCGTCTTCGGGAAGGCGCCAGATGTTGTTCTGGAATGGGTAGGGAACCCAGCGGGACCGCATGCGTACCCATGCTTCGCGGACATGTTCGAGCCACGCATCGCCGAGGAGTCCGCTGGTGAGGTTGTCGAAGTACTCGTAGTGCGAGAACAAGACGTGGCCACCAAGGTCCCACGTGAACCCCTGGTCGTCGAGCACCGATGACGCTAAGCCACCAAAGGTGTCGGCGCCTTCGAGCAGCACCCAGTCGGTGTGGCCTAGCTCTTCAAGACGGTTCGCCGCTCCCAGCCCGGTGGGCCCGCCTCCAATGATGACAATGCGTGGTGACGGTCCGGGAGTTCGGAGCTGAGCGCTCACCGGAACTTCCGGACGAGGCGCAGCGTTTGACCAAAGGATCTGGCCGCAGCCTTGACGGCGCCAAGACCCACAATGGATACCTCGCCAACGAGTCGATGATGATGCGGCACGGGCACTTCCGCGAACTTGTCTGGGTCACGGCTCAACACCGCAGCAATGACCACGTTGGGGGCAAACGTGTCTGCGGGCAGCTTGTCGATAACTGGACGCAGCGCAGCAGAGCGCATGAGCCGGAAAGGAACGTTGGCGTCGGTTGCCTTGGCCCCAAACAAGGTCCTGGTGGTCAGTGCCGCGACCTTGGTGATGAGAGCCCGGTCTGCGGGTTGGTCTCGGCCGGTGCGCACACCAAACACCGCATCGACCCCAACCCGTCTTTCCCACACGTCGGCAAAAGCCGAAGCTGGGATCTCGTCGTCAGAGTCCACTTGGAACACCCACGTGGAGTTGTCCACCGCGAGGTGATAGCCAGCCAGGATTGTTGGGCCGTGCCCCTCGTTGTCCTTGGAAATCCCGCGCACCCTGGGGTGGCGATCCAGCTCCGCCAACGCAGCACCGGTGCCATCCTTTGACCCGTCATTCAAGATGATGAGCTGATAGTCGATCTCGAGCTTGTCGAGAACCGCTATCCAAGATTCGGCGCAGCCCGGGAGGCTGGCTTCCTCGTTGTAGACAGGCATGATCACCGACAGGTCAGCGCCGACCGGGACAGGGCTGCCGTTGGAGCTGAGATGGGTATCTGGTTGTTGGTCTGCCATGGCTGATGTGATCATAATGGCTTCGCTGATTCTTCCTGGGGTGTCGGCCTAGCTATCGACCAGGCGGACGGCGTCGCCAATCAGCTCGGCAGTCCAAGTGGTG
>JAUIIS010000329.1 GCA_030431575.1 Acidimicrobiia bacterium | reverse complement strand
GGCGACGAGATCCGCACCATCCAGGCGGCTAAGAACGAGCTTGAGTTGGTGGCTCGCGCCCGAGCCAATTCACAGATCGTTCAGAACGCCAGCTTCCCGACGGCGGCGATTGAGTCATCCAACCGGGTCTTTGTCATCGGCGGCTGGTTCATGGGGGCCATGTTGGGCATTGTTGTCGCACTCATGTGGGCCCAGTTCTCGCCCTATCTCATCGACGAAGTCTCCACCACCGAAGTTACGGGTCAGCCCGTGGTCGGCACACTCAATGGCTCGCGGGCGCTCCACACCAACCCGCTCATGGCTGCCCAGCAGGGACGCGGAGGTGTCACCCAAACGCTCGCCCAGCTTGCGGTGCGTTCAGAAGCACTGGGTTCGGTGTCGAGACCGCTGGTCGTGGTCTGTATTGGGCCTCGCCGCGGCGCAGGTTCAACAACCACCGCGCTGGCCATGGCTGGCCGATTTGCCCAACAAGGTTCGCTCGTAACGCTGCTCGATGCCGACGACCGCGACCGCACACTCAGCACCCAGCACGGCGACCCCGATGCTGGCGGCTTGAGCGAACTCATTGCCTGCGTGGATTCCGGCACCGATTGCAAGCCGGGCCGCATCTTGTCTGAAACCGACGTTGAGGGTGTGAGTGTCATTGCCCAAGGCGACGAGGTATCGCTGTTGCGCCGGGCCAACGCCCAGTCGGTCATCGACACCGCGAGCCAATTCGGCGATGTGCTCATTGTTGACGGCGGCCCCTTGTTGGGTTCTGCCGCAGTGATCGAGGCCTGCCACCATGCCGACGCAGTGGTGTTGGCAATCCCGCTTCAGAACCAGCTGCGTGGCCAGCTCGAAGACGCTGTTCAACAGCTCGGTGCGGACCGCTCCAAGCTCTTGACGGTGGCCAACGAGCCCAAGAGTGGCGGGTTCTTCTCCAGGCTCTTCGACCGATAGGGACCTAGCAATGGCGGACCAGCGGACCTCGATTGCGTTGTATGTCTGCACTCACAAACGCAACACCGAACTCGCCAGACTCCTCACCACGGTGAGCGCCGCAGCCGACCAAGCCAAAGACCTAGCGTCACTGGCAGTAGTGATTGTCGACGACAACCCCGATGGCCGCGCAACCGCAGTGGCCGAGAAATTCGACGGTGTGTTCGAAGGCGGCGTGGTGTATCGCCACAGCGGCAAACAGAACATCTCGGTTGCACGCAACCTCGGCCTTGAGACCGCCCACCCCATGGGCGAGTGGGTCGCCATGCTCGACGACGATGTTGTTGTGCGCCCCGACTGGCTAGTCGAACACCTCGCCCTACAGCGTCGCACCGGCGCGGATGCCACGACCGGTCCGTTGTTGTTGACGTTCCCGGACGGCCCAGCCTGGTTGAGCAGCCAACCGTTTGCCGACATTGGCCTCCACGACGCCGAGGAAGACGAGAACGTCAACGAGTGCCAGACCGGCAACTCCATGCTTCGGTCTTCGTTCCTGGCCAACAACCCAGGCATTCGGTTCGAGGAAGACCTTGGCGTCATCGGCGGCGAGGATATGGTCTTCTACCACGCTGCCGTCCAAGCTGGACTGAAGGCCTTCTACTCAAAGCGGGTCGCGGTAGAAGAGCCCGAACCAGCAGAACGATCCACCCTTAGCTACCAGCTGGCGCGGGCACGCTGGATGGGCAACACCGAATACGTCACCAATACACGCAATGGCATTGCCGGCAGATCACAGCTTGCCTTTGGTGGGACCAAGCGCATTGTCAAGGGTCTCATCCGGCCAGCACGCCAAGTCCTGCGGGGCCAACCGCCACAGTTTCGTTACGCCCTCGCCGTTGCCTCCGAAGGCATTGGTATTTGGGCTGGGGTGGCTGGCCAAGAGCTGGCGCACCGCTAACACCTGAGGAGCCCGACATGGCCAACATCGTTGTTGTCTGTCCCGACCTGCCCTATCCGCCCAACAGCGGCGGAAACGTCAAGAGCTACTTCCTCATGGAGCACTTGTGCGCCAATCACGACGTGGCACTGGTCTCGGTCACCAAGGGCGGGAACGAGAAGCACATTCCTGCAATGCGCGAGGCTCTCCCCCTCACCGCGGTCATCACCGAGCCGGTCAACAAGCCGCGCAGCATGATGAACTTTGCCCGCAGCATCCTGGGCCGGCAAACACTCAACGAGTTCCGGACGTGGACACCGGCGTTGGGGCCAAGGGCCGAGGCCCTGTTCGGCTCCGCCGATGCCATTGTGGTCGACCATCTCGAGGTCATGCAGTACGTCCCAAAGCAGCACTGGCTGAAAACCGTGTTCCACACGCACAATGCCGAACACGTGCTGTGGCAGCGCAAGAGCGAGATCTCTACCTCGTTGCCAGAGAAGTTGGGCGCTGGGCTTGAAGCAAAGCGGATAGCGCGCAAGGAAGCCGAGTACTGCAATGGAGTCGCGGCCACGCTCGCCGCCCCCGCCGACCAGACGGCATTAGAAACAGGCGGAGCCACATCGGCATCGTTCTTCCGCACCTACCATCTCGGCGACGACTCAAAGTTGGATCTGCCAGACGTGCAGTGGACCGACACCGACGCCATGGTGTTTTACATGGGAACCCTCAGCTGGGAACCCAACATCGACGGTCTAGAACGTTTCGTCACCGAGACATGGCCCGCTGTGCTGGCCGCTAACCCCACGGCCCGCTTTGTCATCGGTGGCGCCAACCCACCGCCATCGTTGATGGAAAAGGTCGGTCAAACCGCCAACATCGACGTGGTCGGGTTCGTCGACGACCCCGAAGAGTACTTCACCCGGGCCCGGGTGGTGGTTGCGCCGCTTCGCTTCGGCAGTGGCATGAAGCTGAAGGTGCTCGAAGCACTGACGCGAGGCACCCCGGTGGTCACCACGCCCATTGGGGTCGAAAGCATCGATGCGGTAGACCGGCTTCATCTCATGGTGAGCCCAACCATTGCCGACATGGCTCCTGCGGTCACCGAACTCCTCACCGACGAGTCTCTTTGGACATCGCTGCGGGACAACTCCCGTACCCTCGTGCGGAACCGGTACACCTGGGATGTCGTGCGGGCAGATTTTGATCGGGCCCTTGCCGCAGTGACCGGCTGAACCCAACGCTGGCTGTTTCCTGGGTTAGCCAGCTACTTGGTGATGGTGGCCAAGAACTCGCCGATATCGGCGGCGAGGGCCTGCGAACGCACCAGGCGGCGCGTCGGGGTGAACCGAGCTGTGGCCTCGAGCATGTCGCCGATGTCGTCGGCGTTCTCGGCCACAAGTACGTGTCCGCCCTGCCGGAACAGCTCGGCTCCAGAGACTTGGTGGTCGTTGACATGTTCGCCGAGATCTTTGCGACGCGGGACAACAAGCAACGGCTTTTCTAGTTCGAGCGCACCGTTGATGGTGCCCATCCCTGCGTGGCCCACAATGATCTGTGCCCGAGCCATTTCGTGGTCGAACGTGGCCTTGTCCATGAAGCGTTCGAATCGCATGTGCTGGGGTTGGTAGTCGCCTTCGTGGATCTGCGCGACCCATTCTCGATCGGGGTCGTCGAGGGCCAACTTGTCGCAGGCTTCAATGAGACGGTCGAAGGGATACAGGCTCCCCACAGTGACAAAGACAGATGGTTTGCTCACAGCAGCTCACCTGCGTAGGTGACATTTTCGTGCTGGTCGGCTACCTGGGGCCACTGCGCGTAGCAGCGGTCCGCGAATCGGCGCACAACGCTGCCGCTCATGGAGAGCTTCTCCATTTGCGCAACGCTGTCGATCCACACCACTTTGCCGCCAAAGAGCTTTACGAACCCCGCCACCATGGCCAGCGGAAGCGAACCCGTGGTCACAATGACATCCGGCCGTTCTTTCCACGCAAAGCGGAAGGCGTTGACGAAGACGCCAACGGCAGCCCACGGCTTGTAGCGGTGGGCTTCGCCAATAACGGTCGTTGGCCCAAGCTCTTCGAACTGTGGGCGCAAAATATCAAGCGTGGTGACGGCC
>JAUIIS010000027.1 GCA_030431575.1 Acidimicrobiia bacterium | reverse complement strand
CTCTATGACCCCAACGAGGATCACATCATCACTGCGGCCTCGTGCACTACCAACGCTCTCGCTCCAGTGGTGAAAGTGTTGCATGAAGGCATCGGGATCGAACGGGGCGTGATCACCACTATCCACGACGTCACCAACACCCAAGTGGTGGTGGACACCGCGCATAAGGATCTTCGCCGGGCCCGGTCGGCCCTCAACTCGTTGATCCCAACGTCTACCGGGTCCGCGACGGCCATCAGCATGATCTACCCCGACCTCGCCGGGAAGCTCGATGGCCTTGCGGTGCGCGTCCCACTCCTGAACGCATCGCTGACCGACAGCGTGTTCGTCATGAGTCGCGATGTCTCAGTCAACGAAGTCGCCGACCTCTTTCGGGAGAGCGCCGCCGGGCCGCTGAACGGGATCCTGGGCTTCGAGGACCGCCCGCTGGTCTCGGCCGACTTCACCAACGACACCCGCTCGGGCATTGTCGATGGACCGTCTCTGACCGTGGTAGACGGCCAGATGCTCAAGGTGCTCATCTGGTACGACAACGAGTACGGCTATGCCTTCCGCATGGCAGACCTCGCAGCCAAGGTTGCTGAAGCTCAGAACGGAACACGCTCGTGACTGGCCTGCGGTGAAACTCCGAAACTACGCCGTCGTCACCGCCGGCTACTGGGCCTTCACGCTCACCGACGGGGCCCTGCGCATGCTTGTGCTCCTCTACTTTCACGACCTCGGCTACTCCCCTGTCTCTATTGCCTTCTTGTTCCTGCTCTATGAGTTCATGGGGATTCTCACCAACCTGATTGGCGGCTGGGTTGGCGCCCGGTCCGGCTTGAATCGAACCCTCATCGCCGGGTTGGGCCTACAAGTTGTGGCCCTTATTGCGCTGACGTTTCATTCGCCGAGCTGGCAAGAATGGCTGTCGGTCGCCTTTGTCATGGGCGCCCAGGCACTTTCTGGGGTGGCCAAAGACCTCACGAAGATGAGTTCAAAGAGCGCAGTGAAGTTCGTTGCCGGCGATACCGAAGGTGCCCTCTTCAGGCTTGTGGCCATCCTCACTGGTTCCAAGAACGCGTTGAAGGGAGTTGGCTTCTTCCTTGGCGCCGCCCTTCTGTCTTGGCTGGGCTACGACGCTGCGCTGTGGGTAATGGCTGGGCTGATTGTGGTTGCGCTTCTCGGCGTATTGTTGCTGCTCGATGAGGACATTGGAAGATCCAAGAACAAGCCCCCGTTGGGGTCCATCCTGTCCAAGTCCGCTGCCATCAACCGCCTGTCCGCGGCCCGCTTCTTTCTCTTTGCCTCACGCGACATCTGGTTTGTCGTTGCCTTGCCGGTGTACCTCGACGATGTCTTGGGCTGGTCCTACGAGGCCATCGGTGCCTTCTTGGCCGCATGGGTGATTGGCTACGGGTTTGTGCAAACACTGGCGCCGAGACTATTGCGCAGCGCAACCGCCAAACCTGGTGGCGAGCCACGCGCTGCCCGAACCTGGGCGCTGCTACTCCTGGGGGTCGCCGTCGGCGTCGGCCTGTGCCTGTGCTTGGCCATTGTGGGCGGCCTCGTGGTCTTTGGTGTTGTCTTTGCCGTCAACTCGTCGCTGCATTCGTTCCTGATTTTGGCGTACTCGGAGAACGACGACGTCTCGCTGGATGTGGGCTTCTACTACTCGGCTAACGCTGCCGGACGCCTGGTAGGCACGTTGCTTTCGGGCCTGCTGTACCTCTGGGGAGGCCTCGACACTGCCCTTTGGGGATCGACGGTCTTCTTGGCCATCACGTGGCTGTTGACGCTGCGGCTTCCAGCGTTGGCAGTGCGAGGTCAAGACCCAACACCTCCACAAACCCCAGCTTCGGTCTAGTGCCGAGCACAATCGGGTTGCTGGCGGCGCCAGCAACCCGTTCGGTCCATTCACGCACGGGCGCGAAACGTCGGCCACACCAACGATTTCTGCGTGGCCGACACTTCATCTGAGGCGGCTGCGGCGCAAATGCGCTCGCACAGCCGACTTGCTAGAGCCTCTTAGAACTGAATGACGCTTCGGGCGACGCTGCCAGATTTCATGTCTTCGAACCCGGCGTTGATGTCTTCGAGTTCGATGGTCTTGGACACCATTTCGTCCAAGAGCAGCGTGCCGTTGAGGTACATCTCCACAAAGCGCGGCATGTCGGTGCGGAACTGGTTGGAGCCCATGTTGGACCCGGTGAGTGTCTTTTCGTTGAGGAACTCGACGCCATGAATCTCGACCATGGTGCCCACGGGGATCATGCCAATGACGGTGGCCTGGCCGCCTGAACGCAACATGCCAAAGGCTTGCTCGGCGGTGACCTTGGCCCCCACTGCTTCGAACGAATGATGCACCCCACCGGTGAGTTCAAACACTGCTTCGACGGCGTTTGCGTCCGATGCGTTGACGACATGGGTGGCACCCATGTTTTTGGCGATTTCGAGCTTGGAGTCAACGGTGTCGACAGCCACGATCCTGTTGGCGCCAGCAATGCGAGCACCTTGGATAGCCGAGAGGCCAATGCCACCGCAGCCGATCACGGCTACCGATTCGCCCGGGGCAACTTTGGCTGTACGGAAAACCGCACCAAGACCGGTGGTCACACCACAACCAATCAATGCAGCGCGATCAAGCGGCATTTGCTTGTCGATCTTTACCAACGCGTGTTCGTGGATAAGCATCTGCTCAGCAAACGACGACATGTGCAAGAACTGGTGAACCGTCTCACCGTCGTGGCGGTGCAGCCGAGGTGAGTCGTCAGGTGCTCGAACAAGCTCGGTGTTCTTGTTCTCGCACAGCGACATGTGGCCGCTGAGGCATTGCTCGCAATGCCCGCAGAAGGCCGACAGGCACGTGATGACGTGGTCGCCAGGTTCTACGTAAGACACCATGGAACCCACGGCTTCGACAACGCCGGCTGATTCGTGACCAAGCACCGCTGGACATGGATACGGGTACTTGCCCTCCATGAAGTGCAGGTCACTGTGACAAAGGCCAGCGTTTACGGTGCGGACAAGCACCTCACGCGGGCCCGGTGTGCCAATGGCGATGTCTTGGATTTCGAGCTGGCCAGGGATGGTCTCGAGTACGGCAGCCTTCATGGGTCCCCCATTGTCGTGCGCTGAAGCTCACACAGTAGCCGCCGAAACCCACCCCACTCGAACCGTGCGCTCGCTCTTCCTGATCGGGAAGCCGATCGATCACGGGCCTGCCAGCGGCGGGCCCACTGCGCTCGCCCCGTACCCCGATCCAAGCAAGTGTTCTGAGTCAGAAGTTCGCCGGTGTATTCGCCTTCGCATGCACTGCTCAGCTGCTTTGCGGGTTCTCACCGCACGCGCAGGAGTGCGCTTTCTAACCTGCGCCTCGCTTAACAGCGCATTCTCAGCCGAATAGTCCACCGCTCTTCTGACTCAGGACACTAAGAAGAGGTCATGGACCTCACGATTTCTTGCGCCTTCGCCACCGCCATGGACACGCCCGACCATGTCGCTGCGGCAGAACAAATGGGCTACACCCGCGCTTGGCTCTACGACTCGCCCGCGCTCTACCCTGATGTGTGGGTGCAGCTCGCACGGGCGGCTGAGCGCACCACAACAATTGGTCTTGGGCCCGGGGTGCTGATCCCGTCGCTTCGCCATCCCATGACCACCGCTGCCGCCATTGCCACCCTTGTTGAACTGGCGGGCCAGGACCGCGTGCACGTCGGTGTGGGCAGCGGTTTCACGGGCCGGTTCACGCTGGGGCAGAAACCGCTGCGGTGGGCACAAGTGCGCGAGTGGGTTCTGTGTGTGCAGGAGCTCCTGGCTGGTGGCATTTCAGAATGGGAAGGCGGCAAGCTCACGATGATGCACCCGGCGGGTTTTGGCGCGGCCCGACCCATCGAGGTTCCCTTTGTCATCGGGGCCGCGGGCCCAAAGGGTCAGGCCGTGGCACGCGAGGTGGCCGATGGCGTGATTGTGGCTGGCGGCTCACCCGAGGTGGGGCTGGAGTGGCAGGCTGCGCTGACAAGCGGCACGGTCCTCGCCGCGGGCGAAGACACCACGAGTGAACGGGTATTCGACGCGGCCGGTCACGCTGCTGCGGTTGGCTACCACTTCTTTGTGGAGAATGGGTTTGGTGTGGACGCGCTGCCAGGTGGCCCCGAATGGTTGAAGGCGTACGACAACGTGCCGGCCGACGAGCGACATCTCGCCATGCACGACCTCCACCTTGTTGGCGTCAACGAGATAGATAAGCCGTTTATCACCCCTGAGGTCATGGACATGTTGGGGGTTGCGTGGTCGCCAGACGCGCTTCGAGCGAAGCTGGCCCAGATGCAAGAAACTGGCATCACCGAAGTGGTGTATCAGCCAGCCGGGGCAGACCTCGAACGCGAGCTGGCCACCTTCATCGAAGCTGCCACCGGTTAAGTCGCATCCCGATTGATGGTCAGGCGTTTGCCAACCCGAGTATCAGCAATGCCTGGCCGACGTGGTAGGGAACCATGACCACCAGGCCGCGATGCGCCACAGGCGCAACAAATCGGTCATAGCCAATCACCCAGTCGCTGCCAGAGAACAACATGGCACCGACCAGAGCGAGGAGGAGTCCCGTGGCCGCAGCGCTAAGAATCATGGCGGATATCACCGCGGCATAAACGATGACCGCAACCCCAAGGATCCGCCCGCCGGACGCAAAGGCGCCTGGCACGGTTTGCCCAACGAACCGGAAAGCAAAGAGGCCCACAACAAACAGAGCCCCGACAACCACTAACCCACTGTCGTGGGCCGTAGACCAGGCTGCGGCCACGTATGCGAGATGGCCGAGAGCAAACGCGCTGAGACCAGCCAGGAACGAGGTGCTCGACTTGCCCAAGAGGGCAATGTCGCCGACCAGACCAAAGGTCGCCCCCACCACAAGCCAGGTGCGGACCGTGTCGCTTGGGTCACCGGCCACCGCAGCAACGGCAATGAGTGCCGCCATGGTGGCGGGTTTGGCGAACCGCTCAAGTTGTGGACGCGACACCGCAACCGCGTACCAGTCGACCAGGGCAAGCACGGTTGCGATGACTAATAGAACGGCGGTCACCGCCGGCAGGGTAGCGGTTGAGCTTCGCCTTATTGGTACGTCAGCTCAAGCTCGAGGGCCTGCAAGCCTCGCAGGATGAAGCTGCTGCCGTAGCGCAACGACTCTGGTTCGACCACCGAGATGGTGTCGATGTGTGCGGCAAGGGTCTTGAGCGCCGTGACGGTCTCAAGACGTGCCAGGGCGGCGCCTAGACAGACGTGAATGCCGTGACCAAACGCGATGTGGCTGTTGAGGCTGTCTCGGTCGGGGCAGAAGGCCTCCGGATCGTCGAAGATCCGGTCGTCGTGGTCGGCCGATCCGTACATAACCCAAACCGTCGACCCCTTCGGGATTGGCGTGCCCGCGATTTCGGTGTCGGCCTTGACGATGCGGAACAGGCCTTGGTTGGGGCTGGCCCAACGTAAGCCTTCCTCTACTACTCGCCCGGCACGCGATGGGTCGGCTTTCAGCTTCTCCCATTCGTCGGGGTGCTCGGCGAGCTGCACCATGAGGTCGGCCAGAAGGCTGGCAGTGGTTTCACTGCCAGCCACTTGGATCTGGCGGATAATGGACAACATCTCGGCGGTGTTGAGCGGCCCGCCCTCTACGTCGTCGTCTGGGGCCAACTCGGCATTGATGAGGTCGGTGAGGAAATCGTCGCGGGGTTCGGTCCGGCGCAGATCCAGTTCGCTGGCGAAGTACTTCTGTTGGGCCACGATGTCGCGTTCGGCCGCCACCCGCTCGTCGTCGCTAATAGCTCGACCGATCGCGGCCACCGACGAGTCGGCCCACTGCTTGAACTCCTCGCGATGGGTGTCGGGGATCTCCAGAATGGTTGCCACCGCAGCTACCGGCAATGGCACCGCGAACTTCTCCATGAAATCCACCCGTGGCTGGCGAGCGAAGCCTGCAACGAGCTCCTCGCAGATCTCTTTGATTGCGGGTTCCAGCAGCGCCACCCGCTTTGGGGTGAACGCCATCGACACCAAGCGGCGGTAGCGGGTATGTGAAGGTGGGTCTTCGGTGAGCATGGTGGACACGTTGGGCCACCCATCCTTTGAGACCTCTTTCAGGCGGGCCAGCAGTTCTGGGGACGGTGTTGCCGCTGGGCTTCCAAAGCGCGACGAGAAGGTATTGGGGTCGCGCAGGATGCGCTTCACGTCTTCGTGGCGCGAAACCGCAAAGACACGCTCGCCCGGACGGCCTAGGTCGGCGCCGTCAAGCTCAAGAACCGGCGCGTTGTCGCGCATGGCCCGGTAACTGTCGTAAGGGCATTGCACCACGGCGTCGTTGGTAGCGTCGAAGCTGACATCGGTACTCATCGTTCCAGCCAGTCATCGAGGATTGCATGAAAGTGGCGGGGCTTGGTTTCCTGGTAGTCAGCAAAGGTGACCCCCGGTTTGAGCATGGCCTCAAGGCCCGCCTGCACTTGGGGGAGGTTGTACACGTCCTGGTTAAACACCCGGCCGAGCATGCCCAGTTCGGTGGCGACGGTCCAGTCGTCGTCGTCGGCAAGCCAGTGGATCTGGGCGGCAGGAGGACGCTCGCCAGTAAAGGGCGACAAGAACATGCATTCCATGATGGAACGCATGTGGTCGTTGCCGTAGGGCCGGAAGCGATAAACGATCCGGTTGTAGGCACCCCACGGGTGAAAGTTGGGGAACACCGTGTAGTAGATGCTCTCGGTTAGCTCGGCGTCGCTGAGTTCGTCGGCACGGTCGCCAATGGCGGGACGCAGAGAGGCCCTCGCCGACTCTGCGGCCAAGTGGCGGGCAGTCTCGCCCTCGGGAACAACCGCTTTGGGTTCTTCGTCAAGGTTGCGGTCGCTCATGGCATCGAAGATGTCTTGCTGGGTTGGTTCCCAGGTCACGTGAGGGCTGGGCACGCCATTTGGTGAGATGGCCCGGCAGAAGTTCCCAAACACGTCGTATTGACTGATGGCATCGCCAAGGCTCGGGAGGAGCTGGGGGTGTGTAGCCACCACATGGAATGCCTCCATGAAGGCTTCTTGGGCCACCTTCCAGTTGCAGTCCATGACCTTGGCGACGTGCGCCTCCTTGTAGCGCTCTTCTAGCGGCCACCGATCGAAGTGGGCATCGAGATCACCTAGGAAGTCTTCGAGTGGCTCGCAGTTTGGGTCCATGTTGATGAACACGAAGCCGCCCCAGGTACCCACCTTGATTTCGGGGAGCGCCCACTCGTCTGGTTCCAGGCGGGGAAAGTCCCACTGGCAAGGCACTTCTTTGAGACAACCGCCAAGCTCCCAGGCAAAGCCATGGAACGCACACCGCAATTCGCTGTCGCGGCCGCGGGACTCTTTGAGCTTGCGACCGCGGTGCGGGCACACGTTGTGGAAGGCCTGTATCTCGCCGGACTCCGAGCGCACCACAAGGATGGAGAGGTTGGCAATGTCATAGGACAGGTGGTCACCAATCTCGGGCAGGTCTTCTTCTCGGCAAGCCATCTGCCAGACCTTTTTCCAGACCTTTTCGACTTCGAGCTTGTGGAACTCGGCACTGGTGTAGCGCTCGACAGGCACATCGGCCTCGCTGGGCGGCATAGGCGAGAACCACCGCAGGACCTCTGGCACCTCGTGCGAGTCGGTGTCTAGAAGCTCCTGATAGGTCAGCGTCGGTTTTTGGGTGTAGTCGATGCTCATCAGACGCGCTCCTGTTGACCGGTGTCGGCTTGTTCTTCGGTGGACCTGAACCGCGGAAGAACTGCGAGCCGTGGAGGTAGCTGGGGTCCAGCCAGCCAGCCGCACAGGTGGGGGTCGGCGTGGGTGAGGTCGCCACTAATCCACTCGCCATCTGGGGTGAAGATGCCACGCTGGCCGTGGCGCGACGTCACCTCAACGTTCCCATCCTCGCGTACGTCGTACAAAGCACCACTCAGTGCATGTCGTCGTTGCCGCACAGCTCTCCCCCTTTGCTGGAGTCTCTGACCTCAATCTGTCAGACACGAGACCCACCCCATTAGGGACCAAGGTCCCGTAATTAATCGCTCAGTTAATTTCTGAGCCGTTCGTTTCCCCGCGATGGCCGGAACGAATCAATTGGTGCGGCGGGCCACACAAGCAAAGACGGCACGCACCAGCTAAGAACTAGACACAACCAACCCGAGCGAGGACCCATGATTCGCGGCATTCATCACATCGCTATCGCCACCACCGACATCGACCGACTGATGCGCTTCTACAAAGAGGCGTTCGGGTTCGAGGAGATCTCGAGGGGCCGATGGGAGCCCGGCAATGCCGTCAATGATGCAATCGTGGGGCTGCGTGACTCTTCGGCTAGCACCGGGTTCTTGCGCGCGGGCAACATCTTGTTGGAGATGTTCGAGTACCACGCACCAAAAGGCGCGCCCAATACCCCCAACCGGCCGCCAAGCGACTGCGGCTACACCCACTTCTGTCTCGACGTGACCGACATCGACAGCGAGGTGGAACGGCTAAGCGAACTGGGAATGACGTTCCACGGGCCGGTGCCATCCGCGAGTGACATGGGCGGCCGGATGCGGGCCATCTACGGCCGAGACCCCGACGGCAACATCATTGAACTCATCGAATTTTTCGATACTTCGCTGGTGTCGTACCTGGACTTCGACGGCGACCCCGTTCGCGCCTAGCCCACATGAGCCCGACGTGGGAGCCCCGAAAGAGAAGCCGTGTGAGATCTACAGCTCGCTAGCGGGGCGCAGCGCTCGGGTGCCATCCCAACCCACAGCCGCGTCCGCAATCCGTTGGAAGCGGTCGGCAATCGCGGGGAGATACTCGACCACTTCAAGCATGCAACCAAGCAGCGGCCGGGTGTCGTAGTAGGCGAAGCGAACAGAACTGGCATTGCCTGCATTGGCCGTCTCGTAGCCGAGGCCATTGAGGTAGGCAGTGTCGGCTTCGATGTCGTGTGTCCAGACACACATGTGGTGAAACCCAACCGTCCCAGGCTGCACCGAGTCTCGGTACGCGCACGGCTGGCTCGTTGTGGGCTGGATGAGTTCAACTTGAACCGGCCCCGCCTGCGCCAACGCCACAACCATGGACAGCTCGCTGGGCTGGCCCCGGTAGGTAATGTTTGAGAACTGGTCGGTGTACTCGGTCACAAAGAACGGACCAACACCCAACTCGGCAGCCCAACGAGTGGCCGCAGCCTCAACGTCATCTACTACCCAAGCGTTCTGAAAGATGGTGCGGTCAGTTGGAAGCCGGTCAAAGTCGGTCATGAATACCCCTTTTAGTCTGTAGCCAGACTGCCACGCCACACGCCACGCTGCTTCGGCTCTACCATTGCGGCCATGACACGCTTGTTATTGCGGAACGGCTACATCTTTGACGGGACAGGCGCAGACCCCGCCGTGGGCGACATTGCTATGGAAGACGGTCGCGTCGTGCAGGTGGGGCCCGGACTAGATGGTGACGATGCCATCGACTGCACGGGAAAGCTCGTGACACCGGGAATCTTTGACTGCCATGTGCATTTCATGGTCGACGGAGACTTCTCTCCGAACACGCACCTCAACACCCCGTTTTCGCTCAACTTCTATCTGGCCGCTGAACGGATGCAACGCACGTTGGCCGCCGGTGTCACTACCGTTCGCGAAGCAGCTGGGTCTGACCTAGGCATGAAAGAAGCCGTCGAGCATGGGCTCATCGCCGGGCCGCGGATGCAGATTTCGCTGACGATGCTGTCTCAAACCGGCGGCCACGGCGACTCGTGGGAAGTCTGTGGCGCGTTCATGCCAGGGATGTCAGACCCCCACCCGGGTCGGCCAAGTTGCATCGTCGACGGCCCCGACGAAGTGCGCAAGAAGGTCCGCGAGCTTGTGCGTGCTGGTGCCGACGTCATCAAGTGCGCGACCTCAGGCGGTGTCATCTCGGCGAGATCGGACCCCTCACACGCGCATTTCCGCCCCGATGAGTTGGAGGCCATGGTTACCGAAGCCACCGCCGCTGGACGTTTCGTAATGGCCCATGCGCAAGCAACAGAAGGCATCAAGAACGCCATCCGGGCGGGCATCCGCTCGATCGAACATGGCATCTGGCTCGATGACGAAGCCATCGACATGATGCTTGAGGCTGGCACGTATCTCGTGCCGACCCTCATTGCCCCAATGGGCGTCCTCGAGGCAGCCGACAGGGGCATCGACCTGCCCGACACCATCCTCGACAAGGCACGCGCCGTTGTAAAGGACCATCGCGAGTCGGTCACCAAGGCCATCGATGCGGGCGTGAAGATCGCAACCGGGACCGACTCCGGCGTCACCCCGCACGGCGAGAACCTGCGTGAACTCAACGAAATGGCAAAACTGGGTATGACACCGGGCCAGGTCCTGGCATCCTCGACATCGGTGGCCGCCGAACTCATGGGACTTCAGGACGAAGTTGGCACGCTGCAACCGGGCATGGCCGCAGACGTGGTGGTGTTTGCGGGCGACGCTTTCGACGTCACAAACCTGGGATCTCGAGTCGAGACCGTCATCCAGGCAGGCAAGGTCGTCGCCTAGCAAAACTGGTACTAGGCGATGGCTCGCAGCGCGGCGGATTCCCAAGGTCGGTTCAACTCAGAAGCGAGCGACGCAACACAACTGCACTAGTACCGAGTAGAACGACTGCAAATCCAGTCAGCACGACAAGCTGGGTTGCGATGTCGGCTGCGCCGGCGCCATCGAACATGAGCTCCTTCCAACCCTCGAGTGCCCAGTAGTGCGGCGTCGCTTTTGAGACGGTCGCCAAGAAGTCCGGAAAGATCTCGCTTGGCACCATGCAACCTCCAAGGGCCGCCAAGATGAGCGCTACCGGAATCGAGACCGACGTGGCGGTGTCTTCTGAAGACAGCGCCGACCCCACCAACAAGCCAGCCCCGGTACCCACCAAAGAGAACAACAGAACCAGCAGCAATGCAGCCACGGGCGAGCCCCAGTTGACACTGAATGCGAGCGCCCCAACTGCGACGATAATGATGGCTTGAATCACGGCGAGCGCCATCCAGCCTGCGCCAACGCCGGTCACGACGCCCACCGGGCTAGCTGGGCTGGACAGGCTTCGACGCAAGACCCCCGAGCGGCGCATGCGAACCAGAATCGACGAAGCGGTGAGCGCTGTGATGAAGGTAAACAGCACCAAATTCTGCGCTGCGGTCAACGCAAACGCCCCCTGCGATGCGAAACGGGCCTCCCCTACCGGCTGGGTCGAAACCGACACACCCGATTGTCCGCTGACCCCTGCCTCGACCCGGTCAACCACCCGTTGCACCACCGACCGGGCGGCGAAGCTCTCGTCGGTGGCCGGGTTTGAAATGAACTCGAAGGTGTTGTCCCCAGTAACGATGACTGCGGCCTCGATGTCGAAGCGGCGAATGTCGCTGCGCACTTCTTCGATGTCGGTGTAGCGAACTGCTTCGACGTCGGGCGTGGCGTCGAGGGCCTCAACCACAGCGTCTGCAGTGGTGCCTTCACCAAGCACAGCGATCTCGAGATCGCGCACGCCGCCGAAGCTGGCGCCGATGATCACAATGATGGCGAGTGGCAGCACGATCATGAAGAAGAATGACGTGCGATCACGCGTCTGTTGAATCAGGATCGCTTCAACGAACGCACGGATTGTGCCAATCACGATGCCACCGCCCGTTCAATCCGCATCAACCCAATCGCACCGAACACGACGCCGAACAGCAACAGCGTCACGAGGCTCCAACTGATCGAACCAATTGACCCGGCATCGGTACTGACCTCAGTGAAGGCTTCGAGGGCGCGCCCGTTCGGGGTGAGTCGTCGAACGGCCCGCAGCGGTGCAGGTGTATCGGCCGGGCCCGTGAAGTTGCCGCCAAGCAGACTCAAGGCGAAAGTGACCACAGCGGTCATGGTCGTGGCTTGTTGTGCTGTCTTGGCGAAACCGCCAATGAACGTCGCTACCCCAGCCAGCGCAACGACGGTAAAGACAATAAGTACGAGGACCGCGAACGGGCTTCCCCACTGGGCCCCAAAGATCACTGAGGTCACCAACCAGACCACAACAAAGCCCAAGACCGCCATTGCAGCAACTGCGAGCACCTTGCCAATCAGGACCGCCCACGCCGTTGTGGGTCCCGCCAAGATTCGATCGAGCGTCCGGTTTTCTTTGTCCTCCAGAATCGACTGTGCCGCCATGCCGGTCGCAAAGAAGAGCAACAAGATGGACATCGACGCACCAAAATATGCAGGTGCCGAGAGTTCTCGCCCCCCAACGGGCACATCCACCAGCTGCACCGGGGACCCGCCCCCGGTGTCGATCCGGGTCGCGATGCTTGCAGCGACCGATTCACCAACCTGGGCGGACAACGGACTGGCAGGTGTCGTCAGCACGGTGAGGTTGAGGCTGTCGCCAATAACGACGGCTGACCCGATGTCGCCCTCGTCGACCTGCACACTGGCTAGAGAGCGATCGTCGACAGACACAAAGGTCACGGACCCTGCCTCGTCGGAGGAATCTACAAGCGCGACAGCTATCTGTGCCGACGCCTCAGTTCCGCCCTCGTCGACGATGCCGATCGTGAACGACGGAGCACTGCTGGTGTCAAACATCAGGCCGAATACGATGGCCAGGGCCAGCGGTGCAACGATCGCTGTGATAACGGCGGACCGCGATCGAATACGACGCAGCAGCTCCGCTCGTGCGATCGTCAGGACTTGTGAAAGCACGACAGGGACCTAGCCTGACCGGCGACCACGGGTGGGCGTTGGTCGGGCGTGCATGGATTGTTCAGCAGTCTCCTAATCACGAAGTGCCCGCCCGGTCAGGTCAAGAAAGACCGCCTCGAGGTTTGGTTCTCGCAGCTGCAAGCCGCCAATGACGGCGTTGTGTTCGCCAAATAGGGCAACCAACGGTCCGAGTACGGCTGTGCCGTCAGCCGTCAACACCTCGAGACCCCGCCCGGTCATCTCTGCGCGGTCGACACCAACAAGCTGGCTGCAGGCGTCAACGAGCTGCTCGTCGTATTCGCCGCTTACGATGATGAGGTCTTGTTCACCTACGCGGGCGATCAGCTCATCCTGGGTGCCTTCGGCAATCATCACCCCGTGGTCAAGCACTCCAACGCGATCGCAGAGCCGCTCGGCTTCTTCCATGTAGTGCGTCGTGTAGAGGACCGACAGACCTTCGCCACCAAGAATTTCGACGCTATCGAGGATCTGGTTCCGACTCTGGGGATCGACTCCAACCGTTGGCTCGTCCAGAACAAGCAATTGTGGTTCGTGCAGCAAGCCAGCGGCGATGTTGACCCGTCGTTTCATCCCCCCAGAAAACTCTTCGAGCCGGTCTGAGGCGCGATCGCGTAGCCCAACAATCTCCAGCACCGCGTCGATTCTGTCTCGGAGCGTCTTGCCCTCGAGGCCCTGGAGACGACCAAAGAACCGTAGGTTCTCGATGGCAGTGAGGTCCTGATAGAGCGCGATCTCTTGGGGCACCAACCCAATGGCGGCCTTAGCGTGCGTGGATGACGTGGTGATCTGCTGCCCAGCGAGTTCTACCGAACCTGCGTCGGCGCTCAAAATCCCGGCCAGCAGAGAGATCGTTGTGGTCTTCCCCGAGCCGTTTGGGCCGAGGAGGCCATAAGTCTCGCCGCGGCCGATCTCAAACGAGACGTTGTCTACCGCAGTTCGGTCGCCGAAGCGGCGGACGAGGCCTTCACAGCGAAGCACTACTCCACTCATCCCGGCCGACACTACTGGCTGAGGTGTCAACGCAGCACGGACCCTTGGCCCCGTGAAGCGCTCTGCGGCTCTTCCGGGATGCTTTAGTCGTGATGGGTTTGCGGGCGAGCGTTGCGCCATGTTGCCCGAGGCCCACGGGAAGCTGTGCCCAGGGGAACACAAAGCTAAGGTATGCACGACCAAAGGGGCCGTGCGATATGAAGATCGAGCCAGCAAGCGCAGCGGTTGGCGCCAACATCTCAGATGTCGACTTGGCGAACATCTCCAATGCCGAGGTGGCCAAGCTCACCGAGGCCTGGGCACGCCACGGCGTGCTGTTCTTCCGAGACCAGCACCTTTCGCCTGAGCAACACATTGCGTTCGCCGAACGGTTCGCCGACATAGACGTCAACCAGTTCTTTCAACCCGTGGCTGACTATCCCCAAATTGCCGAGGTACGTAAAGAGGCGGATCAGATCGTCAACATCGGCGGCGGTTGGCACACCGATCACAGCTACGATCAGATCCCGGCCAAGGGGTCCATCCTTTTGGCGCGAGAGGTTCCCCCAACTGGTGGCGATACCCGATTCGCGTCGGTGGCCGCGGCCTACAACGAACTATCCGATGGCCTGAAGAAAACGCTCGAATCGCTTCACGCCCATCACAGCAACGAACACGTTTTTGGCGCCGGAACCGAGCACAAAGAAGCCGCTGGCGAGCGCTTTGTGAACCCCGAAGCAGTTGGTGGAGCAATCCATCCCGTAGTCATCCGCCACCCAAACACAGGCGAGAAGCTGCTCTACGTCAATGCCGCGTTCACCACACACTTCGTGGGCTGGACCCCTGAAGAGTCTCGTCCGCTGCTGGACTTCTTGTTGGAGCACACCGCGCAAGACCGCTTCTCGACCCAATTCCAGTGGGAACCGGGTTCGATCGCCATGTGGGACAACCGCTCTACCTGGCATTGGGCCCTCAACGACTATCACGGTCACCGACGCCTCATGCATCGCATCACCATCGCTGGCGAACCGCTCACCGCAGCCTAAAAGTTCCGCCGCACCCCAGCCAAGGGACACCGCTGGCTAAACCACGGGACCGCAGCATTACCTCGCAGGTAGTCGCATTGATCGGCTCATCCCAACCAAGCTGACCTCAGCGACACCGAAGCGGGGACAGCCATGCACAACACCGATCAGCCAGCCCCCACCGACGCTGAAACCGTTGTGCGCCAGTACTGCAATGCGTGGATGGCCGGGGACACGACCGGGTTACTGGAGTTGTATCACCCCGACCTCACGTTGAAGTGGCCGGGTGGGCATCGGTTGGCCGGCACCTACAGCGGCCTCGATGCCTGCGCGACTGCCCTGCTCACGTTCCAGCAGCTCACAAACCGCCGGCCCATCAAGGTGTTAGATATTTTGGCCACCGACCGCACTGCGGTCGTCGTTGTAAGCGAGCGATGGCAACGCAACTCCTTCGAACCGCTGGCCGTCGAGCTGACCCGAGCGCTGCACTACACGGTGGAGTCCGGCAAGATCCGAGCGTGCCAGGTGTTCGAAGCCGATCAGCACACTGTCGACCGCTGGCTTAGGACCTGAGCGGATAGGCCATGGTCACCGCACAGGTCCTTACGCCCATTTCCCGCTCTTGGCCCTACGGGCCGGGCCGCTTTGGCCCAGGGTCCTGGCGTCTCGGCCAGTTGCGCTCACCTATCCGCTAGGCCCCTCAGCTGAACTCGGCTCGCAGATCGCGTTTGAGCACTTTGCCCGCCGCTGACAGCGGGAGCGGTTCGGTGCGCAGGGTCCAGGTCTTGGGCACCTTGAAGCCAGCGATCGTTCGCCGCGCATGATCCGAGAGCTCACCGGGCGTTACCGCGTCGGGGTCACAGACAACTACCGCGTGGACACGCTCGCCCCAGGTTGGGTCGACAATGCCAACAACGGCCACCTGATCCACTGCAGGATGCGAGCTGATGGCGTTCTCGACCTCGATGGAGTACACGTTCTCGCCGCCGGTCACGATCATGTCCTTCACCCGGTCGGCCATGTAGAGGTAGCCATCGTCGTCCAGGCGGCCAGCATCTCCGGAGCGATACCAGCCATCAACCAGTGAAGAAGCTGTTTGTTCTGGCTTGTTCCAGTACTCGGCCATCACCGAGTCAGACCGCAGCCAGATCTCGCCAACCTCGCCCCGAGGCGTGGGCGCTGCGGTGACGGGGTCACGTAGCTCGAGGTCCACCCCGAGCATTGGCCTGCCAACGGAAGTGAGCTTGTCGCCGCCGCTGTAGTGATCGGCCCTGGTCAAGCCGGTAGCGATGGCGCAGATTTCGGTCATGCCGTAGATCTGGTGGAAGCCAAGCGTGGGATACATTTCCCTCAGCTCGCCAAGTTGCTGGGGTGGCATGGGGGCCGCGCCGTACATGACAAGGCGGAGGCTTTGGAGCATCGCGGGCTGGAAGTCTGGATGCTGAGTCATGAACGCAAGCATGGTTGGCACTGCTCCCATGGCGGTGATGCCGTACTCGTTCACGATCGCGTTCGCAGCGCCCGCGTCGAAGGCATCCATGATGACCACTCGCCCGCCGGTTGGCAGGTACAGGCCCCATGCCGAGATGCTGCCAATGTGGAACATGGGCATGAAGGACAAGAAGCTCTGCCTCGGCCCGAGGTCCACCGTGGACTGCATCCGGTACGCGCTCAACACCAGTGCCTTCTGGGTCAGCACCACCCCTTTGGGAAGTCCAGTGGTGCCGCCGGTGTACATCAACACCGCCGGAGCGTATGGATGCGGTTCTGCTGGTAACTCGCTTGCGCTCGCTGCCGCCAACAGGTCATCGAGCCTGTGGTCGTACGGACCGCTACCCTCCCCTATCAGCACCACGTGCCTGAGCTCGGGGAGACGGGCCCTGATGTCGGCCACAACCGGGGCGTAGGTGGCATCTACAAAGATCACGGTCGACGCCGAGTCGTTCAGGATGTACACCAGCTCGTCGGGAGCTAGACGCAGGTTGAGCGGGTTGATCATTGCGCTGCCCGCGAGGCAGGCATGCCAGAGCTCGAGGTAGGTATGGCTCGAGCCAGCCAGAACCGCCAACCGGTCTTTGGCGCTGACCCCGAGTGACTCAATCACCGAAGACAGCCGCCCCACGCGCTCAAGGTGTTGCAGGTAGCTCGCTTCATGCCCCGAGGCCAGGTCTTGCACTGCAATGTCATTCCCATAAACACGCGTGCTGCGCAGCAATCGGCCAAAGTTCAGTTCCGTCATTCGTCTCCCCCTCTGCCTGGTTTGTATGCCATGCCAGGCAAGCAATCGTAGGTCCCAGACCACGATCGCGGGCCTTCGATTACAGTGCGTCTATGTCCCCGCAATCTGATGTGGCCTATGACCCAGGTAGCCCAGAGGTTCTCGCCGACCCCGCAGCGGCACACGCTGAGCTCCGAGCGAAGTGCCCTGTTCATCGATTCGAGGGCCTCGAACACCCCATCGTGACGTTCGCTAATCGTGACGACGTCCTATCGGTGCTGACCGATCCAACCACGTGGTCCAACCGGTTCGGCCCCGGTGTCTCCTATGGCGATGAGAACATCGGAGACTTGCAGCGCTACGACCCTCCGGTCCACGCTCAGCGCAGGCGCTTCTTGCGGGATCCGTTTCTGCCGCGCGCGGTGCAGAGTATGGCGCCCTCAACGGCTGAGCTCGCATCCAATTTGTTGGACCAGCTGGAACCACTTGGGCGAGCCGAGCTGCACGACGACTATGCGCTGCCGCTTCCCCTCGGCGGGTTCATCGAGATGATGGGTATCGCGGACGACGACATCGGCGATTTCAAAGGCTGGGCCGATGACCTGACACTGGGCATGACCTACCCGGACCGCGCACGCGACGCCCGCCGCGCCATGACGTCATACACCCGAACCCAGGTTGGCATCCGCCGAGCCGCCGTGGCCGAGGCTGGCCTTGGCCCTGACGAGGACCCGGTGGGCACCGTTGTCCCGGACGGGTTGCTGTCTCACTTGTCGTGCCACGCGCTTGACGATGGCACGCTCATGCCCGATCACGAGGTGGCTGGCATGGTGGGCCAACTCTTGGTTGCCGGCCACGAGACCACTACCTCGCTCATCGCCAACGCCGTGTGGCGTCTCCTTGAAGACCGCAGCCGTTGGGAACGCCTCGTGGCCGAACCCGAGCTAGCCGCCAACATCGTCGAAGAGAGTCTGCGCTTTGACCCACCGGTCCTCGGCCTGTGTAAGACAAACAACGTGGCGGTCGAAGCACAGGGCGTGCCTATCGAACCTGACACCAAGGTCATGGTCCTGTACGCATCGGCAAACCGCGATGCCGATACGTTCGAAGCCCCCGACGAGTTCCGAGTCGGCCGACCGCTCGTCGAAGCCAAACGCCACCTAGCGTTCGGTTGGGGCGAACACTTCTGCCTCGGTGCCCACTTGGCCCGCCAAACCGCCCGCATCGCGCTCGCCGAGCTGGCAACTCGCCTGCCAGGCCTGCAACCCGACGGCCCGACCCAACGCGTAGAAGCACCATTCCTGTGGGGCCGCAGCAAGCTCCCAGTCCGTTGGTAAGCACCACTTCGCACCGCCCAGTCAAACATTGAGGGTCAGACCCTCAATGTTTCACTTGACGAGACGTCAGACGAGACGTCAGGCGTCTTGGGCTTGGGCGACACCGATGATCTCTGCGAAACCGCTGCGCAGGCACACGGTGAAACGGTCCGGGTCGGTTACGGCCGCTTGGTCGACGTTGACGCCAACGTGCAGCATGCCGTCGTAGCTGAAGAGCGTGATGTTGATGGCTGAGCCGGCCAGGGGGCCGAAAGCGTAGAACTCTTCAACCTTTGACCCCGCCATCCAGATGGGGAACGACGGACCGGGCACGTTTGAGGTGGTGACATCGATGCCGCGCATCATGGACCCGATGATGCTGACCACCGCATTGGGACCAAGCTTGCTGATAGTGCCAGAGATCTCTGCAACGTGGGGAAGCGCTGGCTCGTGGGTGACTTCGGCCAGCAGGTCGCGTGTTTCTGTCAGGCGGTCGAGTGGCTCCTTTTCGCCTAGGGGCAACGCAAACCGGACCGGAGCAAACTGGTTTCCGGCCTGGTCGGCATCGTCTCCGCTTCGGATATTGACCGGCATGTGCATCCGGATTTCGGCCGAATCGTCGCCCATCTCCTTGTGGTAGCGAGCGAGGCCGGCGAGCGTGGACGCCACGAAGCCCGTGTTGATTGTTCCGTTGACCAACGCTGCGGCCGCCTTGAGATCTGCGAGCGGAACAACAACGGTGTCGAACCGAGGTGACATAGAAGACCCGGCAAGAAGACCGCTGAGTCGCGTGGTGGCAGGCTTCAGCACCTTAGCTAACGACTCGGTCATGTCGGTGACGTCGCCTGCAGTGCTGACCGGTCTGGTCAGGAGCCCGCGGGCCAGTCCGAGTGCAGCGCGGCCCACCTTGAGACCATTTTGCATGTCGGTGCTGATGCGATGAGCGAGCACTCCGGCCGATGTTCGATCCGGCGCAGGGCTAGCCGTTGGGGCGGGCGGGGTTTGGGCGGCTGGCGGATCTGGCTCGAAGTCCACGATCTCGCCCAGCATCTGGACCAGACCCAGGCCATCCGCAATGACATGGTGCAGTTTGATGGCCAGCGCTGTTGGCACCTTGCGCGTGCCTTCGATCAAGAGGAGTTCCCAGAGCGGCCGGTCCTTGTCAAAGCCTCGTCCTGCGAAGTATTGGACGTGGTCCAGCATTGCCCGGCTGGTGGCGCCGCCTTTAGGCAGCCGGATTCGCTGGACGTGGTGGGCGCTATCGAAGTGCGGATCCGCTTCCCACCGTGGGGTAGTCAACTGGCCGGGCGTTTCGACGACCCGTTGGCGCAGGCGAGGAACTCGCTCAACCATGTTGGCAACCAAGGCATCGAATCGTTGCTGGGTTGGGGTGCGCTCAAGGAACATAAGGCTGGTCACCGTCGAACGCAACAGGGGGTCGCGCTCTATGTGCCAGATCACGGCATCGCTCTCGGTCATCCAGTCTTCGTAGCGGAGTTCACTCAACGCACAGCCTCCGAGATCCGTTGCCCACACCATGAGGGTAGCAACCGCAGTCGGCAGGGCCCTTCGAGATTTGGGGTCGGCGGCAACTTGCAAATCTCCGGACCGAATGCTTTGTGTACCCCGCTTCGCTAGACACGACGCCGGCGAGCCGACCCAAACAGCCAGGTCCGTCTCTGCGCCGCCCCTTTGATTGAGGCTTGGCCTAGCGAGCGCTGCGTGCGTTTCGCTGGCTGGCGGGGTCGGGTGTGACCTCGCAGGTTGGCTCGCGGCCCCATGGCAACGTCACGCCGGGAACCGTTGAGCGAGTGCTGGGGCACCGACGGATTGATAGAGGGAACGGGCAATCGAGGCGTAGCGATCGGCAGCCTTGGTATCACCCCGACGTGCGGCCAGATGCGACAGCGAGTCGGCGGCTGCGAGACTAGGAGACCAAGGGACACCCATCATCAAATGCTCCAAAGGAGCGAGCGCTTTCTCGACCGCATCTGCCAGGTTGTCGTCATCGAGACGCAGCGCCGCTTCGGCGAAGCCGACAAGGCCATTGCCGCCCAAGATGTGTTCGGCCATGGTTCCCAACACATCAAGATTGACCTCGGCTATCAGCGCCGCGGCCCCATCAGCATCGCCGTTGGCGTGGGTGGCAGCGGCAAGCGCCCCGTCGAAGACGTCTGCTCCAGCAAAGGCTGCCAGAAGTTCGAGCAATTCCTTCGAACGGGTCCAATCGTCGCCAACGAGATCGAGGAAGAAGTGGCTGAACCCGTGCAGGGCAACCGAGGACTCGCCCCAGAAGCGTTCGCCAATCTGGGCCGCACGGTCGTATTGATCTCGGGCTGTATCGGGCTCGCCTTCGAACGCTGCGAATGTGGCGCCGGTGGTGAGGCTGCGCCACTCGGCGATGGGCTGGGCGGCAAGGCGACGGTCGTCTTGGCGGGTTACTCGACGCAGCCGTGCACCGTCGCCACGGAGAAAGGCGCCGGTTTCTGGAGCTGCCGCATCGCTGAAATAGTGCTCCACCGAATTTCGCAGTGCTTCAAGCTCCGGATCCAGTACGTCAAGTTGGGCCACTCCGGCTGGGCAGGAGTGGGTGATGTGGTCCCATTCGAGCAAGAGCAGCCGCTGATGAGGTGAGGGGTCCAGACCGTCGGCCATCGCTCGAGCTTCCGCGATTGCAGCGGTCCGCTCCTTCATCGGCTTGCGAAACACGTTGAACACTGCCGTCTTGGCAATGACCATGGCCTTCTCGACCGACGGCGCATCGCCCAGCAAAGTGTCGGCTTCGGCAAGCAGCTTGAGCGTGGATACATCGCTTGGCTTACGAAACGGGCTTTGGTTCCAGTGAGCCAGCGCGGCTGCCACGAACAAGTCGGGCCAGCCATTGCGCCTGGCGGTGTCAGCTACATGTTCGAGTGGTTCTATCGCTAACGCTGGGGTGCCCTGGTTATTGGTTATCAGGCCGATCTCCAAGATGACTTCAGCGCGCGTGCGAGCCTGGGGCTCGACAGTGAGGATTGCCTCGAGGACCCGCAGCGCCCGGTCGAATTGGTTGGCTTCTCGGGCTCTGCCTGCGGCAGATCTGCCCTGCGTGATGGCTTGGTCCATGGGAACAAGCGGAATGGCTCCAAGGAGGTGAAAGGCCACCTCTACCTCATCGGCTCCGGCGTCCTCCAAGGCCTGCGCTGCAGCCGCATGCACCGACGCTCGCCGAGATCTGCTGAGCTCGTCCACGATGGCCTTGGGAACCAACTGGTGCGAGAACCGGAAGCGATCAGGCGATGACGTCTCGTGCAGGAGTTCGGCATCGATGGCGGTGTCTATGGCAGCGAGAGCGACATCTGGGCTCAACCCTGATGCGGCCGCGGCGATCGAGAAGGAGAACTCCGGGCCCAGCACAGCTGCGGTCTGGATGATGTGCCTGACGTCTTCGCCCTGTCGTGCGACACGTCGGCTGACTAGTTCGTTGACCGAGGTGGCGGTGCCAGCGCCAAGTTGAAGATCTCTGAGGCTTTCGGTGAGGAAGAGGCTCTGGCCACCTGTTGTGGCCAGTAGTTCGGCGACCAGGGCCTCGTCATGCTGACCGGTCACACTGGTCACCAAGTCAGACACGGCATCGGGGTCTAGCTCTCCCAATATGAGCTGGACGGAGTTGCTACTTCGGTCTTCCTCACGGATCCACCGGTGGACGTCTTGTGGCAGCTCTGTACGTCCGGAGCGAAACGTGGCCACGGTGGTTAGTGGCTGAGCGCGGAAGCGTCGATGGAGCCGCGACAGCAGCAAGCGGGTTGGCTCATCTGACCATTGGACATCGTCGACCAAGACGATCAAGGGTCCGTCGGCCACGACTCTTTCGAAGACGGTGAAAAACACGTCGATGCCCGCATAGGCATCAACGGGTATGGGT
>JAUIIS010000026.1 GCA_030431575.1 Acidimicrobiia bacterium | reverse complement strand
AGACAGGCCCCCAATCGGGTCCTCGGTGACGGTGACCGTCTCCTGGGTAGGCACGGTGACCGCCACCGTTTCGCCGTCGCCCACGCTGGCGGTGGCGATGGTGTCACCCGCCTCGTTTGTGACCGTGAAGTTGGCGTCGGGGTAGACAGTTGCGTCTATCGCATAATATTCCTTGCTGAGCTCAAGGGTCACCGTTGACGGAGGCGGAATCGACCAGCTGAACACGCAGGCAACCCGCTGCTGGTCGATAAAGCCGGAGAAGTTGACCCGCGCCGCGCTGAGGTCGACCGAGGTAGGGGTGTAGGTGGCACCGTCCTGCGTGCAGGCAACGGAGTCGAGGCTGTGTCCGGCGGGGACGCCGTCCAGAGAGCTGATGGTGAACGCGCGACCGATTCTCAGCGAGAAGAACGCCGACTCGTCGTCGTCGAGGGTGAAGTTACGGTCGCCATTGAATGCGCTGCTGCTACTGCCGTTGTATCGGATGGGTTGAGCGAAGGCGCTGTCGGGTTCCACCTGGTGAACAACGGTCAAACCGGGCTTTGGGGTGTTGGTAAAGGTGCAAGTGACCTGGCGACCAGCGGGCATGGTGATATCGAGTTCGCCGTTGTTGGTATTGCCCGGGGACGACACGACTGCACCGGTCACGTCGTCGACGCAATCGGTGAGCAAGGAGAATTGCGGGAAGTCTGGCACCTCACGAACCTGAAGTACCCCGTCGTAAGGGAGGTCAATCACGTGACTCTGCCCGTCGGTCAACGAGAATGACCCAGAGAACGTGCCGGTGTAGGTGAAGTCGTAGTTGCGACCCGACGTACCGAGGTCGTCCTTGACGATCGTCAGCCGCGTTTGCGACGGGATGTGGTTGGTGACGGTACAGGCAACCGTGGCATCGAGCGGGCTTGGGGTGACGTTGATCCGCGTTCCGGTGGCGGTCACCGTCCCCGTGTTGGGTCCAGTGCAGACCCAGGAAACCTCGTAGCCACTCACGCCGGTTTCAAAGAGACAGAACGTTTGTCCAGGGTTGAAGCTGTTGCCTATCGATGTCTGGCCATTGGCAACCGTGACGGTCGGCGAGGTGTTGCTTCCGCAGCTGAAGAAGCTGGGGCTTGCTACTCGGACCACAAACGGTCGGGTCACCCCAGGGTCGGTGGTGATCTTGGTAACCGTCACGATGGTTTCGGTCGGGCCGGCGGGAGCATTGATGGTGACCTCGACGGTGCCGTCGGTGGTGTTGCCGCCAGCGTCGACAACCGTGTAGGTCACCGAGTCGACAGTGCCACCAGTGCCCGCCGGTGCAGCGTAGGTGCACGTGGGGTTGCCGGCGCCGGGGTCGCAACTAACGGTATGACCCGCAGCCGAGCTGATCGCGGAGATCGCTAGGTTCGCTGATCCGCCATCGTCGAGGTCGTTAGCGGTTGGGTTGAACGTGGCGCTTGAACCTTCCTCGACGGTGAGGGTGTCGTCGACTGCAGTAGGTGGAGCGTCGGGGGGAACGTTGGTGAAAGTGACTGTGGCCGTCGATGTCTCGGTCGACGCGTTGGTGATGGTGTAGCTCCAACTGTCGGACCCACCAACAGCAAGCGTTGAGGCAACCGTGCAGCTGACCGATGGAGGTGGGCCAACAGCGGTGGCGCCGCAAGAGATGCTGTCACCGTTGGCGGTGGTGAAGCCTTGGCCCGCAGCGAAGTCGAACAAGCCCGAGTCGCTGAGGTCGTTGGCGAAGGGGTCAAACGTTGTGCTCAATGCCACGTTGAGGGCATCGTCGGCTGCGGTGATCACCGGCGCTTGGGCAGAGACCTGACCAACCGCGGGTACTGCCACCGTGACGGCCAGCAGCATCATGGCCAAAACGGCCCGCAGCAGTGCCCGTCTGCCTCTATTGCGCTCCATATCGCCCTGTCCCCGCCGTCAGCGCTGAGGATTGCTTGAGTGTAGGCACGCCCAGCGAGGGGTGGCCAATAGTCTTTTTGGCTCGGAAGTCGGTGTCAGGAAGACAAGCCATCAAAGTGGTCACGTCTGGTCAAGACGCATTTGACAACCGTTGGTTACAGGTGCTCAAGAAAGAAATCTAGCCTTGCGCACTGCCCCATCTTGGGGGCTACTCTCGCCGATCATGGCTCGTTCTACCGCCGACATCGCAGCTGCGCTCCCCGAATACGACGTGGTCAAAGAGTTGGGCCGCGGCGCCATGGGCATTGTGTACCTGGGCCGACATCGCCGCCTCGAACGAGATGTCGCCATCAAAGAGCTCCCTCGGGCCTTTGCTGTTGACCCCGAAGTGCGACGCCGGTTTGGGGTTGAGGCACAGGTGTTGGCCTCGTTGAATCACCCCCACGTCGTGCCGGTGTACGACTACGTCGAGGTCGATGGGCTTTGCCTGTTGGTCATGGAGTCGCTGCCTGGGGGAACGGTGTGGGACCGCTTCACGAAGCAGGGCTTAACCATTCCCCAGGCTTGCGCCACCATGTTGGCTACGTGCTCGGCGCTAGAGCATGCGCATAGCAAGGGCATCCTGCACCGAGACATCAAGCCCGAGAACCTCATGTTTGCCGAGGACGACTCGGTGAAAGTGACCGACTTTGGTATCGCCAAAGTATTGAGTGGCAGCCGCACTATGGCCACCGCCGACGGCAGCGTTTTGGGGACTCCTGCCTACATGGCACCCGAGCAGGCCGAAGGCAAGGAGCTAACGCCTCAGGTCGACGTTTACGCGGCGGGAACCATGCTTTATGAGATGCTGTCGGGGCAGTTGCCCTTTCAGCGTGACGAGCTCATGGCCATGTTGTTGGCCCGAGTCAACGAAGACCCACCTGACCTGCGCAAAGCCGCGCCGTCGGTGCCAGAGCCTCTGGCCGAAGTGGCGATGCGAGCGGTGGCCCGCTCTACCGGCGATCGGTACCGGTCTGCTGAAGAGTTTGGTGTCGCGCTCGGGATGGCGGCAGCGACGTCCTGGGGGGCCGAGTGGCTTGGCGCCTCGGGTCTTCCGGTCCAAGGATCTGAGACCATCGCTCGAGCGGCACGCACCACAATTGCACCGGCGCTCCACCAGGCCAACCCGGCACCGGGCACAGTGATACAGCCCCCGGTCACTCCGGACACCTCAGGAGGCGAAGGCCTTGGCCCCAGCGGAACGGTGTTACAACCAACGCCGCCAACTGGACCAGACCAAGACGAACCTCAACCTGAAGGTGAGGTAGAGACACCTCATGTTCAGCAGACTTCAGCCCAGCCTCCGCTACCGGCTCCAGTCACGGTTGTGCGGCCACAAGTGACAACCCACCAAGCGGGTTTGGATGCCGCAGCGCTCCAAGCCGATTCGCTCCCACAAGGAGCGCTCGTCAACGTTGCCGAAGTCACCAAGCCGCCCGCGACCCCAATTGCATCAATCCTGGCAGGCCTAGCCCTCTTCCTGCTTGGCCTTGTTGTTGCCGTTACCGGCATTGGTGAGCCGAGCATCGAGCGGTCGCTGCCGGCTGGTGAGATCAACGGGCAAAGCGTGGTCAGCGCATCAGCCATCGAACTAGATCTCGACCAAAACATTGTCGTTACCAACCTCTTTGGCGATGCCGCAGACCTGCAATTCTCTTTGCTTGGTATTCCCGTGAGCGCCACCGAGCAAGCTCCCATTGTCAGCGGCACGGCAGATCTCGACCCCGGCATCGCCCCACGCATTGTCAGCGGATCAGTCACTGCGGAGCTGCGCATCTTCGACACTGCGGGAAACCAAGTAGCCGGCACCGAGGTAGCGATAGAAGCAACCAACCCTTGGTTCACAAGCGCCATGGGTGTGCTCGGGGTGGTGCTCCTGCTCTTTGCATTTGCGGCCGTCGAATCCAATTTGAGGCCAATGCGAAAGGGTCGCCGCCGCCTGGGCTCGCTCCTTGGTCTGCTGGTTTCTGGTGCCGTGGCCGGGGCGGGCGCGGCCCTCACCGCTGCTGCCATGCTGGCTACACCACTCACCATGACTGGCATCGTCGTCGCGGGTGGGCTCTGCGCAGGCGGTGCCGTGGTCTTTGGGCTCGCCACCGCCCGAAGTGGCCGACGCAGGCGCGCCCAGCGTCGTGCCAGGGCCCGCGCTGCCACCTAGGAGGCTGCTGAGCAATCGCTGTTGCCCGAACAGCGACCAGACGTGACCAGTCGCAACGCGCGGAATCCGCCACGTCTTGTGCCGGAATGGGAGATGGCGAAATGCTGCGAGTGCGTGCGAGTGGGCGTTGGGTGGGCGTGCATGGCTTGCTCAGCAGTCTCCTAGCGCCAACAAATCTCAGTAGTGCTGTAACCGACACCCCGTTCGACCGTCAGGAACTCGCACGACCATTCCCTGGCTATGTATGGACACCAATGAATCGCTGTCTTAGAACCCTGCTGGTATGCACCGGTCTTCTCCTTGCCGCCACTGCGTGCGGCAGCGACGATTCCAACAGTGTGCTTGATGTGGACGCCTCAATCGATGGTGTCCCCATCTCCGACTCTGGTCCGGGTAGCCCCCAAGAACTCAACCCAACCGAAGAGTCAGAGTTGGTGATGGTAATCACCAACGTGTCGAGCGAAGCTGTCGAGGTGGGCCATGCCCGACTCGAGGGCGAAATGCTTGGTCTGACGTTCTTGACCTACGACACTCGACTTCGCGTTGCCATCGCTCCTGGCGAGACCCGCGAGCTAGCCGTTCCGCTGGACTTCTTTGATCTGGATAAGCAGGCGCACGGCTACCTGCGTTCTTGGATTCGGTTGTACGCGGACAACGACGACCGCACGCGCCTGTCAAGTGACGAGTTTGTGCTCGATGTTCGCGGGTCCGCTACCTCGACCATGAGCATCTTCGCGTTCCTGCTGTTTCTGGTCACCGGGGCCAGCTTGGCGCACAATCTGTGGACCATGCGCAAGGGCCAGCTCCCCCCCAACCGATTCAAGCGCGGTATGCGCTTCGCCGTCACTGGGTTGGGTGCGGGCCTGTTGCTGTCGGTTGCATTCTCGGTGCTGCGAATCTTCCCGTTGCCCACCTCGGGATGGGTGCCGCTAACCGTCATTCCAACGCTCATCGGCTTCGGCATCGGCTACCTGATGCCCGGTGCCGTTGGCGACGAGTCAGACGACGACGATCTCGAACATCTCGACGACCTGTCCGACGTCGACGACGATCTCGACCCCATCGACGCCTAGCACCGCTCTACCCAAACTTCTGGGGCAACTTGCGTGCCTGGGAACTGCTCGCGGGGTGCTGAAGAACTCAATGCACCAAGAGCAACAGCCATCCGCCACCACTGACGGCCTTCCCCAAACCTCAAATTCCGCCCCAAGGAGTATCGGTTTGAGCACCTTGTGAGCGGTATGCCTGCCCGCCGACCTCGGCAGAGCAGTTCTTCAGCATCGTGCTAGAGGCGCAAGAGCACAGGCAGCATGGCTTGGAATTTCGAGCGGGTCTCTTCTAGCTCGGCTACCGGGTCGCTGTCGCCTACAACCCCTACTCCGGCAAACAACGACGCGTTGCAGCCATCGAGTTGGGCAGAACGGATAGCAACGCAGAATGCGCCGTTTCCAGAACCGTCCAGCCAACCGGTGGCGCCGGCGTATCGGCCCCGATCTGCACCCTCAACCTCGGCGATGAGTTGCACGGCTTGGCCTTGGGGGTTACCGCCTACAGCAGGAGTGGGATGCAGCGCTGCTACGAGTTCGAGCACAGAAGCTGGCGGCTCAGAGAGTCGCCCCTCGACGCGGGTGCCGAGATGGTGCACGTTTGGCAGCGACACGATGCTGGGTTCAGGTTCTGCGTCGACGTAGGAGCAAAATGGGAGGAGCTCTTTGAGGAGCCAGTCAATGGTGATGCGGTGCTCCCACTGGTTCTTGGTGGAGGCCAGTAAGTCTGCGGCCATGCGCTGATCCACATCGGGCGCCGAGGCCCGAGGCGCCGTGCCTGCAAGCGGGTGTGCCCGCACTACATCGTCGGTACGAGCCACCAGAAGCTCAGGCGATGCCCCAACAAAACCATCGAGGGCGAACACGATGGCATTTGGATGGGCCTCCGCTAAACGTGCCACGACCCGACGTTGGTTGATGGGCGTGTCGAAGCGCAACCGGAGCTCGCGTGCAAGCACTGCCTTGGAAAGCTCTCCGGCGCGGATACGTGAGATGACGTCGCCAACGATCTCGTCGCGCCAGGTTTCAGGGGCTATGGGCGAGTGGAGCTGTACCTCGGTTGGCTGGGGGTCATTGTCTTTTTCATCAAGCAGCGCCACTGCGCGACCGACAGCCTCGTCGGCTGTGGCGGGGCTGTCGCCGGAGTTGGTCACCCAACGACGCCCCTCGGGCCCATGCACGAAGATCGACTCGGGGACCACCAGCTCAGCTGGGGCACTGGTATCAAAGGGCAGCGACACCAGTGCCAGAGGGCCAGAGCCCGGCAGGTCGATGTCGTCTTGACCGGCCATCTCGGCAAGCTGAGTCTGCACCTCGCGGGCGGTCGCGCTGGTGAGCGCGGTGGTAATGGGAATGCGCGCCGCAGTGCCAACCCCAGCAATGGTGCGGCCGTCTCGGCGCCACAGCATGCCGCTGGCTGCGCCCAACGCCACCAAATCGAGGTCGGCGTCGAGGCGATGGGTTACAGACTTCATGCCGAGAAGCGTAGAGCCTCACATTGTTGCTTCCCGTGCTGTCCGGCAATGTGTTTCTAGCGGCACAATGGGGCAATGCAGCGCACCATCAGTGCAGACCTCGATGCTTCGGCTGAAGACGTGTACGCCACGCTCGCCGATCTCACCACCTATCCGGGTTGGCTAGACATTGTCACCCATGTGCAAGAGGCACCTGCTGCACCCACAGACGCTGGCCCTGCTTGGTTTGTGACGCTGCGGGCTCAGGTGGGTCCGTTCTCAAGGTCCAAGCGGCTTCGGATGGTGAGAACCGTCCAGCGACCCCACCATGCCGTCACGTTCGTGCGCGGCGAGATCGACGGCCGCCGCCACTCGGCCTGGACGCTCGACGTCACCACAGCCGGCGACCACCCGTGTGCGGTTCGGGTCGAGCTGCGCTACGAGGGCCGGCTGTGGACCGCACCGCTCGAAGCGATCCTTGGTTCTGAAGCAACCGGCGCTGTTCCTCGCCTCGAGGCATTGGTGGGCCGCCACAACGACGACGCAACAGGTGACTAGGACCCCTCTGGCGTGCCCGACGGTACTGCTCGTCACCGAGGGAGCCTCGGGCGCTAGCTAGCTAGCTGCTGGCCTTGGCCACCACGTCGATGTTGCCTTCGGTCCAGTCGACAACAAGCTGGCGATGCGTGATGCGCCACCCATCGTTGGTGCGGATGAGCTTGTCCAGGTATCGCCCGGCGATGACGTAGTTCTCTCCCCCCGGCGTTCCGGCTCGATGGTGCTGGGCATGCAGGTAGCACCGGCAAGAAGCGGCGTCTCCGACCACGGTGACCTGTTGGTTCGAGACGATGTGTTGCGAGATGGTGAGAGACCCGAGCGCCTGTTCGACCTTGTCGACAATGGCGTCGAGGCCCACGAAGACTTGGCCGCCGTAGTCGGCCACTGCGTCTTGGGTGAAGACGGTACTCAACTGCTCTCGAGGACCGTGGTCCAGGAGCCAGCCATAGGCGATGGTTAGATCGATGATCTCTTGGCGGTCGCGTGTTTCTTGTTCGAATGTCATCTACACGTGTCTTTCCGGGAAGGCTCGTTTGTTGCCCACAGGTCGGCCGGGGCAAAGCGACTCGGCTATCGACTGGGCTCAAGCTGCACCTGATTAACTTAACCCACGGGACCTGCGCCTTACCGGGGGCCGGTGTATCGGGCTCGCGGCCGGAAACGCAGCGGTGCCTCGTTGTACTCCTCAACGCCGTGCGCCAACCAGCCTGCGGTGCGGGAAATCGCAAAGATTGCCTCGCCTGCGTTTGCCTCCATTCCCGCTAACCACGTGAGCGCTCCCAGCGCCATGTCGATGTTGGGAATGGCGTCGGTTCGTTCGTTGATGAGGTCTCGCACCGCGTGGACGGTTGCTAGCCGAGCATCGGTTGCCCATGCGTTGCTGACCACGCCCATGAGGCAGCTGTAGCGGGGGTCTTCGGAGGTGTACACCTTGTGGCCGAACCCAACGTTCGTGCCGAGGCGACGGTACGACTCACCCACTGCGGTTGCTGGATCCTTGCTGGCCGCACTCGAAAGGAGGGCATGGACATGGCCACTTGCTGCTCCGTGCAGGGGGCCGCCCACCGCTCCGAGGCCTGCGGTGACAACCGAGTACGGGTCACCGCGAACAGATGCAGCAACTCGGGCCGCCAACGTGGAGGCAGCGAGGCCGTGATCGACGAGTAGCGCCATGGCAACGTTGAGTGCGTGCCTTCTGGGTTGGGTGGCTCGCCTTGTGGTGAGTCGGGGCCAGAGCTGGTCGCTGAGCGCCGTGCTTGAAGGTGAGCCGCTTGCCTGCAACGGCAAGCCAAGGATCATGGCAGCAATCAGCTGACCACCGGCACGGCGCACCGAACCTGGGTCGAGATCAAAGCGCAGCGGATCGGCTGCGGACACCACGCTTGTGGTGAGCCTTAGTCGGTCGAACGGGGTGGCTCCGCTGGCCAGTATGTCTTGACCAACGCGGACCGCTGCGAGCGTGGACGCGTCGACGGTCCACGGGACATCGTCTGTTTCCCACAGGAGCGCCACGATCTCTTCGTACGAAGCACCCTTTCGCACAAACGAGACAACATCTTCGCCACGGATGCGCAAGCTGCCATCGGTCACGTTGGTGAGGGCAGTAGAGATCACCGTGTCTAGCTCGCCTTCGAGGCTTTTTCGGCGGCCCGAGCGCAGCGCGTCAACCTCATCGCTGTCGAAGAGCGACGTTCTGCCGTCCATCGCCATGTGCCGATGCACGAAACCACGCGAGACGTAGGCATAGAGGGTTTCGCGCTTCACGCCTAGCCGCGCGGCGGCTTCGGCAGCAGTGAGTTCTTGGCCCATAGACGGATTCCCAGTTCAGTGGTGGACAGAATCAACGTTGACTTGATCAATATTGTCAATGTGTAGCAGATTCGGCAAGGTAGAGCTATGACGAACACACAGATCGCACCCCCGGGCCTTAAAGGCCTCATCGTCGCCGACACCACTATTGGGTCGGTCCGAGGACAGGAAGGCTTCTTCCATTACCGCCACTACGACGCAACCGAGGTTGCCGCCAAACGGTCGTTCGAGGCAACGGCCTACCTGCTTCTCCACGATGAACTCCCCACCGCCACTCAAGAGGCCGAGTTTCGGGCCGAACTCGCTGAAGCCCGCCAACTTCCCGAGAGCCTGGCCACCCTGGTGGATCGCTTCGCCGAAGCTGGCCACCCTCCCCTCAACACGCTACGCGCCGTGTTGGGTGTTGCGGTCAACCCATCGCCGTCCATGGACCTCACTGCATCAGAACGCCGCCAGGCCGTCATGATGGCCATTGGGGTCACGCCAACGGTCCTGGCTGCAGTGCACCGACGCCAAGCCGGTCTCACTCCCCTGGGCCCCGACGCCGCGCTCTCTCACGCTGGCGACTATGTACGCATGGTCTGCGGCGCAAGTCCCACAGCCCAGCACACCCAGGCAGTCGAGCGGTACCTCAGCCTTACTGCGGATCACGGGTTCAACGCGTCAACATTCACCAGCCGCGTCATCACTTCAACAGGCGCCGACGTGGGCGGCGTACTGTCGGGTGCGGTCGCCGCACTATCTGGCCCCTTGCACGGCGGCGCTCCGAGTCGCGTCCTCGACATGGTCGAAGCCATTGGCGACCCAAGAAATACCGAGGCCTGGGGCCGCGCCGAACTCGACGCGGGCCGCAAGCTCATGGGCTTCGGACACGCCGTCTATAGGGCCGAGGATCCACGCGGTGTCTTGCTCCGCGAGACTGCCGTGGCACTTGGCGGCGAGCTTGTCGGCCGTGCCATGGAAATCGAGCACCGCATGCTGGCCATGCTGCGAGCTTGGAAGCCAGAGGCGACCATTGTGACCAACGTCGAGTATTACGCCGCGATTGTCTTGCACCTGGCAGGCATACCCCAGGAGATGTTCACCCCAACTTTTACCACCAGCCGCATCGTCGGCTGGGGGGCACACATCTTGGAACAAGCCGCTGACAACAAGATCATGCGCCCGACCGCTCGCTACGTCGGCGTTGAGCCCCCCAAGCCCGTCCCGTCGCCGTAAGACTTCGCTGGGGCGACCGGAGGCGATATAAGAGGAACGACGCCCGAGCCGGCAGGCTCGGGCGTCGTTTCGACTCGCTGATTGACTTCGGGCAGGGCCGAGCTACTTGCGTTCGAATGCACCCATGTCTTGCTTGCCACCTTTAGGGCGCTTCTTGCCAGTGAGGTCGTCGGTGACATAGCCCGTGTTGACCCCGTCGTTGACGCCACGCGAGTTGGCCTTCAGCCGGTAGTTCTTAGCCTTGTTCCCCGAGCCGACGGTGAAGGTTGGCATGCCGCGCATATCGCCGGGGTTGAGACCGCCTTCAACGGTGCCGCGGGCCCAAAGATTGTGGCGAAGAGTGGTGCCGTAGTCGTCACCGCAGAGCGCATAGCTACCGGCGTCGGGCACCACCACGTTGTTGATGACTTGGTTGTTCGCGTTGGTGGAGGGCGAATGTAGACGGATGCCGCAGATGCTGGTTCCCACGAAGGTGTTGTTGGCCACGATGGTGTCGGTCATGCCGGCGTTACCGTTTCCGTACTCACCAAACCGCCAGCCGACCTGGACGTTCACCGCAACGTTGTTACGGAACACGTTGCCACTAACTGCTCGGCCAGCGCCCGAGAACCATCCGGCCTCGTTGGCAATGACGTAGCCAGCGGCTTCTATGCCCCCAAAGCCGTAGTCGCGGAAGAAACGGGGGTCGTCGGTGGTGCGCGCCATGTTGTCTTCCCAGAGCGAGTTGGTGGCGTTGTCGCCGTAGAAGATGGTGCCGTAGGCATCGACACCTACGTTCCCTTTGACCCTGCAATTGTTCGACAAGGCACAGTTGATGCCTTCGCCGTAGGTGCGCCGAACCTTGTTGCCTTTGATGAGTGCATCGTTAACGCCAACGGCCGAGATGCCCGAGCCCCAGCCTCCGGCGCTAGCAGGCGTATTGCGGAACTCATAGTTGGACTCGATAACGGTGTTCTTCTTCATCTCAACGTTGGTGCCAGCGCCAGCGCGGGTGGAGCCGATCGCGATGCCGGTGTGTGGCACGCGGTACACCCGGTTCTTGTTGATCTTGATGTTGCGGATGTGCTGGTCGCCTGAGGCCAAGATGCCTTGCGTGCGGCTATCGGTGATGTTGTGGACGTAGTTGTTGCGGATCACGACGTTGTTGGCGTTCCACGAGCCAATGCCTTTGGCGCCAGTGCAGTCGAAGTTTCGGACCGTGACGTAGTCGGCCAGGATTTGCAGGCAGTAGTTGCCATTGATGCTTGTCAGCCTGGCTCGTTCGCCGGGCTGGGAGCGGACCACGAGTCGGTCACCTTTGGAGCCGCCGCTGGTGATGGCGCCGGAGCCGTTGGAGATGGTGTAGCTACCGCCGCGCACATACACCGTGCCGCCGCCGTTTAGCGAGCGCGCTGCGGCGGCGATGGTGGCCTTTGGGTTGCCCTTGCTTCCGCTGTTGGCGTCGTTGCCGTTGGTGGCGACGTAGATGGTGTTGCGCTGAGCGCCAGCCGGCGCGCTGACGAGAACAGAACCCACGAGGAAGACCGCACACAGGGCGGCGACCAGCTTGGTGATGGTTCGGAACGTGTGCATGTGGTGCGAGAACCTCTCTCGGGGAGACGACGTGCCCGCGCCGCAGGTGCCGAAGGTAGTCCGACCGCATGGCGCGGTGACACCCTGTGGGGCGACCCTTAAGAGAGGCTTTTGACTCTGACCACTCCTAGCGTGATTCTCTAGTCGAAAGAGCACTTTACGTGATACTCGGGCGTTCGTTTGCGACTGCATAGGTTCCCATCGGCGCCATCCCACTGCGTTCGCGGGGGTCCGTGGTGCAGTGGGTCGAGCGACCCATGATTCGGCCGGGCAGAAAAATTAACTGCGCGATATGTTTCAGGTGACCAACCCAGGGGGCCCACGCCTAATGAGCGACGAGAATTTCGACTACGAAGACGTCACCGTTTACACACTTGAGGACGAAGACGAAGAGCGCATGCTCTTGGCACAGAATGAATGCACATTCATTTGGGCCAACAAAGAGGGCTGGCCACTCGGCGTCATCATGTCCTACGTGTGGAAAGACGGCTGCTTCTGGATCACGCTGTCCAACCAGCGGGCCAGAGTGCCCGCCATGAAGCGCGACAACCGCTGCGCTGTGTGTGTCACCAGCAAAGGCACAGAGCTTGGCGCAAACCAGACCGTGACCTACAAGGGCCGGTGCGAAATCTTGGACGACGACGAAACCAAGGCGTGGTTCTACCCGGCGCTGGCCGCGGCCATCCGCCCTGGCGACGCCGAATGGCAAAAGAACTTCGCCGGCTTCCTCGACTCGCCGCGTCGCGTGATCTTCAAGATCACGCCCACGCAACGCATTGGCTACGACGGCCGCAAGATGGGCGTGGCCACTCAGGCATACGTCGAAGCCCAACAGAACAAGTAGCAGCGACTGTGACCATCCTGTTGGTCATTGCCATGGAAGCCGAGGCCGCGCCTGTGAGGGCAGCGCTCGGCCTCGAAGGCCCTGGCCAACAGCTTCACCTCGCGTTCCCCGCGCACCTTTGGGCCACGCCGGACGAGGAGGTAGCAGTGGCGAGCAACGGCACCGACGCTCGATTCGGCGTCGCCGCCATAGCCACCCAGCCTGCGGTGACAACGACGTTACATGCCATCGAGGCGTGTGCGCCCCGCTTGGTGATCTCTGCGGGGACTGCTGGCGGTTTCGCCAGCCGAGGTGGCGAGATTGCGAAGCCCTATCTGGCCAGCCGCGTGGTGTTCCACGACCGCAGGATCGACCTGCCACCGTTCGACCGCTACGGCGATGGCGACTACGCGGTGGCTGACCTGTCCGCGGTCGCAACGTCGATGGGGCTTGCCACTGGCACTGTCTCCACCGGCAACGCACTTGATGCTCCGCCCTCCGATGTTGCCAAAATGGGTGCCACCGAGACCGTGGCCAAAGACATGGAAGCCGCCGCGGTGGCCTGGACGTGCGAGCAGCTCGACGTGCCGTTCACGGCTCTGAAGGTCATCACGGATTTGGTAGATCACCATGAGACCGCAGCCGACCAGTTCACTCGGAACCTCGCATTGGCTACCAAGACCCTGGCGCAGACCGCAGCGGACCTGGTGGCCGCGCTGCAAGACAACCCACTACTAGCCACCAAGTAGCGCTCAACCATTCCAACTAAGCCATCCAAGCCATCCAAGAAAAGGGAAGCAAGCATGAAACTCGGACTCAGCGCAGACGAGGTCCTCACTACCACCCGGTCTGTACGCAAACGCCTCGATCTCGATCGGCCTGTCGAGCGATCAGTAGTAGAGGAATGCCTCGATGTGGCCCTTCAAGCGCCCACTGGCTCAAACACCCAGGGCTGGCAGTGGGTGTTTGTCACCGACCCCGAAAAGAAGCAGATCATCGCCGACTACTACGGCCAGAATTTCGACGCCTACACCAACCGACCTGGCCAGCCCGAGTATGGCGATGACGATGTCCGCACGGAACGCAAGCCCCTCATCATGGACTCCGCTGGGTACCTCCGAGAGGTGTTCCACAAGGTCCCCGTCATGATGATTCCCTGCATCACGGGCGAGGGCAGGCTGGACACCGGTGTGCCCACCTTCGGGCAAGCCAGCGCCTGGGGATCGCTGTTGCCAGCGGTGTGGAGTTTCATGCTGGCGCTACGCGAGCGCGGTATGGGGTCGGCGTGGACAACGCTGCATCTCCCCCACGAAAAAGAGGTGGCAGAGCTGCTGGGGATCCCCTACGACACGGTCACCCAGGCCGGGCTATTCCCTATCGCCTACACCCTCGGCACTGATTTCAAGGTAGCCAAACGGCTCCCGGCAGCAAAGTTGTCCCACTGGGACGAATGGTAAGGAGCATCTCCAATGTTTGATTTCAACAACAAGACCGTCCTGATCACCGGCGCCAGCTACGGCCTGGGCGAGCAGTTCGCACACGCGTTTGCCGATGCCGGCGCAGACCTGGTGCTTACCGCACGCAGCACCGATCTCCTTGAAGGCGTCGCCGAGGTGTGCCGGGGCAAGGGAAGCACTGTCACCGTTGTCACCGGCGACGTCTCCGTGGAAGATGATGTGAAGCGCGTGGTGCAGGCAGGTGTCGACGCGCATGGCAGCATCGACGTGCTGGTGAACAACGCTGGCATCGCCGACATGCGGGGTCTGGCCGCCGAGCAATTCGACGCAGAGACCTTCAACCAGATCCTGGCCGTGGACCTGGTGGGAGCGTTCTACTTCGCCCGCGAATGCGGCAAGCGCATGCTCGAGGGCGGCAGCGGCGCCATCGTCAACATCTGCTCCATCATGGCCAGCGGGGGCAACGAGTCGAACGTCATTGCCTACACCGCAGCCAAGGGCGGCCTCCTCAACATGACCTACCAGTTGGGCTGCGAATGGGCCGACCGGGGTGTACGGGTGAACTCGGTTTCACCAGGTTTCATTGTCACCGAGATGACTCGCCCGGCTCTCGAGGCCATGGGCATGGACAAGTGGATTGCCAGCCGCACCCCGATGCGTCGCGTGGGCGAAGCTCAAGAGGTCACTAACGCAGTGATGTTCTTGGCGTCGGACCTGGCCAGCTACATCACTGGTGTAGACCTGTTGGTGGACGGAGGCACCAATGCTTCCAACGGCACCTACCAGATTCCACCTATTCATCACGAGTGGAACACCGACGCTCCTATGGTGCCCACCACGTACGAGCCCGTGCAGCCTCGCCCCGATTGGTATCAGGCGCTCGAAGCTGGCATTCCGGGTATTCACTACCCCATGCCCGAGGAGTAGCTGGAGGCCGGCTTCGCCCCACCCATCAATGCCGCGAGGTTGGAGCCAGCCATCGCTATTCGTTGAAGCTGTCGCCGTCGATGCTGTGCTCGTTGAGTCCGGCATCGGCGGCGATCTTTTTGTCGACACCGTCGGCCTTGGCTTTCTCGATCTCACCGTTGTTGAGCCGCGACCAAGCCCATGCCAGCAGCAACAGATTGCCGGTGCCAGCGAACAGCAGCGGCGAGCGCAATGCCAGGTCGCGGCTGGCAAACGCGTCGACGACAAGCACAAGCGTGCCCCCGATGAGGCTGCCAATGGGCATACCGCCCCAGCCGAAGAACCGGTAGACGCTGTTTACCCGACCAAGCAGCCGGTCGGGGATGAGGCTCTGGCGTAGGGCAACGGTGATGACGTTCCAAATGGCGCTGAAGAACCCGAAGACGACAAAGACAGCAAAGACAAGGCCCACGCTGGGAAATGCGCCGATCAAGAGTGAGCTCGTGCCAAAGATGCCAAGCGCAGAAAGCAGCAACGTGCCCGGGCCGAAACGTTCGCTGGTGCGTGAGGCGGCCACCGAGCCAGCAATGCCACCAAAGGCGCCGGCTATGCCAAGCAGGCCGAAGGCTGCGGCCCCGAGGCCGAGCACTTCTTGCACAAAGAGCACCTCTGCAGCCAGCGCTGCGGTCCAGAGTCCGTTGGTGATTCCCAAGGCAATGGCCATGCTCCACAGCAGTGGCGTGCTGCGCAACCAGCGGATGCCTTCGCCAATGTCGGCCTTGAAAGACGCGGGCGCTTTGGTTTCGCAGCCATTTGCTCGGCCCTTTGGTAGAAACTCACCGCTAATGAAGAAGATAAGGCCGGCCGCCACCGCGAACGTTCCCGCGTCAACAAAAAACGGCAATGAGAACGAGACCGCCAGCAGTAGCCCAGCCAACGGAGGGCCCACAAAACCATTGGTCACCATCTCGACGGCCATGAGCCGGCCGTTCGCTTTTTCGAGTTGGTCCTGACGAACGATGGATGGCATAAGGGTTTGCGCCGAGTTGTCGCGCAGTACTTCAGCAAACCCGAGTGTCAGGGCGGCGCCGTAGAGGCCAACAAGCGCGAGAGGCGCGTTAGCGGGGGTGCTGGCGATGCCGTCGGCGATGTCGGCGGGATCGTTCAGTGACCCCTCGCCGGCCAAGATCACTATGGCGATGGCAATGGTCAACAAGAACCTGAGCGCGTCCATGGTGAAGACAAGGCGCCGTCGATCGTGGCGATCCGTGATGACCCCAGCCGGCAACGTAAACAGCAGCCACGGCAGTCTGCTGGCGATTCCGAGACCCGCGATGGCTACCGGGTTGCGCGTGAGTGCGCTGGCGAGCCAGGGATACGCCACGATGCTGAGGCCATCGCCAAGGTTGGAGATGCCGCTCGCCACCCAGAGGCGCCAGTAGTTGGCGCCGAGCTTGCCTGTCGCAGGCGCGGGTTGGCCCGGTGCTTTTGCGGGGTCTGTGATGGTCATTTGAGGCCCGTCCGATCGGTGACGAACACGCCAAGCATGAGGCCGTAGACCTTGTCGCCGTCGCGTTCTTGCGCTGCGAACTCATCTGCCAGCTCGCCTAGACGTCGCCCCCATTCGGCAGCTCGGTCGGCGGGGATTCTGGCGTAGCGCGCTGTGACCATGTGTGCTGGGTCTTTGGTGGTCATGGACGCCCGCAGCTCGCTGAGCGTGGGTTCGAGGAACGAGTCTGGGGCCACGCCCGCCTCGTCGAAGGGGCCCATGATGTAGAGCCTGGCCACGCGGCCGTAGTAGCGCTCTTCCATTGCCCGGACCTTGGCGGTGCGCACTACCCGAATGAGCCCGGCAGCCTCGAGGGCCTTGCAGTGGTGGCCCACGGTGCCTTTGGGCTTATCTAGCGCGTCGGCGAGCTGACTGGTTGTGGCTGCGCGTTCGCTCAGCAGATCGATGATCATCAGACGCGTCTCGTGGAGGTGGACCTTGAGTTGCTGCGGGGAGAGCTCGAGGCGTTCGTCGAGCTCGTAGTCGGGGACGGCTCGAGGGTCATCGGCTGCTGCTTTGTTGTCCCCGCCAGCGTTGGCGTCATCACCGATGCCCTCACCATTGCGATTGCCATGGGTTGACTTATGGTCTGCCATTCCCGAATAGTCGGCTATTCCCGACTATTTGTCAAGGCTGCAATTTTGTGCCCTACCCGAAGACGGCCGTTGGCTCGACCTTCGTCCCGGGGCCACAGCTTTCGGGCTCACGAAGCCGGGCCACAGGTTTCGCGAGAACCGACCCCGCCACCTGGGCTAGCGTCGGCGTTATGAGCGAACGACGTATTGTCATCACAGGAGCTAGCCGCGGGATTGGCCTAGAAATGGCCCGGATCCTGATCGGCCAAGGACACGCTGTTTACGGGGCGGTGCGCAACCCAGATGGGGCAACCGATCTTCAAGCAGCAGGACCCGCAGGCATCCTTAAACTCGACCTCGCGGACCGCGACAGCATCGATAGCTTCAGCGGAGCCCTCGCCCAACAAACCGACGCCATCGATGTACTGGTCAACAACGCCGGCATCACGAGTAACGACCTTGGAGCGAACCGTCGCGAGTGCAACCCGTGGCAGATCGACCCTGACCTGGTGCTTCAAGAGACCAACATCAATGCCCTCTCCCCCATGCTCATCACCCGTGGGGTCATTGGGTTGCTCGAGGCCGGCGACAACCCGGTGGTCATGAACACCTCATCGCAGCTGGGTTCCATGGTGGTTGGCGCCGCTATGCCTTTCGACGTGGCCTACAACGTGTCCAAAGCGGCAGTGAACATGATCACTGTCATGTCTGCGTCCACCAACAAGAACGTGTGCTTCGTGGCCTTGCACCCCGGTTGGGTCAAAACCGACATGGGCACCGATGCCGCCGAACTCGAAGTCCCCGAAGCCGCCGGTGCCATTGTGGACTCGCTCCTGGGTCTGACCATTGCCGACACCGGCCGCTTCATTCGCTGGGACGGCACCGACCACCCGTGGTAGGGGCCCAGCGCCCTCACCGCAAACCAGTTCGCCGTTGGCCGATAGAGTCGCCGGATGGATCTGATCATTGTTCGTCATGGCCGACCCGAACGCGTCGAAGGGTTGGCTAACGCCGCCGACCCCGGACTCACCGATATCGGGCACGCCCAGGCCGAAGCCGTGGCCCGCTTCTTGCTGCAAGAACCAGTGGACCACGTGGTTACCAGCCCCATGCGCCGAGCCCGCCAGACGGGCCAACCGCTTGCCGATGCGTTGGGCATGGACCCTGAGGTCATCGAAGACCTGGCCGAGATCGACCAAGGCGCCAACGAGTACGTCCCTATGGAAGAACTCAAAGCCGAAGGTGGCGAAGCCTGGCAAGCGATTCTCAACGACCCCACCGCAATGCACAACGGGGTCGACATCGAAGCCTTCGCCGACACCGTCACCGCAGCATTCGAGAAAGTGATCGCCGAGAACAGGGGCAAGACCGTAGTTGCGTTCTGCCATGGCATGGTCACCATGCAGTTTCTTCGCCGACTCCTCGGCTACGAAGACCCGCACTCGCTTCGCGTGGACTACGCCAGCATCTCTCGGGTGCAAGCGGCGTCTAGCGGCGCTCGGTCCATCCGGTCGGTCAACGAGACGGGCCACCTCGGTGAGACTCGAATCGTTAGCCCCTAACCCCACTACCCATGCCCAGTTTCGCGACGCGCCACCTTCAAGGCGCCCTGTGGTGGGTGCTGGTGGCCACGGTGGCCCTCACGCCGTTGGTGTTCAGCCGCTGGACCTTCGACGTCTTTAACATCACCGAACTCACCACCCTCGTCATTGGCGTAATCGTTGCCGCGGCGTTGCGGTTGGCCACCCTGCTAGCCGGTGACAAGCTTCGCCTTCCCGCCATGTGGCCGGTTGTGGCCTTCTACTTAGCGGCGGTTGGACTAACGGTGCTTACGTCGCGGGCGCCGATCGTTTCGCTTTTGGGCAACTACGGTCGTTTGGGCGGCTACGTCACCACGATGGCGGTGGCCGCGCTGGCGTGGTTGTTGTGGGAACAGATGGCCGGACGCGACGACCGCCAGCGCGTGTTGGTGACCGCAATCGTCTTGTCGGCTTGCGCTGGCTCGCTCTACATGGGTGCCCAGCAGTTGAACATCGAGTCCATTGGCTGGCTGCAACCCAACGGAATCGCCCCCAACCATGCGCCCGGGTTGCTGGGTAACTCCAACTTCTCGGGCGCGCACGCCGCCATGGGTGTGGGACCCGCAGTGTGGTTGGCCGCACGATCTCGCGGAAACGTCCGACTCCTGTGGGTTGGCGCTGTCGCGCTGAACCTCGCAGGCACCGCCGTCAGCCAGAGCCGCGGAGCCATGTTGGCAACGGCGGTCACCCTGCTTCTCGCTGCGGCGCTTCTGCAGGTACAGGCTCGACGCTTGGCCTTGGTCGCGGCCGCGATGGTGGCGCTCACTGGCGTCGTGGCCCTCGCCACCTCTAACAATGGCGTTGCCGATCTTGTCGACCCCACCACCTCCGATGAGCGCCTCAGTTTGTGGGAGGTCTCGATGCGAGGCATGCCGGACCACCTGTGGTTGGGCGGCGGACCAGACCTGTACCTTGTGACCTTCGAAGACCACGCTGGTCCCGAACTGGCAGGCATCTTCGCCGACGAGCCACACAACATCTTCCTGGATCATCTCGACGGCAGCGGGATTCTGGGCGGGGCTGCCTGGCTGGCGCTTGTCGGCACCGTATGTGTTGCGGCCACGCGGGGCCGACGCCCAGAGTCAGAACCTTGGATGCTGCTAGGTGTCGCTTACCTCATGCAAGGCATGGTCAGCATCGACGCGGTGCCGCTATTGGCATGGGCTTGGGTTGCAGTGGCTGGCGTTGCTGCATCCAACGCACAACCTGCGTCAGCGCCTGCTGACGAGCGCGTGCCCGTGCTAGTGCCGCTGATAACGCTTGGCGTTGGAGCAGCGCTTATTGTTGGCGTCTTGGTCCCGTTCCGCGCGGACATGTCGTACCGACGCGGGATCGAGGCCTCGGGCCGCGGCGACACCATCACTGCGCAAGCGCAGCTGGTTGAGGCCACCCAACGCCACCCCTGGGAGTCCAAGTACCATGCCCGCCTGGGCCTGGAGTACTGGAGCGTGCTTGACCTGCGCGACCCCGACCAGGCCGAACTGACACGAGCGCCGCTTGTGCGAGCGCTGGAGATCTTCCCCGACCAACCCTCAGCCAACGTGTGGCTCGATGGCGTGGACGACCAGATCGCAGCCGTACAGGAGTAGCCGTTAGTACTGTGCACGGCGACTCCGCCCAATGACCAACCGCGCTAACCGGCCAGGATGCTACGCCGTGACGAAGTCAGCTCGTGGCGTGTTGGTGTCGTCGTAGACGGGCTCGCTGAGATCGCACCGGTACTTCATAGTGCTGCTCGTGATGTTCAGGTTGCGCAGGTGGCCGCCCATGTTGAAGTAGTTCTGATGGTCGAAGTGCGGGGCCAGTGCAGCTTCGTTTTCCCAGAACTCGTACACGTAGATGCGTTGTGGTTCGCACGGGTCGGCATAGAACACGTAGTGGTCACAGCCTGGCTCTTCGTCGCGGGTCGCTCGCTGGAACGGGATGGAGTCGGCAATGCCTTGGTCGCGGTCTGCGGGGTTGTCCACGTCGATCCAGCCGGCGATGATGATGTTCTGCTCGGGGGCTTGCACGTCTTGGGTGAAGAAGTTGGCCCGCGCCTTGTGGTCGGGGTCATAGACCGGCTCGGCGGCGGTGACCCGGAACTTGGTGGCGGTAGCGCCGGCCAGCCCAATGCCGCCTAGCGATGCTCCCATGTTGAAGTAGTTCTCGTGCTTGAAGTGGGCGGCTAGCGTCGCCTCGTCTTCCCAAAGCTCAAAAACTTGCATGCGCCCAGGGACACACGGGTCTTCGCCAAACACATACGCAAGGCAGCCGGGTTCGTCGGCTCGCGTAGCCGCCTGTAGCGGCGTCGCAACTTCAAGAGCTCGGGGCATAGATGCGGGGTCGGCGAGATCGAACTCGGCAGTGATGATGATCATTGAAATCCTCTGGTCAAGCAGACAGACATCGTCGCGCATAGATTCAGTTCATGCTTGCTGCACTGATCACCGACCAAGAAACCGTTGCCCTCCAAGAATTCGACCATCCAGAGCCTGAGCCAGACCAGGTGGTGGTGGACATCTCGTTCTGCGGTGTATGCGGAACCGACGTGCACTCCTATCAGTCCCCCGGGCCAGCCAACCCTTCTACCTGCGGGCACGAATGGGTGGGCCACGTCTCTGGCAAAGGCGCCGACGTCGACCGCCTAAGCGAAGGCGACCGAGTAGTCATTGCAGTCCCACCCTCTTGTGGGCGCTGCGCTGCGTGCCATGCCGGCCAAATGGAGAAATGCCAGACCGTCTTGTTGGCCACTGTTGGCCGCGGACCTTTCTCCACCCCGCACGGTGGTTTCGCCCCTCACCTTGCGGTGCATCATGGACGGGCCGTGTTGGCCAACAGCGCACTCACCGACGAACAAGCAGCCCAAATCGAGCCCGCAACTATTTGCTTCCATGCGGTGCGGGCCACTGCCCCGCGCCTCGGCGACGTGGCTGTTATCCAGGGTGCGGGCCCCATTGGGCTGAACACGATGCAATGGGTGCTTGCTGCGGGCGCAGGCGAAGTGATTGTTGTCGAACCCGCCGACGCCCGACGCGAGTTGGCCAAGGACCTGGGGGCACACGCAGTGGTCTCCCCCGGCGAAGAAGCAGACGCGCTGATTGCCGAACGTACCAAGGGTCTTGGCGCCGATCTTGTCTACGAATGTGCTGGTATTCCAGCAACAGTCCAAAGCGCCGTGAACATGACGCGACGTGGTGGTCGCATGTGCTTGATCGGTCTAGCCATTGGCGACGCCTCTATCAGCCCGGGCGCCTGGCTGATGAAAGAGATCAAGGTCAGCGCCGCGTTGGGGTACACCCACGAGGAGTTCGAGATGGCCATGGGGTACGTGGCCGATGGCAGGGTCGATCTCGATGCGCTGCACACCGCGACGGTGGGCCTGGACAAGCTCGAAGAAGTACTGATCGACCTTGGAAGCGGCTCATCCACACAAACCAAGGTGCTCATCGACCCCCGCGTGTGACAACCGCAACACTGGCGCCGGGCCACGGTGGGCGCCTAGGCGCCGCCCGCCCACTACTGTGCGACGTATGGATATCGAATTTTGGGTAGACCCCATTTGACCGTGGTGCTGGGTGACGGCCAGGTGGGTCGTCGACGAAGTGCAGCCACATCGTGATCTAAACATCAC
>JAUIIS010000328.1 GCA_030431575.1 Acidimicrobiia bacterium | reverse complement strand
CGAAGACCTCTACGAAGCTGGTGCCGATGCCATCAAGGTTGGCGTCGGTCCCGGCGGGGTGTGCACCACTCGCCTGGTGGCAGGTGTGGGTGTCCCCCAGCTCACCGCCATCGCCGATGCGCATGGCCTGCCCATTCCCGTCATTGCCGATGGTGGCATCAAGACATCGGGCGACATTGCAAAGGCAATCGCTGCAGGCGCCGACACCGTAATGATCGGCTCTATGTTCGCCGGCACCAAAGAAAGCCCCGGCGATGTCGAATCCACACCACGCGGTCTCGTGAAGCGGGTGCGAGGTATGGCCAGTTTCGAAGCCATCGAGGCCCGGGCCGAGCGCCACGGTGAAGAGATGGACGAAGAGTACTTCGAGCAGCGCGCCCCCGAGGGTGTCGAAGGAACGGTCCCCTACCGAGGCGAAGTCTCCAAGCTGGTCAACACGCTAATGGCGGGCCTCAAAAGCGGCATGAGCTACTCGAACGCCCGGACCATCCCCGAGTTCTGGGAAAAGGCCGAATTCGTTCGCGTAACCCCGGTTGGCCTGCGCGAAAACAAACCTCACGCCACCTTCGACTAGCCCGCTGCTCTCGCTAGTTGGCAGGCTCGGCGCTACTTGGAAGCAGTCCAGGCCAGTAACTCGTCGGCAGCCCAGGTGTTTATGACCTGGTCGGGTTCGACCCCGGCCGCGACTGCCTTGTCGCAACCGTAGGGCTGCCACTCGAGTTGGCCCGGGGCGTGTGCGTCGGTGTTGATAGCCAACAAGCACTCCCACTCGAGGGCGAGGGCCAGCAGCTCCTCGGGTGGATCTTGGCGCTCGGGCCTGCAGTTGATCTCAACGGCAGTGCCAAACTTGGCGCACGCAGCAAACACCATGTCGGGGTCGAACTCCGACGGTGCTCTGCCACTACCCACAACCTTGCGGTTGGTCATGTGACCCAGCACGTCGACGTGAGGGTTCGCAATAGCGAGCACCATCCGCTGGGTCATCTCGTCGGCAGGAAGACGAAACTTCGAGTGGACACTGGCCACCACCACATCAAGCCGCTCCAGCATCTCGTCTGAAAGGTCGAGGCTGCCGTCGACAAGAATGTCGACCTCGAGGCCCGTCAAGATCCTGAACGGGGCCATCGTGGCGTTGAGGCGGTCGATCTCGTCCAGTTGCTCGGCTAAGCGTTCTTCGGACAAACCGTGGGCAATGGTCAACCGGGGTGAGTGGTCGGTCATCACAACATAGTCATGCCCCAGCGCTGCCGCCGCGGTGGCCATGTCTTCGATTGTGGCTCCGCCGTCGGACCAAGTGGAATGCACATGACAGTCACCCTTCAACGCCGCCCGCAAAGCAGCGCCTACGCCGAGGGGGATTTCAGACCGCTCTCGCAGGTCGTCGAGGTAGGTGTTGGGCGTGCCTGCTACTGCCGCGGCGATAACCGAACCGGTGCTCTTGCCAATGCCGGGAAGATCGGTGAGCTTGCCCGCCGCCTGAATGTTGGCCAACTTCTCGTCGTCGAGTTCTTCAACTATGCCTAGCGCCCGCTGAAACGCTCGGACCTTCTGAGCAGCCGCGAGCTCGCGATCGAGGTAGTAGATGGCTTGTCGTAGCGCGTCGGCTGCTGCACCCATGAAGAAATGGTACCGGGTCAACGAGGTGTGCTCTTGTAGAGGGGTGAGCAACGAGGCACAACAACGCGCCATTGCGGTGAGCCGGTCCCGAAGTGGCCGAGCGTTCTATCGCTTTATCCAGATCCTGCTGCGGACCATCGTGTTCCGGTATTTCCGTCTCCGGCACCGCGGGCGCGAGCACCTCGAGACTGCGGGCCCTTTGATTTTGGCGCCCGTGCATCGCTCTAACCTCGACGCGCCCCTTATTGGTGGGCTGTCAGACAGGAGCCTGGCCGCGCTGTCTAAGGAATCGCTGTTCGGCTCGCGTCCGTTCGCGTGGATCATCTCGGCGCTGGGGGCCTTTCCCGTTGCTCGAGGTAGCGCAGACCGAGACGCTCTGAAGTCGGCCCAAGAACTGCTCGAGGGCGGCGCTTCCATGATCGTCTTCCCAGAAGGCACCCGCCAGTCTGGACCTAGCGTTGGCGAGATGTTTGACGGCCCGGCCTTCTTGGCGGCCCGCACGGGGGCCAAGGTGGTGCCTATTGGCATTGCGGGTACCGAAGATGCCATGCCGAGCGGGGCGAAGTTTCCTCGACGCACCCGTGTGGCCATGATCATTGGCGAGCCCCTCTCCCCTCCAACATCTGAAAGTGGCCGAATCTCGCTGAGCCAACGCAAGGCGTTCACTGCCGAAATCCAAGAGCGCCTTCAGGCTGTATTCGACGAAGCTCAAGCAGAGGCCGAACAGGTCTGACATTCAGCAGCTGATCCGGCAAAAATCTCTTTCCGGTTCGGTCATCTTTCTGTAACGTTCAGGTACGTTGCAGTCGTTGGCGCTGGCGGGCGTTATTTCGGAGGTGGGCCGTGCAGACGGCACCGGGGATTTCGACGACCTCTCAGCATTCTGGTTCTCCCCAAGAACCGCTGAGTCGGTCACGGGGGCGGTGGGGTCGCCGAGACTGGCGCGCCACGGCTCATGTATTGGTGGCCGAGGCCCTAGTGCTAGCTCTTGCATGGCAGGCATACCGTTGGGGCCGCTATCTGGTTCGTGACCAACAACAAGCAGCCTTTGACAACGCCGATCGGTTGTTGGCGTTTGAGTCGTTCTTTGGGATCCAGCAGCTAGAACGCACTCAGAACCTTGTCTTGGGCTCGGGCGGGTTGATCCACGTTGTCAACCGCTACTACGTCTACACCCACGTGGCGGTGACCGTGGCCACGTTGGTCTGGCTGGCCGTCTGGCATCACCACAGCTACCCACGGTTCCGCAACGCCATAGTCTGTGCAACGGGCACGGGACTGCTGATCCATGGGTTATTCCCGTTGGCACCACCGCGCATGGTGCAAGATCTTGGCCTCACCGACACGCTTATGGTGTACGGCCCAAGCGTGTATAGCCCTGACCAGGCTGCCTCCATAACCAATCAGTTCGCCGCAATGCCCAGCTTTCATGTTGGCTGGGCGGTGCTGGTGGCGCTGGCCGTGATCACTGTGGCCTCGTCGCCGTGGCGTTGGCTGGCCGTTATTCACCCATTGATGATGTCGTTCTGCGTGATGGCCACCGCTAACCACTATCTGACCGATGCGCTGATTGGTGCGGCCGTTGTTGCCATGGGACTTCAAGCATCTATGGCTTGGGAGCAACGAAGCGTCCCGCGAAGTCCCGCACCGCTGTGGGGATAAGTCTGGGGATACTGTGGATAACGAGGATCCTGGGCTTCACGTTGCCAATGTTGTTTATGTTGGTCCTGAGCGGTCCCCGCTCTGTCGCCAGGCAACGTTCGTTTGCGCTACCCCAGTGATCGAGCCGCCGCCAGCGACCGGGTGACCAAGGCACCATCGCTAGAGCGAGTATCGTTGAGCGACCATCCATGCAGCACCGCCGCACTTCACTCGCTGTCCTGGCCCTGATGGTTTGCACACTCGTGCAGCCCGTTGGCGCCCAAGAGACCCTCGACGAAGCCCGAGAACGTCGCGAGGCCGTGCAGGCAGAAGCAGCCCGAACCGCGACCGAACTCGACATCTTGCGGGCCGAGGACGCGGAAATCGTGTCGGCCTTGGCCGACATCGAAAGCTACATCGCCATCCAAGAGGCCAACCTTGAGTCCGCCACACTGGCATTGGCTGCCGCCATCGACGCCGAAGCCGAAGCCAACCAACGGGCTAGCGACCTCGCTGCAGAGATCGAAACGTTACGAGCCAAGGTTGCCGAACAATCGGTCAACACCTACATCGGCGCCTTCGACAACGACGACAGCCTGCTATTGAACACCGAAGACATCAACACGGTACCGGTCCTGCGTTACGTCCTTGACGAGTCCACCGGCATCAGCGAAGCCGTCACAGACCAGTTGCGCGCCGCTTCGGCCAACCAAGCCGACGCAGTAGCCGAAGCCGAAGAAGCCTCTAACCAGGCACTTGCCCTCAAC
>JAUIIS010000025.1 GCA_030431575.1 Acidimicrobiia bacterium | reverse complement strand
GTCATCGAAGGGTCAGAGCTCGTAGACGCTCGTGGACGCCTACTGGAACGGATCCGCCAACCCGCCGCAGCCGCCACGGATCTACGTCGGTCTGCCCATGTGCGGCTGTGCTCGCTGATGGGTCTGTCGTCCAGTACCGATTCGGACGAGCTGGCAGCAGCGGTGGCGCAGGCCACCGGCCAAGACCCCGGCGAGGTGTCTGCGTTGCTAGACCACTCCGCTGTGAACACCGACGCCCAGCTGTTTGCCTTGGCCAACAGGCTGGGCGACCTTACCGATCAACTCATCGCTGGCGACGCCTCGTCGCCCATCACATCTGGAGACACGCAATGACCACTGACGCTGCTACTTCTCGCCAAACGCTGGCCAACGTCCGCGAGGAGGTGGCTAAGGTCGTCGTTGGCCAAGACGGCGTTGTATCGGGTGTAATGACGGCGCTGTTGGTGCGAGGCCACGTGCTCTTGGAAGGGGTGCCCGGTGTGGCCAAGACGCTGTTGGTCAAGACCCTCAGCGCCGCCCTGAACCTGGAGTTTGCCCGGGTGCAGTTCACGCCAGACCTAATGCCGTCTGACGTTGTGGGTCAGCTGGTGTACGAGGGTGGCGAGTTCCGCTTTCGCGAGGGACCGGTGTTTACCAACTTGTTGCTGGCCGACGAGATCAACCGCACGCCGGCCAAGACACAGGCAGCACTGTTGGAATCCATGGAGGAACGCCAGGTGTCGGTTGAAGGGCAAGCTCGCCCGCTTCCGGACCCGTTCATCGTTGTAGCCACGCAGAACCCGGTGGAGTACGAGGGCACCTACCCGTTGCCCGAGGCGCAGCTGGACCGGTTCTTGTTCAAGCTTCAGGTGCCTTACCCAAGTGCAGATCAAGAGCGCGGCATTCTTGGTCGCCACCATCGTGGCTTTGACCCGCATGACGTCGCGGGGGCCGGGGTAACGCCGGTGGCCACCGCCGACGACCTGGCCGTTGCCCGCCAGCACGTCCAAGCCGTTGCGGTGGAGGAGCCCATCATCAACTACATCGTCGACTTGGTGCGGGCCACCCGGCAGTCGCCGTCGGTCAACCTTGGTGTTTCACCCCGCGGCGCGACAGCACTGTTGCATGCAGCAAAGGCGTGGGCGTTCCTGGCAGGGCGCACGTTCGTGACCCCGGACGAGGTCAAGGCCGTGGCGAAGCCAGCGTTGCGGCACCGGCTGGCGCTGCGGCCCGAGGTCGAGATGGAGGGCGGCACGGCTGACGGCGTATTGGACGCTGTTCTGGCAGCGGTGCCGGCGCCGCGATGATGCCTGTTCCGACGTGGCGCTTGGCAGTGCTGGCCCTGGTGGCGTCGCTGTTTGGGCTGGTGTCTCCGTGGTCGCTATGGCTCACGGTGGTGGCGATCAACGTAGCGGTGCTGTGTGTGTTGCTTGTCGATTGGGTGCTGGCGCCGCGGCCAGGCAGGGTTGAGGTTCGCCGGAATCTGCCAGGTGCGCTCACCGTGGGGCACGCTGGCGAGGTGTCGTGGACGGTGACTAACCAGTCCAGTCGAGACCTCACGGTGGCCGTGGCTGATCAGTTGGCGCCTTCGTTACAAGCCACCGATCGCCGCTTTGGTGGCAAGGTCCCGGCCTACGGCACCCTCGGCGCAACCGCAGCGTTGCTGCCAAGGCGCAGGGGTGCTTTCGCCATTACCGATGTGGCGGTGCGGGTGCAGGGGCCGCTGGGGCTGGCGGCGCGCCAAGAGACCAGACAACTGCCAACGCTGCTGCGGGTGCATCCGCCGTTCCGGGCTCGGCAAGAGGCCGAGCTGCGCATCCGCAAGGCCCGGGTGCTCGATGTCGGGTTGCGCGCTACCAGGGGTCATGGTGGCGGCACCGACTTCGATCAGCTGCGCGAGTATCAACGCGACGACGAATCCAGGCGCATCGACTGGGCCGCAACCGCTCGAGCTCAACGCCCTATTGTGCGCACCTATCGGGCCGAGCGGAACCAGGTAGTCATCCAGCTGTTGGACAACAGCAGAGTCATGGCCGGACGAGTGGATGGGGTACCCCGTGTCGAGCACGCCATGGATGCGGTGATGATGTTGACCACCGTTGCTGCGCATCTGGGAGATAAAGCTGGCTTGGTGGCCTTCGACAGTCAGGTCAGGGCAGTGGTCCCGCCTGCTGCGGGCAAAGGCCAGCTGGGGCCGGTGACCGAAGCAGTGTTTGACCTCCAGCCCAGTTTGGCCGCAGCGGACTATCGCGGTGCGTTTGTGCACACGCTGGCCCGGTTCCAACGTCGGACTATGCTGGTGTTGTTCACCGACCTTGTCGAACACGCGGTGGTCGAAACCCTGCTGCCAGCGTTGCCGCTCATAGCTGGGCAGCACGTACTTGTGGTTGCCGCTGTGCAAGACCCCGACGTTGTGCGCTGGGCCAACGAGAAGCCTCAAGACAGCGTCGATACGTACCGGCAAGCCGCTGCTATTGAGACGCTAGAAGACCGGGCCCGGGCCACAGCGAAGCTCCGGTCCTTGGGTGCGGTGGTTATTGATGCGCCGCCGGGCGAATTGGCGAATCGCCTGGCCGACACCTACCTCGGCATAAAGGCCAGAGGCGGACTTTGAGACTCGGTCTGCTGCAAGGCTTCGGTCTGTTGGAGTGCTTCGGCATAACGCCCTTGGGCCACGATGTAGAGCATGAACACGGCTTGAACCAGCACGCCGATGCCCACTCGTATTGGGGTGCTGAGACCGCTGGGAGTCACAAAGCCCTCGATTAGCCCGGCCACGATGAAGGCCAGCATGAGCCCGATGATGACGTTTACCGATCTGCGTCCTTCGCCAGCGAGCGCTTGGGCCCGTGTTTGGTCGCCTGGGGCAATGAGGGTCCAGCCCAGTCGCAGTCCGGCCGCTCCGGCGATGACAATGGCCGAGAGTTCCAGCAGGCCGTGCGGCAGGATGAGGCCCCAGAACAGCGACGGCTCGCCGACGTTGTAGAACAGCCCCATGGCCACGCCAAGGTTCACACCGTTGAACGCCAAGATGTACGCGGTGCCCACACAGAACGCGATCCCAGCGGCGAACGCCATGAACGACACCTGAATGTTGTTCACCAGCACCTCGGTGCTGAACTGCGCCGCGGGGGCGGACGAGTAGTACGCCTCGAAATCTTCGGTCACGTATGCCTGTTGCGCAGCCTCGTCGGCTAGCGAGTCGATGGCGCGGTCGCTGACGCCCAGCCACATGGCCACAACGAGGGCCGGAACAAAGGTCAGCGCGGCGGAGATCACAATGAACCGACGTGCAGACCACACCGCCAGTGGGAATGTGAAACGGAAGAAGTCGCTGATTCCTCGGACGGCGTTGCCGCGGGTGCCGTAGAGCGCACCGTTGGCCTCGGCCACCACCCTGGTGAGCCTGGCCGTCAGAGCCGGGTCGACCAGGTTTGTGCGGACATGGCTGAGCTGGTTGCTGACTTGTTGGTACAGGCCAACAAACTCGTCGAGTTCGGCCGCAGACAAGTTTGGTTTGCGTTTGCGTGCTTGCTTGGACAGCAGCTCTAGCCGGATCCAGGTGCGCTCGTGCTCGGAGATGAATTGGTCTATCGACATGGCCTGTGGAATGGGTGCGGCGGGCAAGTGCGCTGAGCGGCCAACAACAGCGCTGTGGCCACCCCCTCAGGGTAGGTTGCCCCGACTACCGTGGTCGGTGATGGCCGCCACCGCACTTCGTCGAACCGGGATTGTTACCCCCGAGGCGGTGGTGTTGGAGTTCGAGACCGCCGGGGTGGCCTCGAGAATCTTGGCTCGCATTATCGACGGCATTGCGCTTTGGCTGGGTTTGTTGGCGTTCCTGTTGGCTATGGGCGTGCTCCTTGAAGGTTCGAACAGCCAGACGCTTGCGATCGTGTTGGTTGTGCTTGTGGTGTTCTTTGCCATCTTTGGTTACTGGATGCTGCTTGAGACCGTGTGGCACGGGCGTACGTTGGGCAAGGCGGCAATGGGCTTGCGCGTCGTGACGCTGGAGGGGGCGCCAGTCACGTTCCGCCACTCGGCCATCCGCGCCATTGTTGGAGTGGTCGATTTCTTTGTGCCCCCGATTGGGCCGGTGGCCGTGGTGACCGTTGGGTTGTCGTCCAACAACCAGCGCCTGGGCGACCTGGCCGCAGGCACCATTGTCCTACGCGAGCGTAAGGATGCAGGGCCATTGGTGGCGTTGAACCTCACCGAGCCGCAGGGTCGGCCCGAACTGATGGCTTCGCTTCAGCTGGCTAGGCTCAGCGACGCCCAGTACGGCGTGGTGCGCCGGTATCTGTTGCGGGTCTCCAAGATGGATCCCTCGGTACGGGCCAGCATGGCCGAGCGGCTGTCGGCAGCGGTCGAACAGTCAACCGGGGTCCGTCGACCCGGCGACCTGCACCCCGAGTGGTATCTGCACGCGGCCGGTCTGGCCTACCAGAGGCGCACGGGTCGGCCCATTGCATTCGATGTGGGCACGCAACCTCCGCCGCCCACGGCGATGACTCCTCGCAGCGGGCAACCAGCTCCGCCCACGCCGCCGCCGCCACCACCGCCGCCTCCCGCCGGGCCGCCCCGCCGGTAGCCTGGGGACATGGAATCCCAGCTGGTATACCTCGACAACGCAGCGTCCACGCCAGTGCGCGCGTCTGCGGTCGAGGCCATGCTGCCGATGCTCACCGAGTCCTACGGCAACCCGTCGGGGGCACACATCATGGCCCGTTCCGCGCGTCGCGCTATCGACGACGTCCGCGATGTCTTGGCCGAAGGACTTGGCTGCGGGCCCGGCGACGTTGTGTTTTGTAGTGGCGGCACCGAGGCCGACAACCTGGCGGTCTTTGGGTCCGCAGCCAACGGCGGCACCGTGGTGTGCTCAGCGGTCGAACACCCAGCGGTCCGCGAGCCGGTCATGCAGCTTGGTGGCCGCATTGTTGGGGTCGACCGTCAAGGGTTCTTGGATCTCGACCAGCTTCGCGCTGCGTTGGACCCCTCTGTCTCGCTGGTGTCGGTCATGTTGGCCAACAACGAAAGCGGCGTCATCCAGCCGCTGCATGAGATTGCCGAAATCATGGCCGAAGAGGCCCCCAATGCGTTGCTTCACACCGATGCGGTGCAGGCCTTTGCCTGGATCGACGTGGCAACACATGCGGCTCCAGCGCATCTGATATCCATTGCGGGTCACAAGTTCGGTGGCCCCAAGGGCGTTGGTGCGCTCGCTGTTCGCTCGGGGTCCTCGGTTCCTGCCCAACTTGTGGGGGGTGGCCAAGAGCGCGGGGTGCGCAGCGGCACGCACAACTCGCCCGGCATCGTAGGCATGGGCCAAGCGGCCAAGGATCTTCTGGCTAGCCGGGAGGAAACCAACGCTCGTGTTGGAGAGCTTCGAGATCGGCTGGCCAATGGCTTGCTGGAAGCTATTCCCGGAGCCCACGAAACTGCGGTGCTCAGCCCCGGTAGCCGGGCTCATAAGGTGCCCGGCAGCTGCCACTTGTGCTTCGAGAACATCGAATCCGAAGCCCTGCTGTTCTTGTTGGAACGTGACGGCATCTTGGCCTCGGCTGCGTCGTCTTGTGCCAGCGGAGCCCAGCACCCATCGCATGTGCTTGAAGCCATGGGCTATTCGCCCGAACTGGCTGCGGGTTCGCTGCGCCTGTCGCTCGGGTACGCATCCACTGCTGCAGATGTAGACCACGCCCTCGCGGTGATTCCCCCCGCAGTTGCCCGCCTACGGGAGATGGGTTCGTGAACGGTCAGCCCATCCTTGTGGCCATGTCTGGCGGGGTCGATTCTTCGGTCACTGCCGCGCTATTGAAAGACCAGGGCTACGACGTCACCGGGGTGACGCTCAAGCTCTGGGGCGGCGAGTCAGACACCGGTTGTTGTTCGGTGTCCGACGTCGACGACGCTCGGCGAGTCGCAGATCAGCTCGACATTGCCCATCACGTCTTCAATTTTGGCGACGAGTTCGAGGAGCATGTGGTTGGGCCCTACGTCGAGGCCCACAGCCAAGGGGTCACCCCAAACCCCTGCATCGAATGCAACCGTCACCTCAAGTTCGACAAGCTGTTGCGCAGAGCCACCGCTTTGGGTTTCGACCTGGTGGCCACCGGCCATCATGCCAAGATTGTCGAGACTGGCGACGGGCCCCGGATAGCGCGTGGCGCGGATGCCTCCAAAGATCAGTCCTACGTGCTGCACATGCTCAGCAAAGAGCAGCTCCAGCGCGTGGTGCTTCCGCTTGGCGACATGACAAAGGACCAGGTGCGCGAGATAGCCACGGGCATCGACCTGCGCACCGCCACCAAGCCAGATAGCCAAGATGTGTGTTTCATCAGCCGCACCAAGGGCGGCCGGCAACGGTTCTTGGAAACTCGTGTCCAGCTCACCCCTGGCACCGTCGTCGACCGCGATGGCCAACCAGTGGGCCACGTGCCTGCATTGGAGCTTGTAACGGTGGGCCAACGCAAAGGGTTGGGTGTCTCCGGAGCGGGCGATCCGGTGTATGCGGTCGATGTCAACATGGCCGAACGCCAGGTCACCGTTGGCGCCGAAGCCGACCTTTTCACCCAGTCCAGCCAAATCTGCGACCTGTTCTGGGTGGGTGAGGCCGTTCCCGACGATGTCACGGTTCAGACCAGCGCCCACGGGCGCGTCGCTGGCGCCACTGTTGTGGGCACCGAGGTGCGTTGGCTCCAACCGCACCGCCGTGTTGCTGCGGGGCAGTCGCTGGTGTTCTACCGCAAAGAGGGCGATGCCCAGGTTGTGGTGGGCAGCGCTACAGCTGCCTCCTAGGACGCTAGCCCGTCCGGGCGTTAGCCAACCGGGATCTTTCGGGCGGTCGCCTCGCGCAGCACACTGCCGGGTTGGCTAGGCGAGACGATGACCGCGGTGAGTTCTTCGGCGGTTGGTTCGGCCAGCGCGTTGGTTTTCCAAGCGAGCTGCACGGTGGTGCGCAGCGACACTTCAAGCGCCAACCCCAGTGCACCTTGGCTGAGATCGCGTGCGCCGCTACCTACCAGGGCGGGCCCAAAGCTGGTGATTGCTGATCGCTTGAACAGCACGGGGTCGGCGAGGCTCATGTGATCGTGAATCACGATGCCCGCTGGGACAAAGACCAACCAGCGGCGCACCAGCCGGTGCAGCGAACGGACAGCGAACGCGGCAGCGGGAAAGCCAATGGCCACCGCGATGACGCCAGCAACCCAAGCCTTTGCGGCCAACAGAAGTGGCCCGGCGGCCAGGCCAACCACCACCACAAGCCAAGCAAGCGGAATAGGTCCTAAGAGCAACATGCCAGGTGGCTTCAGAGGAACGCGACGCTCGTCGCCGTACGAAGATGCGTCAACATAGTGAGCCCCGATTTGGGGGGTCAGCGACACGAGCGCGGCCAGGGCGCTGAGTGAGAGGCCAGCAACGGCCCACGAGGTGGCGCCGGTATCGACGGCCGCCCAGACGGTGGCGGCGAAGCTTGCCGGGGCGAGGACGCGAAGGGGAGTGAGGCTAAGGGTGTGGGGGATCAGCGCTGCGGTCATGCCGACGGACCAGCACATCCAGAGGCCGATGCCAGCGGTGTTCTGGAACGCTGAGGAGGTGGTATCGAGAGCGCTGGACATCGCCTGGCCAGCGGTGAATGGCAGCGATATCCAAAGCAAGCGCATGAGCCACGGCCACCAGGAATCTTTCACTGCGTCCTCTCTGGCGCGCACACAACCGTGTTGCATGGGAGCGGGGCCAACTTGTTTGGGTGTTCGCTGTTCTCTGTCACAGGCGTTGGGTACATTCATGCCCGTGCCAGTGTCGCCCGAGAATCGTATCTCCGAACTCCGCTCCATCATCGAGGTGCACAACCGCGCCTATTACGAGCAAGACCAGCCCACGGTGCCCGATGCTGAGTGGGACGCCCTCATGCGCGAGCTCAAGGAGCTGGAGGCCCAGCACCCGGACCTCGTTACCCCCGACTCACCCACCCAGCGGGTAGGAGCCGCGCCATCCACGCTGTTTGCGCCGGTTGTGCACGCCGTCCCCATGATGTCGTTGGACAACGCGTTCGACAAAGACGAGCTGGCGGGTTGGGCCGAACGTCTCGGGCGCCGTTTGGGCGAAGGTGTCGACCCCGGGGCTTGGGTGTGTGAGCTCAAATTCGATGGCTTGGCGATCTCGGTCCGCTACGAGAATGGCGTGTTGGTTCAGGCTGCTACACGTGGCGACGGCAGGACCGGCGAGGACGTTACGCACAATGTGCGCACTATTGCCGATATCCCCAACGAGATCCCTCATGCGCCTGAGGTGCTTGAGGTTCGTGGCGAGGTGTACTTGCGGCTGTCGGCGTTCGCCGATCTCAACCAGCGCCAAGTCGAGGCTGGCCTCAAGGCCTACGTCAACCCCCGCAATGCGGCGGCTGGCTCGCTCCGGCAAAAGGACTCTCGGGTCACCGCCACGCGCAACCTTTCATTCTGGTCCTATCAGCTCGGCCAAGTTGTGGGCGGCTCAGCCATCAGCGGCCACTACGACACGCTGCAATACCTCAAGAGTCTCGGCATGCCCGTCAACGAGCACGCCCGACAGGTCACCAACGGTGTCGATGGGGTCCTGGCCTATGTCGAAGAGTTCGAGCGGCGACGCCACGACCTCGACTACGAGTTCGACGGCATTGTGGTGAAGCTCGACGACCTGGGGTTGCAACGCCAGTTGGGGGCCACGGCAAAAGCACCGCGATGGGCCATTGCCTACAAGCTGCCGCCCGAAGAACAGATCACCACACTGCGCGACATCGAGATCTCGATTGGTGGCGGCGGCTCGGCCACTCCGTTTGCCCAGCTCGAACCGGTGTTTGTTGGCGGGGTCACGGTCACCACCGCCACCTTGCACAACCAAGATCAGGTGGCCGCCAAAGATGTTCGCCCCGGCGACAAGGTCATCGTGCGGCGAGCTGGCGAGGTGATCCCCGAGGTTGTGGGCCCCGTGCTGAGCGAGCGCGACCCAAACTCGGTGCCGTGGGTGTTTCCCACAAACTGCCCCGTGTGCGACACCGCCTTGGTACGGCCCGAGGGCGAGGCCCGGCACCGTTGCCCCAACATCGACTGCCCCCGCCAGGTTCGGGGACGCATCGAGCACTTTGCCCAACGCAACGCCATGGACATCGAGCACCTAGGCGAATCCAGCATCGATCTCTTTGTCAGTCACGGGTTGTTGGGCGATGTGGGCGACATCTACCACCTCGACTACGAAGCCGTGCATGCCTTCGAGGGATACGGCGAGACGTCGGTAACCAACTTGGCGGCCGCCATCGAGGCCTCCAAATCCAGGCCTCTGGGCAACTTGATCTTTGGCCTCTCCATTCCTCATGTTGGGTCCACGAACGGCGAAGTACTCGCCAAGGCCTTTGGCCATATGGATGCCCTTATAGCGGCATCACTCGACGATCTTCAGGCCGTCGACGGCTTGGGACCCATCATCGCCGCTTCGGTGCATGGCTACTTTTCCCAGCCTCGCCACCTCGAAATCATCGACAAGCTTCGTCGCGGTGGCGTCAATTTCGAAGGTCCTGAGGTACCCGATATCCCGCAAACGTTAGCGGGCATGGCTGTCGTGGTGACCGGCACCTTAGAGAACTACTCGCGCGACAGCGCCGCCGACGCCATCAAGTCTCGTGGGGGCAAGAACCCCGGCAGCGTCTCGAAGAAAACCACAGCTGTCGTTGTGGGCGCGTCGCCTGGAGCGTCCAAGCTCACCAAAGCCGAAGAAGCCGGCGTCCCCATTCTCGACGAAGCAGGATTCGAACACCTGCTCAACACCGGAGAGCTACCGGCCTAGGCGCACTGCTACGCGACGGTGAAGCACCAGCGAACAGTGTCGATGTTGTCCGGGTCGGCGATGGGCCAGAACTGGGCGACAGCGCAGTTCTCGTCGGCCTTTAGCTCTGGGACCGACCGTCCTTCTAGGGGCTGGTACAGGAAGCGGCTAATGGTGGTATCGAACACGCCGGCAACTTCGGCGCTCTCGTCGGGGTTTTCGGTTGAGCGCAGAATGTTGATCTCGTCGAGCGGGATGGGCACATCGTTGATGGTGAGTTCGGCTTCGTAGCCGGCGGCGAGGTCGATGCCTACCTGAGACTGGCGCAGCACCTCTGAACCAGGCGGGGGCGTAAGCGCCTCGACCGCCGGGTTACCGGTGACGCTGGCAACAGAGTTGTCTGAAGTGTTGCTTACAAGGAATGCCGTCACAAAAATACCGACCCCGCCAAGAAGAAGGAGTGGTGGCAGGAACCGCTTCAGCATGGCTTGAAGTGGCGTATCGGCCCGGTGTTTTCCGGCTGGCATGAGGACTCCTGAGTGTTGCCAGTAAGGCGCAGGGGGTGTGGGTTCCATTGTGCCCCCGAAGGTGCCTCGGTGTGGCATCACCCAGGCAGTATTCTCAACAGGTGCCCCCGCCTAGCTCCCCCAACGCTTCAGGACCCGTCGCCGAACGCGTCGGGCAGGTTCTTGGCGGACGCTACCGTCTTGTTGCCCTTATTGGTATTGGTAGTAGCGGCGAGGTCTACCTGGCCGACGACACCCAGCTGCGGCGCCAGGTTGCGGTCAAAGTGCTGCACCCGGGCCTGGCCGAAGACGAAGTGTTTCTTCGTAGGTTCCGAGACGAAGCCCAAATGGCGGCATCGTTGAACCACCCCAACGTGGTGGCGGTGCACGACTGGGGCGAAGACGATGTGCCCTTCCTGGTTACCGAATACTTGGGCGGTGGCAGCTTGCGGGCCATGCTCGACGCCGAAGGGACGCTCACTGCCTCTCAGGCGCTGCTTATTGGGCTAGAAGCAACCCGTGGCCTTGAGTACGCGCACAAGCGCGGTGTTGTGCAGCGAGACATCAAACCGGGCAACTTGTTGTTCGACAGCGACGGGCACGTAAGGATCGCTGACTTTGGCCTGGCAAAAGCCCTGGCCGAGGCTTCTGCTACCGACCCCACTGGAACCATCCAGGGCACCGTCCGTTATGCCTCGCCTGAACAAGCGCAGGGGCAGCGTCTCGACTCCAAGAGCGACGTGTATTCGTTGGCGCTGGTCTTGGTCGAAGCCATCACCGGCGACGTGCCCTTCGACGCCGATACCCCACTTGGCACCCTCATGAACCGGGTCGACCAGCCGCTTGAGCTTGATGCAGATGTCTTTGGTCCGCTCCGAGGGCCATTAGAACGTGCCGGGCGCCCTGCTGCTGACGATCGTCCCGACGCAGGTGAGCTCAATCTGTCGCTGATGGCGGCGGCCGAAAATATGCCCCGCCCCGAGCCCCTGCCGCTGGTGGGCGCCATTGCCTTTGACCCGGTGGCTGCAGCAAACGCTGATCCCACCATGTTGGGCCGAGCGGGCGAAGTCGACGCCGAACCAATGTCTCGGCGCGAACGTCGCCGCCAAGAAAAGAACGCGCCGGTCGCCCCGCCACCCAAACCTGCTCGCGCCGGCTCTCGGGCCGCCTTGGATGCCGAAGAAGAACGTTCCGGACGTCGGTGGCCGTGGATGGTGCTCATGGCGATCATCATTGCGGGGGCAGCGGTTGGCACCTATCAAGCAAGCACCAGCTCGGACCCGCCCGTACGTCTTGTGCCGGAGTTCGCCGGCATGACCGAAGCTGAGCTCCAGGCCGACGTTGGCGACTTTTGGGAGCTCGAGCAGCGTTTTGACCGCGAAGATGCCTCGATCCCAGACACTATTTTGCGCACCGAGCCAGCAGCTGGTGCCGAACTCGAAGAAGGGATGCGTCTGGTCTATTGGATCTCGCTGGGCAACGACTTCAAGACAGTGCCTACCAACCTCGTTGGTTTGCCTCTGGCCGATGCTGAGGCGTTCCTGACCGGCGCCGGGCTTGAGCTCGGCACCGTGGATCGTCGCTTCGACGAAGTCCAACCCATCGACGTTGTGGTCGAGGTCTTGGAAACTCAGGCCCAGTTGCCAGGGGGTTCACCCGTGTCGGTCGTGGTCTCCGATGGGCCCGCGCCGCGCATCGTTCCCGAAGGGCTCGAAGGACTCTCTTACCCAGAGGCTGAGTCGCAGCTTGCGGTACTTGGATTGGTGGCTACCCAGACCACCCAGTACGACAACGTCGTGCCCAAGGATCTAGTGATTTCGGCGACGCCGGTTGCCGGCACCGAAGTTCCCAAGGGCGCCGAGGTTGAGCTGTTGGTGTCCCTTGGCCCCGAGCCGGTGATTGTCCCCAATGTCACCGGCCTCGACGTTGTCACCGCAGCCAATTCGCTGACCGATGTCGGCCTCTGTGTTGGTGAGACCGACGGTCCTGCCAACACCCCAGTCATTGGCACCGACCCACCCGCCGGCACCGAGGTTTTTGTGGGCACCTGCGTGAGGATCGTTACCAGCGAGGCGCTGGCGGGCGGCTAGCCAGCAGCGGCAGCGCCTCAGTCGTCATCGTCTTCGGCGGTAATTGCGAGCAGTTTTGCGTTGACCTCTTTGGCGAGTGCCTCTTGTTCGGGTGTGGGTTCCAGCGTTTGCAACAAGAAGATCCTGGTCATGTCGCCATCGATGCGGATGCGGCCGCCAAAGAATGCCTGACCAATCGCTTCGGGATCTTGGCTGACAAAGAGGGCTTTGGCAACCGCGTACTCGAGCGTGACGGTGAGTTCGGGATCGTCGAGGTGTCCAAACCGGGGCAACATACCCGTGGCCGCAGTGTCTATAGAGGCACTGAGCTCCGGGTCGTCTCCGTGCGGCACATTGGTGACCACTAAGTTCATGCGGACCGGCGTCGGCGGATCGGGAAGCTGATCCGCGTAGTCGTCCCGGAGCGCTAATGCGGCTTCGATCCACTGTGGGCTGAGAAAAGGAACTGGCGTCATGTGCAGGTGATAGTAAACGTTGCCGTTACCGCAGTGAAGATACTGGGCGGTGAAGAGTTGCAGTGGGCCAAACCGCTAGTTCCTGGGACGCCGGTGACATCTGCTGTCCCCGAGGGGCAGAACATGGTGATGGCCGTGACCGCGCAACTTGTGCAACCGTCGGGGATGGTGTTGACAAAGAGTTGCCATTGGCCGTCGGCGTTGCCGCCACTCGCATTGGTCGCCGTAGCTCGTCGGCGCATGCGGATCTGCACGTTCCCGGTGGGGGTTGGGACTGTCCAGAAGGTGCTGCCGGAGCCATTGCCCCAGTGTTGGAACGTTCTGCCGCGCCTCATGCGGGAGAAGGACGAAGCGGTCATCGACACGACGAGGGGCCCAGATGCCGCAGCCAACGCACGGGCCCCCCGGAGATCGTGAAAGCGCAGGTCGGGGGCCTGCCAAGCGGCGGCTCCAACCGCGGCGGCAACACCGGTCTTGAGGACGTTGCGCCGGGCGATTCTGGGCGCGCTGAGGTCAGCGATTTCGCGGTCGTCCCCAGTTTGTCCCATAGGGCAAGGCTAGTTTTCCCAGCAGCCGGTGCGTGCGACACCCTTGCTGAACGGCCTGGGCCAGCGCCCGCTGAGGCGCCTAGCTGCCCGGGATCCTGAAGACGCTGACGAGGGTGCAGCCAGTTTCTGTGCGGAAGTCGTCGTGGGTGGTGCTCGCTTCAACCGCCTAGCAATGCCCCGCGTTCATGACGACGCGGTCGCCTACCTTGCCTGTGTCATCGACAGGTGGGAGTGCCGGGGTTGATAGGTCGCGGCGACAGTTATCATGAGGCGCTATGTCCAACAGGATCTCCACCGACGAGGTGGCCCACGTAGCTCGACTCGCTCGTCTGCAACTCACCCAAGGCGAGCTTGAGCGCTTCACCGAACAACTTGGTGATGTGCTGGAACACGCAGCCGACATCGAAGCGCTCGATCTCGACGGCGTTACCCCTATGGCGCATCCGTTGCCGCTGGCCAACGTGGCGCGACCCGACACGGTTAGGCCTTCGCTTGATCGTGACGAGGTACTCAGCCAGGCCCCAGCGGTCGAAGATGGCCGCTTCAAGGTCCCAAAGATTTTGGGCGAAGAGCTATGAGCCACGCCGTAGACAACCCATCCACCGCAATCGAAATCGCCCAAGCAGTCGCCTCGGGTGCAACCAACGCCAGCACGGTAATGGACGAGCACTTGGCTCGCATCGAGGCCTCAGAGACCGAAGTGCACGCATTCAACCTGGTGTTGGCTGACCAGGCCCGTCAACATGCCGACGCGCTCGATGCTCGCATCGCCGCAGGCGAAGACGTTGGCCCGCTGGCTGGAGTGCCCATTGCGTTGAAAGACAACATGTGTACTCGTGGCATTGCCACAACGTGTTCGTCCAGGATCCTCGAAGGATGGGAACCCCCCTACAACGCCACGGTCGCTGATCGACTGGCCAACGCAGGCGCGATTCTGGTGGGCAAGACCAACCTGGACGAGTTCGCCATGGGCAGCTCCACCGAGAACTCCGCCTTTGGTCCCACCAAGAACCCGCACGATCTCAGTCGGGTGCCTGGCGGGTCGAGTGGCGGAAGCGCTGCTGCGGTCGCAGCGGGCTACGTGGCGGCGTCGCTGGGCTCAGATACTGGCGGTTCGATTCGCCAACCCGCTGCGTTGTGCGGTGTCGTTGGGGTGAAGCCCACGTACGGCGCAGTGTCGCGTTACGGCCTGATTGCCTTCGCTAGTTCGCTGGACCAGATTGGACCGTTCACCCACACTGTGGCCGATGCAGCTTTGGTGCACGAGGTCATTGGCGGCCACGATCCCTTGGATTCCACCTCTATTCCACAGCCAGCGCCAGCATTGACCGAGGTGCTTGACCGTGGAGTCGACGGCTTGCGTGTTGGGCTTATCGACGAGATGATGGGCCACGGCATCGACGGCATCAGCGCCGATGTGTTGGCTCGCACCAACGAAGCCGCCGAAGCATTGGCGGCCGCGGGGGCAAAGGTCGACCGCGTTTCGATCCCAGCCAGCATCTACGGTTTGTCGTCGTACTACCTGGTGGCCCCTGCCGAGGCATCCAGCAACCTCAGCCGCTACGACGGTGTCCGTTACGGCCTGCGCGAAGACGGCGCAAACGTGGTGGAAATGAACACCGCTACCCGCACCGCTGGGTTTGGCGACGAGGTGAAGCGCCGCATCATGCTGGGCACCTACGCTCTATCCGCCGGCTACTACGACGCGTACTACGGCAAAGCCCAACGCCTGCGCACGTTGCTGGCCCAAGAATTCAACGAGGCCTACCAGCGCTTCGACGTGTTGTTGTCGCCAACGTCGCCGTGTACCGCGTTTGCCTTTGGCGACAAGACAGCCGACCCAATGGCTATGTACCTCAACGACGTCTGCACCATCCCGTCTAACTTGTCGGGCGACCCGGCAATGTCGGTGCCGTTTGGTATTGGCGACGACGGCATGCCTGTTGGCGTGCAGGTGTTGGCACCCGCCACCCACGAGCCTGTGATGTTCCAGGTCGCCGCCGAGGTTGAACGGCTAGCCGCCGAGGCGAAGGGAGCCGCCCAATGAGCGAGTCGGATCTTCCCGAAGGCTGGGAGCTAGTGGTGGGCCTCGAAGTCCACGTCGAGCTAGCTACCAACACCAAACTGTTCTGTAGTTGCCCCAATATGTTCGGCGATGAGGCCAACACCAATGTGTGCCCAACCTGCCTGGGCCTCCCCGGGTCTTTGCCCGTGGTGAACGAACAGGCCGTGCACTTCGCCATGGTCTTGGGTCGCGCCCTTGGTTGCACGGTGCAGCCCTCGGTGTTTGCCCGCAAAAACTACTTCTACCCAGACATGCCAAAGGACTATCAGGTCAGTCAATACGACCTGCCCACCAACGGCGAAGGCGCCCTGGAGCTACCCGACGGCTATGTCGTCGGTATCGAACGCGCCCACATCGAAGAAGACACTGGTAAGTCCACTCACGTTGGTGGCGACGGTCGCATCAGCGGGGCCGACTACTCGTTGGTCGACTACAACCGCGCTGGTGTCCCGCTGGTTGAGGTGGTCAGCAGGCCAAACATGCACACTATCGAGCACGCCAAGGCGTACGTGTCAGAGCTTCGCGACATCTTGTTGGCCACGGGAGTCTCTGACGCCAAGATGGAAGAGGGTTCCATGCGCGTAGACGCCAACGTGTCCGTGCGACCCACCGGAAGCACCGAGCTGCGCACTCGTTGCGAGATCAAGAACGTCAACTCCATCAGGTCCATGGGCCGAGCTATCGACTACGAGGCCCACCGCCACATCGACCTGTACAACAACAACGATGCGCCGCGCCAAGAGACTCGGCATTGGGACGAAGCCAACGGACGCACCCGTCCAGGTCGGTCCAAAGAAGACGCCGACGACTACCGCTACTTTGCCGAACCCGATCTGTTGCCTCTAGACCCCACCGCGGCCGAGATCGCAGCTATCGACGAGGCTATGCCAGCGCTTCCTCAGCAACGCCGACGTGCCCTGGCCGAGGCGGCCGGGCTGGTGCCAGCCGATGTGGCTTTGGTGGTCGAACGTAACCAGGACGAGCTGGCATTGGCGGCGCTAGCAGCGGGCGCAGGCGGCGCTGGCGTGGTTAAACACCTCATCAACAACCTTGCCGATGGCGCAGGTCAGCTAACCCCGGAGGCATTCGCTGGCCTGGTCAGCATGGAGACCAGAGGCGACCTGTCCAGCACCCAAGCAAAGACCGTGTTGGCCGAACTCGTGGCTAACGGGGGCCAACCAGCCGACGTGGCTGCTGGCCTTGGCTTTGAGGCCATGGATACCAGCGAGTTGGAGATCTTGGTCGACGGCCTTATCGCCGACAACCCCGACGAGTGGGGCCGGTTCTGCGAAGGCGACAAGAAGATCCAGGGCTTCTTTGTGGGCCAGATCATGAAAGCCACCAAGGGCCAGGCCGACGGCAAAGTCGTGAACCAGCTTCTGGCCAGCCGCGCCAGCTCAAGCTGAACAGCGTTGTGATGGCTGCCCCCAGCGGTGCTGTCGCCTGCTCACGCAGCGTCATGGCTCTTCTGCCTAGAGCCCGACCGTTGCTGGCCCTAGCTGCTGTGGCTGCGCTATTAGCCGCCTGCTCATCGTCGGGGCTCGAAACCCCAAACGACGCCCTCAACAATGACGGGGTGCCGGACTCGCCATTTGGTTATGTGCTCGAGGACCCGCCGCCGGGCTATGAGCTGTGCGGGGTAAGTGTGCCATCGGCCCTCTCGGTGAGCGCCGATACCGCTGCTGCCCTTTTTGTATACGGCGATGACGATGCCGATGACCCCTACACCCAGCCGCTCTACGCTGTTTTGTCGCTGCCAGCCGGTCCGTTGGCCGATCTAGATTTGGGTGAGGTAACCGAGGTGCAGGTTGGCGACGACACTGCGCTGTTGGGTGGTTTGGATGGTTTGGTTGTGTCGATCTTGCCGGCAGAGCAGGGCCAGACGTTGACGTGGCGCATCGACGACGAACGCATCGTGCAACTCGTGGTGCGAGGCAGCACGGACGTGGACTTGGTTTCGTTGGCCGAGTCTGTGGAGATCGACGGGGGCGTGGCTCAGCTGGCTGTCGGGTCCTTGCCCTCGGGCTACGTAGAGCTGGGCGACGTGTACCAGCTGGAGGGGCAACCACAGTTTCTGTTTGCTCTCGACTACCGGCCCTCGGAGTCCGCAGCCGATCAAGACCAGATGACGCTTTTGGGTGCAAGCGGGGGCTTCGCTTCCATGGAGGCCTTCCGTTTCCGGGCGGTCACCTCAGAACGCGTCGAGATCAACGGCCAACCCGGCGTGGCTGCCAACATCGGCACCGCCGACCAACCGCGCCAATTGGTGAGCTGGATGGCCGACGACGACCTCATCTTGCGAGTCTTCTCGCTGGAACAATCCCCCGAGGCGGTCCTGGCCGCCGCCAACAGCGCCGCCCGCGTCGACGGCGACGAGTGGGACACCCTAAAGGACGAGTTCGACCTCCAAAACTGCCTGTCCTAGTCCGTCGGCCACAAGCGTTTGCTAGCCGGGTCAATCGGTGGGGCGTCGCGGGCAGCTGGGTCAGGCCGCGTTAGAGGTTTGTGTCAGCGCGGGGGTCGGGCCGGGTGATGCCGCGGTAGATGACGCCGGCTTTCATGACGGCGGTGATGCGGGCGTGATCTTGAAGCATGGTGACGTCTTGGGAGGGGTCGCCGTCGATGATCACCAGGTCTGCCCAGGTGTCGGGCTCTAAGGTACCGGCGCGGCCTTCAGGGTCGAAGGCCCAGCCGCCGTCGCGGGTAGCGGCCAGTAATGCGTCGGTGTCGGACATGCCAAAGAGGTCCACGAAGTACTCGAGGTCTTTGGCATTGGAGCCATGCGGTGTGATGTTCAGGCCGTAGTCGCCGCCGACAGTGACTCGGACCCCAACCTCTCGAAGGCGTTTGACTGAAGCGATGGTTTCGTCTACTTCGCGCTGGTAGCCGCGCGCCTCCATGGCTTTGCGGGGCAACCCGATTTGGTCGCCATTGGCCAACAGTGCCACCTCGAACGCGATGCCGGGGCCAACAACGCAGCGATCCTTAGCCGCGGCCAATAGGTCAACTGCTTCATCGTCCAGGTAGTTGGCATGGCCGATGAAGTCGATGCCGGCGCGCACCGATTGTTTCACCGCTGCGGCCGAGCGAGCATGGCAGGCCACGCGCATGTTGCGGCGGTGGGCTTCGTCGACAGCGGCGTTGACTTCTTCGTCGGTCCAACTCAAAACCCCGGGGGGAGCGTGGTCGTTGAGGTTCTCTCCGTCGATGAACACCTTCACCACGTCAACGCGTTTCTTGGCTAGCGACCGCACCGCGCTGCGGATAGCCCATGGGCCGTCGGCAATGAGCTTGTGGGCTTCGCGGCCTGCAGCCGACGAGTCTGCGTTGGAGCCGGTAGCGCCCACGTCGCGGTCGGAGGCCAACAGACGTGGCCCGGGAATGCGTTTGGCGTTGATGGCGTCCCGCAACGGGATGTCGATACCTTGGGCCGAGCCGAAACTGATGGCCGACGTGAAACCGCTGCCCAATACCATGCGGGCGTTGTCCACGGCATCGAGCATCGCTGTTTGCACGGGCTGTTTATCGAGCTCGGTGGGGCCAGCGTTGGCGTAGGACAGGTGGACGTGCGACTCGGTCATGCCCGGCATCACGAATTGACCGCCGAGGTCGTGATGGGTGGTGTGTTCGCTTAGGGTTGGCGCATCTTGAGTGTGGCCGCTCCACGCAATGTTGTGACCGCGCACCCATACGGCTCCGTTGTCGACAACCTCGCCGTCGAGGCCGACGAAGAGCTTGGCGTTGTGAAGAAACATGTCGGTCATGGGGTGGCCTCCGTAGGGTCGAGCCGGAGTAGGCGCTTGGCGTTTGGGGTGAGGGCGGCATCGAACGCGTCGGTGGATTTGGGGGTGTCCCAGCCACCGAAGTTGGTGCCGTAGACCATGCGGCTGGTGCCCACGACGTCGACAACGAGGTCTCGGGCAGGGCCGGCGTCGAGGTGAGAATCGAACCAAAGATTGGCCAGCTGCGCGGCGAAGTCTGACTCTTGGCCCCGAAACGATGCCATGGCATCGAAGCGTTGGGCCAGGAACGCAATGGCGCCGCCGCCATGGGAGATGCAAACGTCGAGATCCGGGTGACGGTCGAACACGCCACCAAGCACAAGCGCAGCGACGGCAAGGGTTTCCTCGTAGGTGTAGCCGACAATGAGGTCAAGCCCAAAGCGGTGCAATCGCTTGTCTGGTGCGGGTCCAATGCCGTCGTTGGTAGCAGGGTGCAAGAAGAGGGGGACATTCTGCGCAACGAGGGTTTCATAGACCGGGTCGAGGTCAGCATGGTCGAGATCGAAGCCGTAGTTTGTGCCGGTGTAGGCGCAGATGAGGCCGAGCTCGGTGACCGCTCGTTGGAGTTCGGCGCAAGCGGCGTCGGGGTCTTGGAGGGGCAGCGCGGCCGCTCCCAGAAACCGATCGGGGTGTTGTTGCACGAGGTCGGCCATGGCGTTGTTAGTGGCTGCCGCGAACGTGGCGGCATGGGTGGCTTCGATACCGCCAAAGAAGGTCAACGGGTTTGGCGACAACAGTTGCATGTCTATGCCTAGGGCATCCATGGCGGTTAGCCGCTTGTCGACGTCCATGAAGATAGAGCCACGGTAGGGCATGGGGGCTAGCTTGTAGTCGCCCACCCGAAACGTGTCCACGCCGTCAACGGCCGCGAGCTCGGGGCCGTAGGGACCGGCGCTGCCAAACGCGGCCTCAAGGACCACGTGGGCGTGTAGATCGATTACCTCGGTCATGGAACCCCCTAGGTGCCTGGCTTCAGACACACGCTCATCTTTGCAGCAACCACGACTTCTTGCCCGCTGCGGAGCGGCCGCAGGACCTGGTTCCGCCTGATCTGGTGTGTGCCCCACTACCTTTGGCCAGATGTCGGCTCTGCAACTGTTGCTCTCCCAACATGTCGTTGCGGTGGAGACGCGCGCTGAATCGACTGACGAGTCGCTGTTGTGGCCCGAAGAAGACGCGTTTCTTGGTGATGTGGTTGCTGGCCGTCGCTGGGACTGGGTGCAGGGTCGTCGATGTGCCCGTCTTGGTATCCAACAGCTCGGGCTCGAACCCCGGCCGATCCTCGCGGGGCCTAAGCGCGAACCCCTGTGGCCCTCAGGTGTTGTTGGCGCCATCACCCACACCCACGGCTTTGCTGCGGCTGCGGTGGCCCGCAGCAGCGACCTTCGCTCGGTTGGCGTTGACGCAGAACCCGACGAACCCTTACCCAAGGGGGTGCTGAAACGCATCAGTCACAGCTACGAGCAAGAATGGATCGCTGCGGGCGTCGCTGGGGTGGCTGCGGCCGACCGCCTTCTGTTCTGTATCAAGGAAGCGGTCTACAAGACATGGTTTCCGGTGGCCCAGGTGTGGTTAGGTTTCGAGGACGCGTTGGTTGAGATCGATGAAGGGACGTATTCCTTTGGGGTGACCATCACCGCTGAGGGGCCTATCAGCGATCTAGCCGGCCGCTATCAGAGCGTGGATGGCATTGTGATGGCCGCCATCGAGCTCTGCCACTGAGAGCGCCCGCAGGGCGATCTAGTTCAGCTGCGCGTCGGCGCCGGTGACGAGCCACCGCTCGGAGCGGAAGCGCCACACCAGGCCCGCCACCCGCACGGCCATCAACACCCAGATGCATCCCCACAGCCAACCGATGCCTGCGCTGCGTTGGGCAACAAGGATGGCCAACGGAACAAACGCGGCGGCTGCGGCCACCATGCCCCACGCTAAGAAGCGCATGTCTCCGGCGCCAATAAGCACGCCATCCAGCACAAACACCACACCGTTGATGGGTTGCATCAGCGCCAGGTGCAACAACAAGAATCCGGTGAGGCTGACGACGGCGGGGTCGTTGGAGAAGATGTCGCGGATCACAGGGCGCAGCACCAAGATGGCGATTGCCGCGGCGGAGCCGGTTGTGATGCCCCACTGCAGCATGCGGCGTCCAACCCGGCGGGCGCCATCGGTGTCGTTGGCACCCAGGAATCGGCCCATCATTGCTTGGCCAGCAATGGCGACCGCATCAAGGGCTAGCGCGCACAGCATCCAGATGCCGAAGGCGACTTCGTGCGCAGCCAACTCGGCTTCTCCCAGGCGGGCGGCGACCGCGGTGGCCACAGTGAAGGATCCGCGCAGCGCTGCGGTCCGCAGGAACAGGTCGCCAGCCACCACGGCTTGGCGCCCAATGCTGGCCAACTCGGGCCGCAGGCTGACGTTGTGCGAGCGCACAGCTATCCCAATCCAGCGCAGATAAAGCAGGGTTCCCACCCATTGGGCGATAACGGTGGACAACGCCGATGCGCCGATGCCGTAGTCGAACCCGAAGACCAGGATCAGCTCGAGCACAAGATTGCCCGTCGCGGTCACCAGCGCCACGATGAGGGGCCGCACCGTGTCTTGCAAGCCCCGCAGGTAGCCCACTGCGGCAAGTGATAGCAGCAACGCTGGCATGCCAGCAGCCGAGATCACGAGGTAGGTGCGGGCGTATGCCAAGACGTCGCCTTCGCCTCCCAAGATCCGCAACAAAGGATTGGCAAAGACCCAGACTCCGATACCGCTGACCACCCCGGTGCTGGCGGCGATCCACAAGCTTTGGACCGCTTGATGTGCTGCTTCGGCGTGGCGCCCGGCGCCGAGGAGGCGTGACACTGCGGCGGTGGTGCCGTAGGCGAGGAAGATCATGAGGGCGTAGACCGTCAAGATCACTTGGCTGGCGAGAGCCAAGCCGCCGAGCTGTGGGGTGCCTAGGTTGCCAACAACGGCAGTGTCCGCCAAGACGTACAGCGGCTCGGCAATCAGCGCGCCAAGCGCGGGGACAGCAAGCCGGGCGATTTCGCTGTCGGTCGGCGTCCAGAACCGACGGCTTAATGCGGTGGGCACGGGCTTAGGACCTGCGCGGATAGGCCATGGTCACCGCACAGGTCCTTGCGCCTGTTTCTCGCTCTTGGCCCTGCGGGCCGGGCCGCTTGGGCCCTAGTGACCTGCGCGGATAGGCGATGGTCACCGCACAGGTCCTTGCGCCTGTTTCTCGCTCTTGGCCCTGCGGGCCGGGCCGCTTGGGCCCTAG
>JAUIIS010000327.1 GCA_030431575.1 Acidimicrobiia bacterium | reverse complement strand
TCAAAGTTGGCTACATTCGCCTGCTCATCATCGCCGGCATCGACACCACCTGGAGCGCTATTGGGTCTGGCTTGTGGCACTTTGCCCAACACCCCGAAGAAGTCGCACGGCTACTCGCTGTCGACAACAGCGACATGTTGTGGCAAACCGCCAGCGAGGAAGTCCTGCGCTACTACGCACCGGTCACCATGGCCCGAAAGGTCATCGGCGAAACCGAAGTCGGCGGCTGCCCTGTGCATCCCGGCGATCAAATGCTGTTGACCTTCCCCGCCGCCAACCACGACCCCGAAGCCTTCGAGAACCCCGAAGAATTCCAGCTCGACCGGGCCAAGAACCGCCACGTCGCCTTCGGACTAGGCATCCACCGCTGCGTCGGCTCCAACTTGGCCCGGCTCGAACTCCTCATCGGCCTCCAGGAATGGCTCCGAGCGTTCCCCAACTACACGCTCGACACCAGCCAAGAAACCACCTGGGCCAACGGCCAGATCCGCGGCCCCCGTAACGTCCCCGTCATCCTCAACCGCGACTAGCGGCCCCCGCACCCATGGCCCATGGGGTCAGACCCTCAACGTTGACCCCAGGCCTCGTTCTCTTGCGCTGCCCTCACCGTCGTGGTCAACAGTGAGGGTCTGACCCCGTTGAATGTGCTGACCCAGGTCGCTACGGGACGTCGATCACGGTGACAGTGCCGGTGTTGCCGTCGACCTCCAACATGGCCCCGTCGGGGATGCTGGTGGTGGCGCCAACGGCGGAGACCACGCAAGGGATACCGAGTTCGCGAGACACGATTACCGCGTGACTCATCACTGCGCCAACATCGACCACGACAGCCTCAGCAGCGAGGAACAGCGGGGTCCACGACGGGTCGGTGATGGGGGCCACTAAGACATCGCCGGGGCCAAGGTCGCCGGGTTCGGCGGCGTCGAGGACAACACGCGCTCGACCCCGAGCCACGCCGGGGCACCCAGGAATGCCCGCGAGTTTGTCTCCGGGTTGGGCACGCTCTGAGGTAGAACCGCGAGACTCCCAAGTCGCTACGTCCGGGACCGTGCCGTCAATGATGAACGGAGGCACCAGTCCCGAGAGCTCGCCGTGAAGTTCGGCTCGCTCGTCGATGATCTGCGTGAAGGCCTCAGGGTCTTGCAGGCACCGCTGGAACTCGCCAACCGACAGCAGGCACGTCTTCCAGCGCTCGGTGGGGCCGCCTCGCTCGGCAATGCGATTAGCCAAGACAGCCTGAGCTCGACGGCATGCATGAACGGCCAAAATCACCGTGGTCTTCGACCGCTCCCGTGACTGTGAATACAGCGTTGTGGCGGCCAGCGCTTTGTTGAACTGGAAGCGGTCTGCCGCATTAAGTGCCTCGCGCACACGCTCGACAGCGGCCTCACGTTCGACCACCAGTCGATCTACCTGCAAGGACGGGTCATGCGATGCTGCGGCACCGCGCATGCGACCAATGGCGGCTAGCGCTACCTCTGGCCGGAACTCCCACGGGTCAGAGCCAAGGTCCCATTCGTTGGGCCCGCGCGAGCCAAACCGGTCGATGAAGCTCTCGAACTCCTCAAGCCACTGCGTCGCTGCGGGATCGCCTTTCAATCGGTCCAACAAACCGGCCACCCCGGCGTCGAATGCCGAGGTGACAGCCGGGTTGGAGCTGGCATCGCGAGCCAGTTTCCACATGGCCGCAGAAGGCGCAGCGCTCTCGACATCACCAATGCCTGCCAAGATGGTGACCAGCTGATCGCCCATGTCTACTTTGTCGAGCAGATCGGCAAGCGCACCCGACAACAGCGCGACCGAGAAGGTGTTGTCGATGTGCCGTTGGAAGAGGTGCTCAAACAGTGGGGCCAGATCAGTGACATAGGACAGCAGCTGGGCGTCGCTGGCATCGTCGCCGGGATAGTGGGCCAAGTAGTCGGCAACCGCGGCCTTGTCTTCGACCAGCTCGGGCCTTTCGGTGGTCCCCAGGAGCCGCAGCACGGTTCGCCCCAGTTTCAGGGTGGAGCGAAGGTTCTTGTCCCCGGGGCGTTCGGTGTAGGCGGGCGCATCGGACTCACCAAAGAACTGCGAATCGATAGCATCGACCGTGCCACCCGGTGCCCGAACACCAAGCACCCGCACGTAGCTGGCATTGATGTAGCAGTAGCCACCAAACACACTCAGGATCACCATGTCCTCGTCGGCGGCGATGTCGTTGGGCATCAGCAAACCCATGCCAGCGTAGGCAGCCCGCCAGCCGTCCTCGGCTCGCTTGCCAACGAGGTCCCAGGTGAACGGTAGGACAACCTCGGGGAACACCTCACCCACATTGCCGCGTGTATAGAGCGGCCAATCTTTGCTGGGCGGGTTGTCGGTGGACCAAATGGGCTTCGGCTCGCTGAAACCGGGCCCGCGGGCTCGGATCGGCGGCACTTTGACACCGGTGAGTGTGAGATCCACAAGGCGTCTCGGCGCGCTGTTGAGCCAATGGAACCCGTTGAACCGCGCTGGCACTCGCACCGCACGCTTGTTTTTCTTGACCGCAGCCACGGTCTTCTTTGCCACCAAGTCAACGTCGACGATGGGCAAGAATTGAACCTGAGCGAACCGGTCGAGCGCGGAACGTGCGTAACTCTCATCGTTGTCGAGCCTGTCCCACATTGCTGTGTCGACCGGGCCTGGCGACACGACCGTCAACCCAATGTTGGTGTCTCGGAGTTCTACCCGCAGCGTTTCGGTGAAGTTGGTGAGGCCGGCTTTGGAGCCGGCGTATGCGGCCAGGCCGGGGAAGGTGATCGCTCCAGCGATGGAGCTGACCTGCACGATGTGGCCATGACCTTGTTGGACCATGTGGGGCACAAGGTCGCGGGTCAGCATCAAGGGGGCTTCGAAGTTGAGTCGCGCCAGCGTCCGGATGTCCTCGCGAGGCATGTGTGCGAAGGCGTCATCGGTCTCGACACCGGCGTTGTTGACCCACACATCGATCGAGCCAACAACGTTCAAACAGCGCTCCACCAACCCGTCCACCCCTTCGTTGGTGGCGAGGTCGCTCACGATGGCGTGACCCCCAATGCGGCTTGCGACTGCTTCGAGCTTGTCTTTGCTGCGGGCCACAACGACAACGGTTGCCCCCGATGCGGCAAAGGCATCGGCCATGGCCTCACCTATGCCCTGAGATGCCCCGGTAATGACAACATTTGCCCCAACAAGTTCCACGACAAGCCCCCATGTATAGCGGTGTTCGCGCCTACGCTAGCCAAGTGGCGCCCGCCGTGGTTGGTTGGCGTCGTGGGCATCCAAGAACTCAACAAGTTGGCATGCGAAAGATCGAAAGCGAGGCAGCGTGAGTGCCGACAAACCCACTGGACGCGAAGAAGTCACCGCAGCGCTCGTTGAAGCCGCCATTGAACTCATTATCGAAGAAGGCCTTCATGTTGGCGTCCGCACTATTGCCGACCGCGCTGGCGTTAACCACGGGCTGATCCACACCTATTTTGGATCCAAAGACAAGCTGTTAGTAGCCGCTGCTGACGAAATCAACGCTCGCGCTGGCGCCGAAGTAGACGCCGAGGGCTTCCCACCGCCCGATCTTGCCCAACAACATGGTGGCCAACTCGCCAAAGCCCTCGCTCGTATCAGGCTCGACGGAGACAGCGACCTGTTTTCTTCGCACCCGGTGACCGAAGCCTGGCAGGCGGCGCTGCATCGTAATCAACCCGAGCTCAGCAACGTTGAGGTGGAGAACATGGTGGCCAAGGCCACGGCCCTTGCGCTGGGCTGGGCCATCTTTGCCGATCATCTCACCGATCTCTTTGGCCTCGACCCGCAGCGGCGAGCCCAGCTAGAGGCCGAGGTCAACGACCTCGTGCGTCAGCTGGGCGGGATCCCCACAAAGATCACCGACCCATAGACACCATCGGCCCCACGACGGACTCTGATACTCACGCAAGCCTGGCCACAACTCCTATCAGCACCTCGTAAGGTTTTGGTATGACGTTGACTTTGACCGCGCCCCCGGCGGATCTCGCAGCCGCATGGCTTGAGGTCGACCCCG
>JAUIIS010000326.1 GCA_030431575.1 Acidimicrobiia bacterium | reverse complement strand
CTTCGCATGGGTGCTCATCTTCTTTGGCATCTTCCTCATCTTCACCGGCGCGCGCATCATCAGGCACCGCGACGATGAAGGCGAAGACGCCAAGACAACCGGCCTTAGCTTGCTCAAGAGATTGATGCCCGTGTCCGAAGAGCTACACGGACAGAAGTTCTTTATTCGCTTAGATGGGAAGCGGGTGGCCACTCCCCTGCTGGCTGCCCTAGTGGTCATCGAGGCAACCGACGTGATCTTCGCGGTCGACTCGGTCCCCGCGATCCTGGCCGTGTCTCAGGAGCCCTACTTGGTGCTTGCTTCCAACGCATTCGCGATCCTTGGTCTGCGAGCCATGTACTTCTTGCTCGCAGACGCCCGCCAAAGGTTCCACTACTTGTCACACGCTCTCGGGGCCATTCTGGTGTTTGTTGGGATCAAGATGGCGGTAACCCAGTGGTACCACCTGAACACCTACATTTCCTTGGGCATCATCGTGACCATCTTGGCCCTGGCCATCATCTTCAGCGAACGCAAAGCTCGCCAGCTCGGGCTGACCGGGCGAGAACTCGCCGCACAACACGACCACACCTGATGACCAAACAACACCAACTTCACGATGTCCGTATTGGCGACGAACCCGACTCCTGGAGCGATGTCGGCTTTGTGGTCAACAACGGCTCGCTCGTCATCGACCAGACTCGTGTGACCCTCACAGGAGCGCAAGGCCCACGAGGCATTGTCAGCGTCGCCATCGACGGACTGCTCAACGACATCGACAATGTGCCCGGCGCGGACGACAGCGCGGCCGTGGGCATCGCCGTTCACGCCAGCGATCCGGTACGGCCAGACGCTCCCGCCCACCCCAACCACATCACCGGTGTCGACCACCTCGTGGTCATGACGCCCGACTGTGACCGCACGACGGTTGCGCTCGAAGCCGCCGGGCTTGAGGCCCGCAGGGTGCGCACCTTCAACATGGGCGGCGTCATGCGCCGCCAGACCTTCTTCTGGATGGGTTCGGTCATCCTCGAACTCGTCGGCCCCGACAGTGCCGACGGCGAGGGACCCCCAAGCCTTTGGGGCCTGGCCCTGACCACGACCGACATCGATGCCACGGCATCAGCCCTCGGAGGGCTGTGCACGCCGCCCAAGGAGGCCATCCAGGCTGGGCGAAGGATCTCGACGCTCAAGACACGCCACGTCGGTATCTCCACAGCGGTGGCCATCATGACCCCACACGTGGCCAAGGGCTCACCTTCGGCCTAGTGACAGGGTCGTTCAGGCAGGTGCGTTGATCATGTGGGTGGCCGCCATCTCGAAGTAGTCGACCAAAGCCTTGAAGACCTCAACGGAGGGCTCCATGTGTGCAATGGCGGCGTGCATGTGTTCCATCCAAGCGTCTCGTTCGGCCTGACCGATCACGAAGGGGGCGTGGCGCATACGCAGACGCGGATGGCCGCGCTGGTCTGAGTACGTGGTTGGGCCGCCCCAGTACTGGATGAGGAACAGCGCCGTGTTTGCGCGTGAGTCGGTGAGGTCCTCGGGGTACAGACCGCGGATCCGAGGGTCGTTCTCAACGCCAGCGTAAAAGTGGTCGACCAGCGACTCGAAGAACTCGCTACCGCCGACCTCCTGATAGAGCGACATCGCTGCGCCATCACCACGAATCAACATGGGTCCCAGCCTAAAGGCTTGCCGCCAAGACAAGGCTGGTGCTGCGAGATCGAAGAAGTTGCCTGCTAGTGATATACCGCCGGGTTCACGCAGTCTCGTGGCCGTTCGCCACGCAGCACGGTCATGGCGTTGGCCACCGCATGGGTGTACATGCGACGCCGGCCAAGGTCGGTGGCTGACGCAATGTGGGGCGTGATCATGACGTTCGGGCGGCCCTGCAAGGGGTGACTTACGGGCAGCGGCTCGGGGACGGTTACGTCCAGCCCCGCGGCCGCCACCTTGCCGCTGTCGAGGGCCGCAATCAACGCCTCTTGATCTACGATGCCACCGCGGGCTGCGTTCACAAATGCCACGCCGTCGCGCATAGCTGCGAACGCTTCAGTGTCGATCATGCCCCGGGTTTCTTCGGTGAGCGGACAATGCATGCTGATCACGTGTGACCGCTCGAATAGTTCGACGAGTGGCACCAGCGGGGTCGCTATCGAGTCGGCCGAGATGTAGGGGTCGTGGGCAATGACCTCCATGTCAAGCGCCGCAGCGGCCCGGGCGACACGTGTGCCTATGCGTCCATGACCAACGATGCCAAGTGTCTTTCCCGCCAGCTCAATGCCTTCGTTTGCTGCGTAGTAGTTTCCAGCGTTGGTGGCCAGCCTCGCCTGGTTGGCACTGAGGTGTTTGGTTGCGTGCAACAGCAGGGCCATGGTGTGCTCGGCAGTCGAGATCGTGGGCGACTCTGGCGCATTACACACCACAATCCCCGCCTTGGTGGCGGCGTCTAGGTCGACCGTGTCGTAGCCAATTCCGGTCCGCGAGATCACCTTGAGTTGTCTCGCAGACTCGATCCTGGCGGCGTCCCAGACGCTGGCACCGGCCAAAGCAGCATCGGCCCCAACAAGAGCATCCGGTTCGGGACCCACCGGCGTTGCTACGCCGGCAAAGATGTCATCGAAGCCTAGGGGTACGGGTCGATCCAGGTAAATGGTGTGCAACTCGGCCATGGCACCGAGCCTAGGAGACCGCTAGGGAATCCACGGAGTCCCGACAAATACCCACCCCCAGCCTCCAGGGGGGCTGGCCGTCGTCGTGTGTCCGCAACACGCCGGTAGGGTACTTCCATGGCATCCGGTTCTGGCCAAGACCAGCTTAAGGCCCTTGGCGATTTCATCAAGTCTCAGCGCAACGCAGCAGAGATGTCGCTGCGCGAGCTTGCTGCCAAGGCCAACGTGTCCAACCCGTACATCAGCCAGATCGAACGCGGCATGCACGAACCGTCAATGCGGGTCATGCGCTCTATCTCCACTGCGCTCAACCTGCCCCTCGACACGCTACTCGTGCGCGCCGGGCTGATCGAACAAGACGAAGCTGCCGCAGCAGAGGCTAAAGCCACCGTCGAAGCAGCGATCTCGGTAGACCCAAACCTCACCGCCGATCAGCGCAACTCGTTGCTGGCCGTGTACCGCTCCTACGTCACGGCCAACGAGCGCACGGTTTAAGCGTTCCTCCACGCACTGGCAATGCGTGATCTCTAGCCGTACCTGTCCTCGCCAGGCTTGGGCTAACCGAAGGCGAAGGTGGCGCGCTTGGTTCCGCGGCACCACCGCGTTGTTGCCTTGTACTACCCAGGGCCGGACGCGACGATGCTCCGACCTGGGGGGATAGGTCGGAGCATCGGTCCGTGAGGGCGGGGGGATGCCCTCTACGTCGTGAAGTCGGAGAACCCGACTCCAAGATTGTGTTTGCTACGTGCGGCCAAGCGGATGCTTGGTCGCAGTGCCTTAGGCCTTCTTGGCGGCTGGCTTCTTGGCAGCGGGCTTCTTAGCAGCGGGCTTCTTGGCAGCGGCCTTCTTGGCTGCTGGCTTGGAAGCAGCTGGTGCGTCGGCGACGAACTCGGAGACCTTGGAAGCGCCGTCCTTTACGTAGGTGTCAAAGGGGGCTGGGGTCATCTCGACGATGCGGGCAACAACCGGCTCGGCTGCTTCCCAGCTGCGACGAACGATTGGCTGCACACGATCCTGGATCTGGGTGCTGACTTCGTCGATGTCGAAAGGCATGCGCTCTTTGACGTTTGCGTTGAATTCGTCAGCCTGCTTTTGCCAGTCGGCGCGAGCCTTGGTGGCGTGGTCACGGGCGATGTCGAGCTGCTCTTCCATCTGTTCGCGAGGAGCAGTGAGGCGCTCGGTCATCTCGTCAATGAAGAGGACGTTGAGGCCAAGAGCGGTGTAGCTGGCTTCTTTGGCAGTTTCGATAACGGAGGGCATTGCGGCAATTCCTTGTGTGATGTGCTTTGGTTGCTCGCACGTTGCGGCGACCCGATGAAGATCACCATAACAGCTTTGCAAACTATTTCAAGCATTTGCTAAGTGACACCAGTCACCGGCACGATCGTGCTGGCAGC
>JAUIIS010000024.1 GCA_030431575.1 Acidimicrobiia bacterium | reverse complement strand
CAGGCCATCACGAGCGTCCAAGAACAGACCCTCACCATGATCCCCAAGATCATGGCGGTCGGCATCACCCTCGTCCTGATGCTCCCTTGGATCATCGAGACCATGGTGAACTTCACCGCTCAGATCTTCAGCGCTCTCCCCGACGCGGCCGGTTGATCGACCCCTCGCCATGGATGAGCTCGAGATTCAGATGCGCTTCTTCTTCCTGCACTGGGTGCGCTGTATCGCGCTCCTGGGCCCGGTCCCCATTTTCGGGCAGGGCGCGGCGGCGAAGGGAGCCAAGATCGGGCTCTCGTCGATCACAAAGTCGAGCAACACGCTCCGAGTGCCGGGTCCATCGATGTCAGCCTCGTCCAAGATCCGAGCGCCGGTCATCGCGTTATCGACAGACACCAGATCGATCGGAATCGGGCCACCAGGGCTACTTACGGCAATGGGTTCAACAACCCGCAACCAGCCCCTCGGAGCGTGCGCATCACCAATCGCGAACTCGACCCGGCCTTTGCCCGCAGACACGATCGTCGCCTCATCGGGCACGTTGAACGTGAGGGGCACCGAGAAACCGTGGCTCGTCCAGACGCCGGCCTCGACTACCCAACCGAATTCGGACGTCAGTGGATGATAGTTGGACTCAAGCGGTTCCGCGGACGGGACAACGGGTAACCCAAGATCCGTGGAGGCCGCCATGGCGTCTGCTGTTGCTGGGGCCGACGGCACGGTCCTTGGATCTTCAGCGATCGCTGTTGCCGAGGAGTGGGGCGTGTGCACAGCGGTGGCCCGCTGTGGTCCTACCTCCGTTTCGTCGGCGACCGGGGCGCTGGCACCGCAGGCAACACCTCCAAAGCAGATGCCAATGACTGCCAGGAACACCTGCGCAAATCGTCGCATGGTTGATCTTCGCACATGTACAGATCGGTCCGTGCCGGCTCGATCACGCTCAACTCGGCAGAATTTGTTTGGCAACCGGCGGAGCAGCCCCCTGTGGAACGATAATTCGGTGTGCGGCAGGTGGCACCAATGACGAGCGCAGACCTCGGTTCACTCTTCAACAGTGAAGGTGACCGGATCTTCAGCTTCCTCTACTCTCGTTGTGGGTCGCGTTCGCTAGCAGAGGATCTCACTGCCGAGACGTTTGTTTCGGCGAGTCGAAAGTTTGCAGCTGGAGGCGCCAGCGAGGTGACCCCAGGGTGGCTGGTTACTGTCGCGAAGCGACGACTCATCGATCACTGGCGCAGCCAAGCTGCCCAACATCGAAGGTTTGACCGACTCGTCGAGCAGGCTCGCCAAGGCGCAGCTACGACTGCACCGGAGCAGACCAGGGTCGATGAGGCCTTGTCTTCGTTGTCTGAGAGGCACCGGGCAGCTCTGGTTCTGCGCTACATCGAGGACATGTCGGTCAGCGAAGTCGCTGATGCTCTGGGCCTCACCTACCGTGGCGCCGAGTCACTGCTCGGACGAGCCCGCAGTGCCTTCGCTCGATCATTCGAAGGACGGAGCTAATGGAGGAAACCCGGATCGCCGACTTGTTACGGTCAAACCTGCGAGATCACGAGCTCAGCGAAGACGAGCGGAGCAGGATCCGCAGGCGCCTCGGGCTTGGCGAGAGCCGACCGGTCACCGACGGCAACGCGCCGGTCGAACTCCTTCTTCGGAACGAACCCGCGACGACGCAGACATGGGGACGGCCACGAAAGGTGCGTGTTCTGGCTACCGCTGCGGTAGCTACGGCTCTCTTAGGCTTGGGTGTGTTTGCACTTGGAGGCACTCAGGGCAGTGACAGCGTGGTGGTTGGTTCAGAGGACGGTGTCCAGCCCCCAGGGGAGCTCACGGAAGTGGGGTTCTGTGGTGGAGCGTTCCTCGACCTAACTGACGGCTTCGAAACTTGGGGCGGCTTGAGCCGCTGGGCCCGTCTCACCGATGAACGCAATCCCGAACCCCACCTGCCCGCCCTGACCGCCACGGTCGTGAACGATCTCAAACGTCTTGTCGGCGATGCGCCCAAGCTTTCACAGGCGCAGAGCGACCTTGAAGCACTCCTCGACTCGATTGCCACCGATGGTCCAACGCCAACGACCCAAAGTGACCGCTCTAAGCGACTCCAACTTGTTGCAGACAGCATTGGTGACCGAATCAGCGCCGAGAAAGCCGAAGGGCGATTTCGTTCGTGCGATGTCGACGCGCTCGTGAGCGCTGTTAACGCCACCTAGCTGGGCATGAATTCCCCAGCACCGAGATCGTCAACCGCTTCGCCGTAGCGGGTGATGAGCATCTCGACAAGTGCCCGGCCACGATCGTCCAGCGTCTCCACGTCGACGTCAGCAGCCATGGTCACCAGGTATCCGGGCAAGACAAGCGCTGCCGCCCGGTAGTCTTCGGCGCATTGGTCGAAGCTGTAGTCGCTGACGCCGCCCGCAACTAGCGCCTGGTGGTAGTCCGCTAACAAGCCGTCTTGGTGCTCGACTCTCCACGCCGGTTCGAAGTTGCCGGCCAGCAAGTAGACGACGTCCCACATGGGGTTCGAACGGAATGGCAGCTGCCAGTCCAGAATGGCCATGGCGGGCGGCTCGGAACTGTCGTCGAACATCATGTTGTCGAGCCTGAAATCGCCGTGAATCAGCGTGTGTGGTTCTCGACCGGGGCCGGCCAGGACCATGCCCTCATAGTTGGCGGCAATTCGGTCAATGAGTTCATTGCACTCGGCCGAAACCATGTGCCCCCACTCGGCGTGGAAGGCTTCGAGGCCAGCGAGGTAACCACCTTTGAAGACTTGCATCATCGGGCTGGTGGGGCCCGGGAGCCAAGCCTCGTAGTCGGCGAGACGCTCGCTTTTCCACCAGCGAGCATGCAGCTTGGCTACCTCGGTAAGGGCCATCCGCGCTTCAACGAGAGAACACGAAGCAAGCTGATTACCGGGTCGCATCGGGGCGAGATCTTCGAGCAACAACACGAAGGCATCTTCGTCACGCAAGTTGGCGTAACAGGTTGGGATGCGGACACGGATCTCCGGAGCGATGTCTCGGTAGAAGCCTTCCTCTTTCTCGTACAGGCCCATCATGGTGGCCACAAACCGGAAACCTTCGTTGGACGTAGGCATCTTGGAGATCATGCTGGTCACAGATTGCGCCGTCGGCTGGTCGTAGCTGAGCTCAAGCCGAGCGACTTCGCCCAACATGCCAACCCCTTCACCAATCACCGTGGCCGCGACACCCGTGATGCGGGCGTTCCCTCGAACCTCGTCGCCCAGCACGTCATTAAGCCAATCAGCACTGATCGCCGCACTTGTCGTTGGTAAAGATGTCATAGAACCCCCCGCATAGGTTGGTGGTGTGTTTACCACACGTAAAGCGTCGACAAGTCGTGCTGAGGTGTCCTAGATCTTGGCACCCGGCCGCTCGAGCCAATCCAAAAGATCGGCACTCAGCAGCTCGCTGACACGCTCGGCGTACGCAGATCGCTGCTCGGCCGTGGTGTACGACTCCCACTCGCCCCCCTGACCGCTGCGAAAGAATTTCGCCGGATCGTGGAAAACACTCTTCGTGTTGGGCGCCAACTCTTCGGCTCGTTCGCGCATCTGGTCTAGCCCCGCAGCAGCGGCGAGCTCTGTGGCCCGGGCTGGTGCCACCTCCAACCCTGCGGCCGAGGCAATGACCTGCATAGCACCGGCTCGATCGGCCTTGAGATCCTCAAAGTGCAGGAGCACCACATTGTCTTTCGTCCGGTGCTCCCAGCTCTGCTGCAGATGGTTGGCCACAACGGCCAGCGACATCGTTGCGTTCGAGGAATCGTTCTGGAGCCAGGCATCCACACGACTAGTCAGCGATTCGTGGCTTGGTTGCATGTGTGGCAACACCTGCTCAATGGTGCCTGCTTCCGATATCGCGGTCAGCAGCGCCTCACGGTCCATGTTCGCCACGTGGTGCTCCCAAGAAACGAGCATGTCTCTCGGGTCACGCCCGACACACACGTACGTCACTTCATCGAAGAGTGGCAGACCGTCAATTGGGGTATGGGTCTTGATGAACCGTCGATGGTCCTGGTTTGAGATGATGGCAAGAGCTTCGGCATCTGAACGTGTCAGCATGTCGAACCAAGGAGATAGATCGTCCATTGGAGCGGGGAACTCAGTACTGTCAAACACCAACAACGCGCACAGCATTTGCGTCAGTGTTGTGCCAGCTTTCGGTGGCGTCGTGATGATGATGTCACCGCGTCGAGGCTCGTAGAGGCCCCATCTGGCACTGTCTGCCCCGGTGTTCTGGTATCGCTTCATGGCCCCCCGCTATGCCAAACTTTGGCGGCTGCGCCGCCTGGCCAAAGCAGCCTAGCAATCTGCACTCCACGGGCCCTTGGGCGCCGGTTTAGGTGGCCTCGGCAGCGAACACCTCTGCTGCAAGTGCACTATTTGCGAAGTCGCGGAATCGGTACCACTTGCCGTCGCGGATCTCGATGATGTGGGCGAAATCTGACGTGAACTCGCGTTGGGACTTGATGGCACGGAACACCAACGTTCCAAACACAGCGAGGTGCTCGTCCTGTTCGATGAACTGCTTCGGCTCCATCTTCACCACTTCGACTGACGCACCGACCGCTCCGAGGAATTGGCCCACGCCTTCGGTGCCTTTGAAGGTTCCGGCATAGGGGATCACCGAGGTTCCGTAGTAGGTGATCTCTACGTCAGGGTGCATCCCAGCGAAGACGGTCTCGGCGTCCCCAGCGGGCACGGCCTTGTACATAGATCGGGTAACGGTAACGTTTGCGCTTTCGCTCATGGGTCCTCCTCAGGACTTGTTGGACGGTGCCAGCCGGATAGGCAGGCTGATAAACGAGTTGTTAAGCAGGTTGACCTGCTGCTTGACGGGTGCTCCTGAACCCAGGGACATATTTGGGTATCGCTTGAGCAGCGAACTGACCACGCAACCGGCCTCAAGCTTCGCAAGGTGAGCGCCCAGACAGAAGTGGATGCCACGGCCGAAGGTCAGATGTTGGGCGGCATTGGGCCGGTCCAGCCTGAAGACATCGGGTTCGGGAAACACGGCTGGGTCGTGGTTGGCAGCCGCGAAGAAGAGCGCAACCCACTCTCCTGCCCTTATCTCGGCGCCGCCGACGGTGACGTCTTGGGTTGCGACCCGGAACAAACGTTGCGCCGGCCCTGAGAGGCGCAGCGTCTCGTCCATGAGCGGATCGACAAGCTCGGGGTCAGCGCGCACGCTGTCCCTGATCTCGGGACGTGTGCCCAACTCGAAGGCCAGGTTGCTGATAAGGCCGGTAGTGGTCTCGGCCCCGGCAACAAGCAAGGTGATGCAGAAGCGTGCAACCTCCTCGGGGGAAAGCTTTGCGCCTTCGAACTCAGCATCGAACATGGCCTGGGTGAGGTGGTCCCATTCGCCTCGATGACCGGCCACAACAGCCCCAAGATGACCGGTGATGTACTCGACCATCTCGGCGTTGCTTGCATTGCGTTCCTCGGGCGTCAGGTCAGCCGAGAGCATGAATGCTGGGGCCCAACGCTCCAGCAGGTGCGAGTCTTCGTCGGGGATGCCAAGGAGCCGGGCCATGACCATGGCCGGGACCCGGGCAGCCACGGTCGTTACGAACTCCACTTCGAGCGATCCGTCTGAGTCGGTGGCCAAGCCTTCCCAAAGTTCGGTGAGTGCATTGTCGATCCACGGTCGCAGTTCTTCAATGCGACGGCGGGTGAAAGCGGCGCTGATCAAGCGGCGCAGATGGCCATGTTCTGGTTCGTCATGGTTGACCAGCATGAGTGTCGGCGCTTCAGAGGCATCCTGCTGTGGATCGCGAGACGAGAAGATCTCAGGATGACGCACGGCAAAATCGACGTCGGCGTGGCTCAGTAAGGCCCAGGCGGTAATCGGCTCATCTTGACCGGGGATCGTGCCAGGCGGGAGGTCGCGAAGCCCCCACAACGGCGACTGGTCGCGGAGCGCTCGGTAGGCGGGGTAAGGGTTGGCAATCGTTTCGGGCAACGTGAGGTCTTCGACGACGGTGACGGTCACTGGCACAGCCTCTCTATAGTGTTCGCGCGACATTATGTCCTACAGACACTATTTTGCAAGCTACGCTCCCCTTCCCATGGGAGATGCCAACGACCGAGGTCTGCTAGAGAACGACCCAGCCAAACGCCACCACTACTCGGCTGCCTTTTTGGAGCTCTTCTACCCCGTCCATTACCGGATAGGCATTGGCATCGAAGACGCCATGCGCCAAGGACGCCTTACGCGGCACGAGGTGGCGGTTCTGTGGCTGATTCGAACTGAGGGTGTCGACGGCGCGGAGTTGCGGCGCAAAGACATCGAACGAGCGCTGACAAGCTGGTTCGAGATCCAGAGCTCAGCTATTTCCAAGCTCATACGTGGGCTCACGAAGCCTCCTCTCGCTCTCGTGGAGCTATTCGAAGACCCCGAGAACGGTCGCGAAAAGCGAGTCCGTCTGACCGAGGCTGGACATGACGAAATCAACGCCATCATGAAAGCCGGCACCGAGTTCATCGAGACGATGGTCGACCATCTAACCGAGGACACCGCTAAAGAAGGTGTCGACTTTCTCAGCAAGGTCTCGGAGATAATCGAACTGCTGGCCGCTAGCCCGAAGCCTCAACAACAGCAGTAGCGAGGCACTGGCTAGTCGGAGTACTGCATGTCGTCGATGAGGTGCTCGGCTACGAATCCACCCTCAGGGTTGAAGCGGAAGTTCTCAAATTCCTTCTGGAACTCGAGGTCGATGTTGGCCGGACCATCGCGATGCTTTTCAATCGTGAACAACGTCCACTGCTTCGCTTCCTCAATCTGGCGACCATCGAAGGCCGTATGCACGCGTGAGATTGCCGGAGCCTTCTCGTTCATCACAATGGCAACGTCAGCCTCATGCACCAACGGTGCGTTCGACGCCAGATGCTCGGGCCGAATGCGGCGCTGTCCCAAACCGTCCATGCCCACCGCAGCAATCGCCAAGATGGCAACGTGGTCGGTCATCGCAATCTCTTTCAATGCAGATGACACCTCAGGTGCCCTATCAAGCGAGGCTCCCCCTTCGAGGGGAACCTTCTGCAAGTAGTCCACAACCAACAAGCCGCCAGGGCCGACAACGTGACGAGCAATCGAGCTGAGCTCATGCACGTCTGTCGCTACGGCTGAACCTTGGATCAAGAACATCCGAGACGCATAGCCCATGAGATCTTCGGCCGCAGCCTCCATTGCTGGATGAGTGGACAACAGATCGTCAAAGCTCAACCGGCCTCCCACCCAAGCCTTGATACGGCGGCGCATGGTTTCCATTGACGTCTCGTCGGCATGCACAGCAGTCTCGGAGAGCTGCAGGTTCAACAGGCGACCCATCAGCGACTGCTCGCTGTGCTCGTAGCTGATGTAGGCAACATGGCCGCCAGCAGCAGCCACATTCCGGGCCCACTGGAGCGTGGCCACCGTCTTACCCACCGAGGGCTTACCAGCGATGATCGCCAAGTCATGAGGGTGCAAACCCCCATCCAGCATGGCATCGAGCGGGTTAAAGCCAGTGGGCAGCGCCTGCGAACGCATTGTGCCCTCGTCTTCGATCTGCGCCAAGAGGCCACGAATCGGTTTGTACTGGCTACGGGGAAGGGAAGAAACGACCATTACGGTCCAATCGGCAGTTACGGGCGACAATCAACAACGAAGCGTGCAGCTGTTTACAAGCCGCTGCTTGAGACACGCAAGATTGCTGGACCAATGATCACAACAAACAGGGCCGGCATGATGCACAACAGCAACGGAAAGACCAGCTTGACGGGGATCTTCAAGGCCATTTCCTCGGCACGCATCTTGCGCTTCTTGCGCATCTCTTCCGCCTGAACTCGCAGCACATCGGCCAAGGGCATGCCCAAACGTTCTGCCTGGGTCAACGCATTGACAAACTGCTTCAAGTCCTGAGATTCCGTGCGCTTCAGCAGCTTCGCAAACGAATCGCGTCGGCTCATACCAAACCTGATGTCCTGGAGCACTCGGGCAATCTCGTGGGGCAGGGCACCGTCGTTCTGTTTCGCAACCCGGCTCATAGCGGCCTCGAAACCCAACCCCGCCTCAACACTGACCACCATCTGGTCCAACATGTCGGGCAGCTCGAGGTCGATTTGTCGCTGGCGATCATCGGCTCGACGAGACAACAAGAAGTCGGGCAACCCAAAGCCGCCAGCGGTCAACATGACCGCCATCAAGATCGTGCCAAACGTTGGGCTGTTGAGCACCCGCACCACACCAAAGAGTGCAGCCAAGCCGCCAACGAGCACCTTGGTGCCAATGAGACGATCTACCGTCCAGTTGGCTCGGGCACCAGCCACGTCGATCTTGTGGTCCAGGCGCTCAAGCGCACCCGAGGGGGTGAGGGAATGCAATGCGTCGGCGAAGCGCCCCATGACCGGTCCAAGCAGCCGCTTGCGAGCCCGTTGGCGCAGCACAACCTGACGCAAGTCGGTTGGGGCAGCCGCAGCGCTTGGGCCCGTGTTAGACAGCAGTGCGCTGCCAAGCATCATGACGCATGCGACAACCGCACCGGCGCCGAGCCACAAAGTAATTGTTGCGCCCATCAGAACCTCACGTTCACGATCTTCTTAATCCATGCGCCGCCGCCCAACATGGCAACGGCGGCCATGATGATCATCACTGTTCCGCCAGTAGAGCCGGTGAGCTCGGCCATGTACCCCGGGTTCGTGGCCTGCACAAACAGCGCCACACCAAAGGGCAACACATACAGAATCATCGCCGATAGCCGGCCCTCAGCAGACAACGCCTTCACCTGGCGCCTCAACTGGTTGCGCTCACGGATGGTGAAGGCAACGTTGTCCAACACCTCAGACAGGTTGCCGCCCAACTCGCGGTTGATCGCCACGGCACGCACAACCCAGTCGAAGTCGTCGTTGCCAAGCCGGTCAGCGACACCCTGGAGCGCCTCCACCAAATCTCTGCCGATCCGAGTTTCAGCAACTACCCGGGTGAATTCTTCGTTTGTTGGCGAATCGCTTTCCTCGGCCACAACCGAAAGCGCCCGCTGCACGCCATGGCCAGCCCGCAAGGAGCTAGCAAGAATCACCAGCGTATTGTCGAGCTGACCGGCAAACTTGTTTCGCCGAATCGAGCCGCGGAAGGCGACGAAGAAGCGGGCGCCAACGGCCACGCCTCCCGCCAACCCAATGCCAATCAACGGATGCAAAAGCCAGCCAACAACCAACGTGACCGCAGAAAGCATGGCGGTAAGCACAATGAACTCGCCAGGTCGCACATTCATGCCAGCGCGATCGAGTGCGGCGTTCATTGCGCCCCGACGAGTGCCGTCAAGCAGGAAGCGATCAACCAAACCGCTGGCCCAGTCGGCCACCCCAGGCAGCTTGCGGTTCGTGGATTGGCGGCGAGGTTCCAAACCGCGCCGCGGACCGGACTTGGTCATCGACATGATCGAGTAGGCCATGACGCTAAAGGTGAAGAACAGCGCCCCCAGACCCAGCCACCGTGTGGTACCAGTCTCCATGAACCCGGGAGTGATCTCGATGGTTTCGTTACTCAGGACGGGTCCCGCCAGCTCGTCGATGGGGCCAATATTGGTGTCGCTGGAGTTCCCCGACCCAACAGGGCCAGCAGCATCGGCGCTGAGTTCGGCAACCGTGGTCACACTGGCCAAAGCGCCATTGTCACCAGCCACCGTGACCCGTACCTCGACAGGGCCGTCTGATGTGGCCCCAAAGGTGAGCCGGTACTGGTTCGAAAGCCGCGCTGCTAGGTCGTCATAGACCGCGCCAAGCTGATCGAGGTCCGATGCGGACAAGAATCGACCGCCAGAGGAGACCGTCAACTCGTTGAGCTCGGTCAACTTGCTGTCGCCGGTCTCAAGCCCAATCGAGTAGAGCGGCACCTGTGCACTGGTCAACGAAGCGACCGCCTGTTCCGCCGTCGCAGACGAAGCCGTGTCGGCGCCATCAGACAACAACACCATTGCCACACGGTCGGTGTCTGCGGTGCCAAGGAGCCCGGCCCCGGAGGCCAACGCATCGAAGAGGCTTGTTTCGCCACCCGAAGCAAGGTTCGCAATAGCCGAAGCTGCAGCATCGCGATCGGTGGTCAACTCTGTTGCCACCAACACATCGTCTCCGAAACCCAACACGGCGACCGGATGCCGCGCTGGCAATCCGTCGAGGAACGCCAGCGCAGATTGCTTGGCCACCGCAATGGGTTCACCATTCATCGAGCCCGACGTGTCTACCGCCAAGACCACCGCAATGGTCTCCGACAGCTTCTCGGCCGACACGTCGCGGCCCACGCCACCTTCTTGCACCGCAAAGTGCCGGTCGTTCAGATTGGACGAGGCAAGCGTTGGCGGCACATCGACCGTGAGCTCGATCTCGGGATAGTTGGTGGCATCCAGCTCTACGATCTGGATCTCGTCTTCGCTGATCTGCGCAGACGCGGTTGCCCCCACAAAGGGCAACACCAGAATCGCAGCGAGCGCAGCGCAAATCAGTGCGCGAGCTGAGTGTGGGAAACCAGAACGGGGTATCACCAGGTCCCCTCCTGGCCAAGCACGGCGAGCGAGTCACCAAAGACGTCGCCGCTGAGGCTGATGCCCTGCTGTTCAAGCCGGTCAGAGAACATCGGTCGGATCCCTGTTGGCTTCAGACCACCAGCAAAGCGACCGTCTTCTGTAAAGCCAGCGTCGTAGTCGAACTTGAACAGGTCGCCCAGGGTGACCGTGTCGCCTTCCATGCCGATCACTTCGTCGATGCCGGTAACACGACGGGTTCCGTCACGCAGACGAGAAATGTGCACGATGAGATCCACAGCGCTGGCAACCTGCTCGCGAATAGCCCGAATGGGCAAGTCCATGCCAGACATCAACACCATGGTTTCCAAACGACTCAACGCGTCACGGGGACTGTTGGCGTGAACTGTGGACAACGAGCCTTCGTGGCCGGTGTTCATGGCTTGCAGCATGTCGAGAGCTTCACCGCCACGAACCTCACCAACCACAATGCGGTCTGGGCGCATGCGCAAGCAGTTCTTCAACAGATCCCGAATCTCAACCGCGCCACGACCCTCGGTGTTTGCTGGCCGCGTCTCCAGACGGATCACGTGTTCCTGTCGGAGCTGTAGCTCCACCGAGTCCTCGATGGTCACAATGCGCTCACGTTCTGGAATGAACCCAGACATGATGTTGAGCATCGTGGTCTTACCAGTGCCGGTACCACCGGCGATCAAGATGTTGAGCTTGCCTACCACGCAAGCCTCAAGAAACTCGGCGCACTGACGACTCATTGAGCCCGTTGCGACCAAGTCATCAACAGTCAACTTCTCCTTGGCGAACTTACGAATCGTAAGCATGGGGCCATCAACCGACAGTGGCGGGATGATGGCGTTGACGCGAGAACCATCCGGCAGACGGGCATCGACCATGGCAGTCGACTCGTCAATGCGACGACCTACCTGGGTAACAATGCGCTCAATTACCTGACGCAGATGATCGGTCGAAACAAAGCGGGCCTCGGTCTTGTAGATCGTGCCACCGCGTTCAACAAAGATGGCATCGTCGCCGTTGACCATGACTTCGCTGATCGCGTCGTCTTGAAGGAACTGCTCGATTGGGCCGTAGCCCAAAATATCGTTCTTGACCTCGTTGACCAGCGAGTGGCGCTCGTCAGGGTCAAGAGGAATGTCCTCTTCTTGAAGGACCGCGTCCAACTCGCGCACCACGAAGGTGTGGAGCTGCTTTTTCGACAACGAAGCGTCGTACAGCTGGTCGCCCAAGCGGGCGAATAGCCCCTCAGAAGCCCGTCGCTTGAGATTGGCCAGCGGGTCAATCGCTGTCGCCCGATGCTCTACTACGAGCTCGGCTTCCTCACGAAGCCTATTGAATGTTGACGGTTGGGCTGGCCCCGCAAACGGAGCAGCTTCTTCCTCGCCATTGGTGATACCCGCCTCACGGAACTTGTCACCGAGTCGCATGTGCGCTCCTTCTTGTTACTTCTTGCGGCCGAAACGAGTCGACCGGATTCCACTGGGGCCAGGGACAAACGCTGAGACAACCTCACGCAGCGCCTTAGCTGCGGGGTCTCTGCCCCCGTCTTCGAGGATGGGAACGCCTTCGTCGGTGGAAACAACGACGCCCCTGGACCTCGGTATCTGAAAGCTCACGGGAAGCCCGATAGTTGTTTCGATCTCGCCGATACCAATGCCCCCGCGGCCTTCAACACGGTTGACCGCCATGTGCCGCTGAGCCTGAACCAGCCCGATCAGCTCGAATGCCTCTACCTCTCGGCGAAGAGCGCGAATGGTGGGGGTGTCCGGCGACGCCACGAAGAGCACGTCGGTGGCAAACTCCAGAGCCATCAAGGCGTGCTCACCAATGCCAGCAGCGGTGTCCACAATGACCACCGGAAAGAGATCGGTCATGATGTCGAGCACCGCTTTGACATGGTCGGCGTTTACATCTTCTGCTTGCACCAAAGAATCAGGGGCGGGCAACACAAACGCACCCGATCGGTGATGCGTGAGAAAGATCTTGAGGGTGGTCGGGTCAAGCCCTTGGCGGCTGGCTAACGCTGCGTCACCGAGGTTGTGCTCAGGCATCAAGCTCATCACGTGAGACAAGTCACCGAATTGCACATCAAGGTCAAGCAGGCCGACCTCGCCCGGACCCAGCTCCTCGGCCAAGCCGACAGCCAGGTTGGACGAGATCGTTGTTTTGCCTGCGCCCCCCTTGGGCGACAGCACCACAATGACTTTGCCACGAGGACTAGCATCGCCAGACACAATCGTGCTCTCGCGCATCCGGGTAGCAGCATCTCGAGCCCGATCAAGCGTGGCCACCAGCTCTTGGTGCGAAACATTCGGGGCAACCACGTCGGTGGCGCCAGCGCGCATGGCCGCCACGACCAGTTCGGTCTTCATGTCGCCAACCATGACCACCGACATGTCCTGGCGCACTCGGCCGAACGCTTCAACCCAAGTCAGGCCCATGTTCTCTTCGACACCGGGTCCAACAACCACGACCAAAGGATCTTTGCTGGCTACCTCAGCAGCAATGGTGTCAGGCGGCGTCTCCGGCCACGATTCTTCCCATGCCCGGGTCGTTGTTGAGCCCAACGCCTCCAGGCGTTCGTCAAAGGAAGCAAACGGGGACAGGAAGACAATCATTGTGCTGTTTGGGGCTCGGTGGATTCGTAGACGGTGGCTCGTGTCTGTTCACGGGTCCCGGTTTCTGGCGCATCGTCAGGCTCTTGAGCCATATAGAGCGAGCCGTACTCAAGCGCATACACCAGGCGTTCGGCCTCTGGTGTGGTGAGGGCCAACGTAATCAACATGTTGCCCGAGGGCGCCAACCGTGGCTGGTTGAATGTGTCGGGCTCGTTGGGGTCACGTTGCACCGGGACCTCTTCGACCTGGATCTCGGTGACCAGCACCTTGTGCATCAGGACGTGGCTGGTTTCTGGGGCCGAGATGTCTTCGCCGTCAGAAGCTTGGGGCAACTCGATCACTTCACCATCTACGATGACGTCCGTTGCTTCGGCGCTAAAGGCGCCAAACGACGCAAAGATGGCAACGGTGTCGCCGGGGGCGATGAAGCCACCCATCACCCGTGAAGGTTCCATCGACACGGTCAGCTCCACATACCCTTCAGGTGCTTGCACCGTGCTGGGGTTGGAGTCGAATGCGTCAGGGTTAACAAAGCGGTCCAAGACCAGCTGCTCACCCGCAAAGAGATCGGTCTCTGCAACCAGGCCCGAGATTTGGCTGGCCGCCAGTACCGAATCGGTGGGACGCACCTTTTCGGGAACCTGCGTGACCTGAACGAGCTTGTTGTCGATCATTGCCTCACTGGTAGTGCCGGCCGGAATGTAGTCAACGACCACAAACGTTTCGACTAGCTGTTCGCCCTCAAGCGCACGGCTCTCGGCTCCTTGTACAAAGCGCACGAGCAATGCGGTGCCTAACACACCACACAGCAACGCTGCCATGATCATCACGATCCTTCGGCGCATGGTTCCCTCTGGTCCTTTCGTTGGGAACGGTCCTCACAGTTCCTTTGCCGCAACGCTGCGACTGAAGTGACCAGGCAGAAAGATTCGTCCTATGGACAAGCTCCCGCCCGGAGCACTCCTTGGTCCCGCCCGGAACTGCACGGAACCGCAACCCGGTATCGACCGCGCATTTTGAGAACCTGAGCAATCTCCCCTCTTTGGTACATACGGCCCGCACCAAATGGCCCGTGAGCTCGGCGCCCGGGCCTCCGGCCCAGTTTGGGCGCCTCGCTTCACGGTTACCCTCGCCGCAGGCTCGCTCCGCTCCGCTTCACTCACCCTGCGGATTACCCACCACCCCAACCCCCCCCCGGCCACCGGCCCACTTTGGGCGGCGGGCGCAAAGGGGGGTCGGGCAATAAGTTGGGGTGGTGAGCTTTGTCGTGGAGATCGACGACGCCAGCATCGCCGTGCTCCTCAAGGGGTGGGACCGGGCGATGAACGGGCGACGGGTAGTGGAGTTTGCGCTGGGCGACGTTGCCTCAATTGCTGTGGTGCAACGTTCGGTCCTTGAAGCAACCCTCACGCACCGGGCGCTGGGGTGTGGCACCCACAACGGAGCGAAACGACCGGGCGGCCGGAGGATCGGAACGATGTTGGGGCACGGTTTTGGCGGGAAGCAGTTCTGGGCGGTGCCTCCCACCACCGAAGGCAGCCCTCTACTCGTGATCAACATGACCGATGGCGAGTTCCAGCGTGCGGTGCTGTTTGTAGACGACCCCGAAACGGTCGCTGCTGCGCTCAGGCGCACGCTGGAATCAGGCTGAGGCCCGCTGCGGTGCCTAGCCGAGGACTTTGTGAGCGACCTCGCCCAGAAGCCCAATGCGCTCGACTTTGTGCCCATTGACTGGCAGGTTGATAGTCAGCCCGTCGAGACCAGCGTCGACCTGTTCCTGGAGCTTCTCGCCGAGGGTGTCGGGATCGCCCATGACAAGGACAGACTTGACCATCTCGATCACGTCGTTGTTCCAACCCTTGACCTCGGCCATCTCACGAAGATCAGCATCGGCTTCTTCCATGGTTGGGGCGACCATACCCATGATGAGCTTGGTGACCTTGATCTCGGAGCGGTCCCGGCCAAGGCGTTCGCAGTGAGCGGCGAGCGCGTCGAGCTTGCGTGGGATCTCGCTGGCGTCGCAGATGAGGTTGGACTCGTCGGCGTACTGGGCCACCATCCGCAGCGTCTTCTTCTCGCCACCTCCACCAATCATGAGCGGAATGCGCGAGAGCGGCGGCGGGGAGTTCACTGCGTCGACAACCGTGTAGTGATCGCCGTCGAGGGAGACGGTCTCGCCACGGAGCATGGGCAGAATAATTTGGAGAGCTTCTTCGAGCTTGGCGAAACGGTCGGTGAACGTACCGAACTCGTAGCCCAGTGAGTTGTGCTCGAGCTCAAACCAACCCGAACCAATGCCCAACGTTGCCCGACCGCCAGATACGTGGTCGAGCGCGGTGATGGTCTTGGCCAACAACGTGGGGTGGCGGTAGGTGTTGCCGGTCACCAACGCCGAAAGGCGTACCCTACTGGTGTGTTGTGCCAGCGCTGACAGCATGGTGTAGCACTCGAACATGGGCTCCTGAGGCGCGCCCAGACCGGGCAATTGGTAGAAGTGGTCCATGACCAGAACGCGGTCGAACCCGGCGTCCTCTGCCGCCTTGGCTTGGGCCACGACGTTGCCGAATACCTCGGCGTCGGGCATGGGGTAGGTGAAGTTTGGAATCTGATAACCCAGACGGGCCATGGCGTGTCTCCTCGTAGTGCTTGCGACCTGACATTTCGAGACTAATCTGTCAGCCCCTCAAAACCTGACACTTCATGCAAAATGTGTAACCTGAGGCTGCGATGGATCCAGCAACTAGCCCCAGTAGAGGCGATGCTCGCCGCGCCGCCATACGGCGTGCGGCGCTAAGAGAGTTCGCCCAGAACGGCATCGCTGCCACGTCCATGTCCAAGATCGCCGATGCCGCAGGCGTGTCGCGCCCAGCGCTGTATCAATACTTCGACAACAAGCAAGACCTGTTTGCTGCGGCGTTCATTCAGCTCTTCGAAGAGCAGGGGGCCCAAGCCCTAGCTGCACTCCACGAGCCAGGGACCACCGCCGAGCAACTCAACGGTTTCGCGCAACGCTACGACGGAGACCTCTGGGAACTCATGGCCGCGTCAGCGCATCTCGATGAGATAAGCAGCGCCAAGAACGAACAAATCTCTACGGCCATCACGTCAGTAGTCGAACACATGTGGGCTGGCCTGGCCAAGTACCTCACGCAACACGCGCCTGGCCGCAGCAAAGAAGCGGTCCAGCGACGCCAAGGCTGGGTCGACATCCTGCGGCTCTCGCCCCCTGGTCTCAGAGCCGACAATCCAGACGTCGCCACCTATCGTCGGCGCCTGGCCGCCCTAACCGCCACTGTGGCAGCAGACATCGTAGCCAGCTCGGCGAAGGGCCGGCCCAGCTAGTGCGCCTCAGGCAACCCCGCAGCTACCCCAGGCCGCCCTGGCGACCGATGGTTTCCGATTCGAATCGGGCGCGTTGTGCGCCAGCCGAAGGCCCCGGTGCCGAGGCCCCGGTCAGCTTCGCCGTGTACCGTGCTTTGCGTCGGCGTTCCCGCCATTGCGAGAACCTCGACTTGTGCTGCGGCTTGCCGTGCTTGTCACTGCGATCAGTAGCCATAAGCCACAGTAAGGCACGCTCGTGGCCCGAACAAGCAGCCCTCGAAGTAGCGATCACGTAGTGCCTGCTAGTTCGGACCCGGTGCGTGTGCGCATCAGGCCAGGTGCCTATGCATACCCGAGCAACGACAGGCCAGATGGCACTGTTGGGCAATGACCAACGAGGTTCGACATTCCTACGATGCCATGGCAGAACGCTATGCATCCTTGTTTCTGACGGACATCGACGAGAACCCCTTCGCGAGAGACTGGCTTGCGAAGTTCGCCAAACGTGCGGCTCACCAACCCGGACCGGTGGCTGATCTTGGCTGTGGGCCCGGCCACATTGTGAGCCACCTCACCAAGCTCGGCCTGGATGCCTTCGGCCTTGAACTCTCCCCCGGGCAGCTGGCCCAGGCGCGGAAGGCATTCCCCAACTTGGAGTTCCGTCTCGGCAACCTGGCCGCTCTCGACCACGCCGACGCATCCCTTGGCGGCATTGTCTCGCGCTACTCCATTATTCATGCCGCTCCGCGCGGCCATGGCGCCATCTTCAACGAGTGGCGACGCGTTCTGCATCCGGGGGCACCCGTCCTCGTGTCGTTCTTCGGCTCGTTGACGCCCGAGGCACACGGCAAACCGTTCGACCACATGGTGGTCACCGCGTACGAGCTCTTCCCCGACACCGTCGCGCGCCAGCTCCAAGTCGCCGGTTTCACAGCCATCGAGACGGCCACCAAACCACCCCTAGAAGATGGCCGCCCCTTCACCCAAGCAACAATCCTCGCTACGGGTGGATGACGTGCAGCGGCTGGTTGTGGTGGTGGACGTCCGTGGTGGTGGAGTGGACTACGACCTCATCGTCGACGTTCTTTGGCGGTTTGAACCCGTGGCAGTCTCTGAAACCGAGATCGACGCCGCAGCTGGCGCCCAAGGCGATCCCGCTACCGATGGACTGGTCCGCTTGACCGCCGCCTACAAAGCGGCTGCGGATGCTGCGGGGGCTCATGCGCTGCTCGCTGATGCCGGAGCGCGGCTGGTCCATGGTGATGATGGCGACTGGGTCAGCAACTGGCGGGCGGCCGAGCCCGCCTGGGTGGTGGGCGGGTTCTTCCTTCGTCTGCCTGAGCATGACCGTGGCAACTCAGAGCTAACCGACCTGGTCATCGAACCCTCAACAACGTTCGGGTTCAGTCACCCAAGCACACGCCTTGCCCTCGAGCTGGTGGACATAGCCCGAACGGCCGGCACCGAGGTTGTCGATATTGGCTGTGGGTCAGGAGTGCTTGCTATCGCCGCGGCAAAGCGGGGTGCCACCAAGGTGGTTGGCGTCGACATAGATGAGCATGCCGTAGCCATGACAAACGCGAACGCGGCAACCAACGATGTCGCCATTGAGGCACACGTTGGCTCAACCGAGCTCGTAGCCGCTCAACAGTTCGACCTTGTGCTTCTCAACGTCACCGCGGGCACATCGTTCCCCATGGCCGAGACGATTGCCCATCTGACCAGACCCGGAGGAACGCTCATCACGTCAGGGATTCTGGCCGCCCAACGTGAGGTCGCCACGCAAAGATTCGGTGGCTTTGTCGTAACTGCCGAGAGGAGCGAAGGCGACTGGGTGGCGCTTCAGCTTCAGCGACTGGGGTAGACGGGCGGGAGCCTCACTAGTCCATCACTCATGAAATGAGCTTTGGTGGCGATGCGTTGGAGGGTGTGCGACCCCCGCCCTGTCCCCAGTTGGCCGGTGGGGGCGATGCCACCGGCTGATAAGAACATCGTCGCCGGCGGCTTCGGGCTTGATCACAAACGGCCTCCTCGACGTCCAAATGAGTCACCCGGCTCATTAGAGTGTTCGCGCCCGCCAGAACAACCCAGACAACCAGCTAGCCCAGCGTCGAGCAAGGAGTCCTTCGGCAATGATGATCGCAGCCATGACCCCACTGCTGGCCAACGGCGTAAACCCGCTGGGCGAGAACCTGTTGGTGCTCCTGACGTTGGCCATGGGCGCCGCGCTGGCCTTTGGCAACATCATGGCTCTGGTCCGCCCGCGCGAAGACCTCGAAGAAGGCGAACTCGAACGCCCACCGTTAGGTCGAACCCTGCTCCAGATCGCCATCGGCCTGATAGCCGCCATCTGGGCCCTAGCCAGCCTGATCTTCTAAACACGCTTTGGGTCGCGCCACTGGGCCGGAGGCCCGGGGCACCGAGCTCACAGCAGGCAGCGGGTAATCCGCAGCGCGAGAGAAGCAAAGCGGAACGACGCGGCGAAGGAATGCGTGAAGTGAAGGCCCCATACTGGGCCGAAGGCCCGGGGCCTGAACTCACGTCCGGCTCACGCCCCTTTGGCCATGTTGGCGAAGCGGGTGAAGTGAGGCAGGAAAGCGAGGCGCACCATGCCTGTGGGGCCGGCGCGGTGTTTGGCGACGAGGATTTCCGCGGTGCCGATGTCGGGGGATTCGTTCTCGTAGACCTCGTCGCGGTACAAAAACATGACGACGTCGGCGTCTTGTTCGATGGAGCCGGACTCTCGCAAATCGCTGAGCATGGGGCGTTTGTCGGTGCGGCTTTCGAGTCCACGACTGAGCTGCGATAGCGCAACAACCGGGCATTCGAGTTCGCGAGCCAGGATCTTGAGACCACGGCTGATCTCCGATACCTCTACCTGACGGCTTTCGGCGCCGGCGCGGCCAGTCATGAGCTGGAGGTAGTCGACAATGACCAGACCTAGGTCGCCTGTGCGGCTTTTGAGCCGCCGAGCCTTAGCCCGGATTTCCATAACGGTGGTGTTGGGGTTGTCGTCGATCCAGATGGGAGCCTCAGCCAGGCGACCAACGCCGTGGCTGATGCGTGACCAGTCGTCTTCGTTGAGCTTGCCGTTGCGCACGCGGGTGGCGTCGACGCGGGCCTCGGAACACAAGATGCGTTGGCTGAGCTCGAGCTGGCTCATTTCTAGCGAGAAAAACAGGACGGGCCGGTTGGCGTGCAACGCAGCGTTGGCCACCATGCCCAACGCGAAGCTGGTCTTGCCCATGGCGGGCCGGGCGCCAACCACGACCAGGCTGCTGGGCTGGAGGCCCGAGAGAAGTTCGTCGAGGTCGAGGAAGCCAGTGGGTGTGCCGGTGATGGCATCGCCTTGTTCGTAGAGCTGTTCTAGCCGGTCGAGGTTGGCGTCGAGGAGGTCGCGGATCTCGGCGGTGGTGTCGGCGGCTCGCCCTTGGGAGAGGTTGAATACCAGCGTTTCAGCGCCATCGATGGCTTTGATGACGTCGTCTGGTTGGGAGTACCCCACCTCGGCGATTTCGGTGCCCACGTTGATGAGCCGGCGCAGCAGGGCGTGTTCTTTGACGATCTGGGCGTACTTGCCCGCATTGGTAGCCGCTGGCGTAGCGGTGAGGTACGACACCAGAAAGCTTCCGCCCCCCATACCTTCCAAGAGCCCAGCACGCGAAAGCTCTTCGGACACCGTGACCGTGTCGGCTGGTTCGCCGACGCTGTACAGCGAGGTGATGGCATCGAAGATGTGCTGGTGCGCTGGCTTGTAGAAATCGGCGGCGTCGACGATTTCGATGGCGTCGGCAATGGCATCTTTGCTGAGCAGCATCGCCCCCAGGAGCGATTCCTCGGCAGCCATGTTGTGTGGGGGCACCCGCAAGCCCGGGCGCGGCGAACGATTTGACCCACCTCCGCTTCGGCCACCCCGACCGCGGCCAGCGCTTGGCGGGCTGGGAGCGTAGTCGTCGAAGGGGGGTGGCCCGAACGGGTCTTGGTCGGGTGGTTCATTGAAGGCGGTGGGATCACTCATGAGCTCTCCCAGCGTGCCTGGTTTGGCCTGTGAGTCGCTAGTGGATGACCGGCTTTGGCCTGTGGAAATGTGTGGATAACCCCGGTTTGCCTGAGGACAAGACGATCTGAGGAGCGACACATGTACCTATTCTGCGCAAAGGGTGTGACAGCGGGGTCGATACCCACCAAGTGCTATCGCTGCGCGCCCGTCAGCGAGGCGTTGGACGCATCGGGACCGGGGTCCAGGCGCGCAACAGCGTCGATGCCGTTACCAGGGGCAACAGAACCGACGCCGTTGGCAAGTCTTGGAGCTATTGGACTACTCGGAGTCGGCAACAACCTCAACGGTGATGGGGAACTGCACGCTGCTATGCACCTTGGCGGTGATCATGTGGGTTCCCAGTTCCTTGATGGTCTCGTCGGCGCTGAGTGCACGGCGGTCGAGGGTGATGTTCATTTGCTCTTCGACGGCACGGACCACATCTGCGGTGGTGACCGAACCAAACAGCTTTCCGCCTTCGCCTGCGCGAGCAGCGATGGTGACGGGACTGTTGACCAAGCGGGTGGCCATTTCTTCGGCCACGGCACGGTCGGCGGCGTCGCGCAGATCGCGTGAGCGACGCATGCCTTCAGCCTGGCGTTCCGCACCGGCGGTGGCCTTTAGGGCCTGGCCGTTGGGAATGAGCAAGTTACGGGCGTGACCGTCGGCTACCTCGACAACGTCGCCTTTGTGGCCCAGACCATCGACATCGACTCGCAGGATTACCTTCATTCTGCTGCCTCCACCGATTCTGCGCCGCCTTCGGCTTCGTCACCGGGGCCTTCGCCTTCACCACCAGCGCGTGGTGGTGGAGCGGTTGGGCGTGGTGGAGCGTCGTCACGACGATCGTCGCGGCGTCCGCCGCCACGGCCACCGCGTTGGGTGGTGATGCGGTTGGCGTACGGCAAGAGCGCCATCTCGCGGGCGTTCTTGATAGCAAGCGCAATCTCGCGCTGCTGCTGTGCGCTGTTGCCAGTGACCCGGCGAGCGCGCACCTTGGCACGGTCGGATACGAAACGGCGAAGAAGGTTGACGTCTTTCCAGTCGACGTATTCGATCTTCTCTTGGGTGAGGATCGAGATCTTCTTCTTGCTGCGACGTGCGTTGTCTTTGTTCTTTCCGCGCTTTGTGCGTGGTGGCATTACTGATCTCCTAGGGAGCTAACATTGCTCCCGATTGAAAGAGGGCCGCTGGGCCCTCGGCGGTGCGCTCCTAGAGCTGGCACCGCGCTGACGTGTGGTTTCTCGAAGCCCTTGGTTTAGAAGGGTTCTTCGTTGGGGTCATAAGCAGGGGCCTCGTTGGCGACTGGGCGTGATTGCGCCTGGCCGCCTCCACCACCACCGGAGAATCCGCCGCCACCACCGTCTGAACGGGGGTTGCGGGTGACTTCTGCGGTCGCCCAGCGCAAGCTGGGAGCAATCTCGTCGGCGACGATCTCTACTTTGGAGCGGCGATCGCCGTCTTGGGTTTCCCAAGAGCGCTGATCGAGACGTCCGTAGATGACCACGCGCATGCCCTTTGCAAGGGATTCGCTTGCATTCTCAGCAAGCTGGTTCCATGCGGTGACATCGAAGAACGACACCACTTCTTCGCCATCGCGGCCCTTGCGGTTCCACGCGAGGCCAAAGTTGGCCACGGCGGCGCCACCAGGGGTGAAGCGAAGCTCGGGATCTCGTGTGACGTTTCCGACGACGGTAACGGTGTTATCGAAGGCCATAATGCTGCCTCTGTTGTCTTTCTCCCCGTTGCGGGGTTCTCCATGACGCGGAGGGCATGCTCAGCAGATGCCGGGCAACTCCGCGCTGTTCGTTTAGGCCTCGACGAGTCCGCGACGTGCGGCTTCGTGGTCGGGTAAACGGATCAGCTTGTGGCGGACGACTTCGTCCGCGAGACGGAGCGTGCGCTCGAGCGGCGCCATATCGCGCGGCTCGGTCGTGAGCTCGAGAACCACATAGTGGCCTTCTGTCTTGTGGTCGATCTCGTATGCGAACTTACGCTTGCCCCACTTATCAGTGTTGACCAGCGTGCTTTCGCCTTCGGAGAGCCAGGTTTCTACCCTTTTCACCACATCATCGA
>JAUIIS010000023.1 GCA_030431575.1 Acidimicrobiia bacterium | reverse complement strand
AGCGTTTCGAGCGTGCCTAGGTGTGGCGTGGGATCAGGCAACGCGTGCCCAACTGCCCCGGCCAGATCGGCACCAGGTTCTACCCAACCAATGAGTTCGACAGGCCCTGTGGGCGTGGCCACCACTAAGGTGCGCTGGCCCGCATCTGCGGCAGAGCTGGTCTCATATGCCAGGACCGTTCCCGGTTCTTGGGTGGTGGCGCTATCGACGAATCGGACGCTCTGCACCACCATGAGCCGGGTTTCGTCTACCTGGAGCAGCGGTCGACCAACGCGATTGAGCGTGGGCCCGAAGTCCATAGCCCGAACAAGGCGATCGATTTCCTCGCGCGGCATGGTCTGGGTGATGATGGCTCCCGCCGGAACGGGGCGCTCGTAACGACCAAAGTAGCTGCCGCTTCCCAGCTGGCGCTCTGGGCGCAGATGACCGGAAGCCAACTGCTCAACAACACTGTCGAACGCTCCCCCAGCAGCAGCGAAGCACTTCATGTTCATAGAGCGTGTGGTCTCGTCGTCGGCAATCTCGAACGACGCGGTGGCAAGAATGTCGCCTTCGTCGATACCGTGCTCGATCACGTGCCAGGTGACTCCATAGGAAGACTCGCCTCGCCACAGCGCCCACATCGGGGTGTGCATACCTGCGAGACCCGGCAGCGGGCCGTCGTGGAAGTTGATGGCGACCTTGGCTGCATCCACCATGTCGTCGGGCAAGATGCGCAGGTTGCCCACACTGAGCAACACGTCGACATTGTTGGATACCAAGAACGATGTCAGGTCGTCGAATGCCACTTGGGTGATGCCTTCGGAGGTCGCCCATGTGGCGATCGAAGCATCGGCAGTGCTCACGCCAATGACGTTGAGCCCAGCCTCGGTTGCGCGACCTGCACAGGCAACCACCAAAGGATGGTCACCTACGAACACCGCAGTCGAAAATTCTGATGTCACATTCACCACCGACGTTGAGGTTTGGGATTCCGAAGATGGCAATCGGCCACCAAGTCCCAGTTACTCTCATCGGCAGCGCACCGGCGAGGCTGAGGCTTCATCGGTATGAAAAAAGACGGCTTCACGGCAACTCCGCTCGCTGCTCTTTGCCGGAGCCTCAATAGGGGTTCCGGTGTGGACTCGGCGCACAAAACACGTGCACCTTGACTCTAGGAGAATGTGGCCGAATTGCTGGTCAGGGTGGCCGAAAGGGAGCGATTTCTTCACTCGCTTGGGCCTGCAGCGCTAGGAGGCGTCGCCGCCCTCGCCACGCGACAACAATCCGCGGAACGCACGCATGAACACCGACTGGGCCGTCAGAATCAAGATGACCAGGTCGAGGCTGATTGACCAGTTCTTCACGTAGAACAGATCGAGGCGGCGATACGAGGCAAACGATGGATTATCTCGTGCTTCGACCTGCCATAGGCCCGTGATACCGGGTACGACGTTGTGGCGTTCGAGGAGTTCGTCGTCGAATGCCTCGACTTCGTGAGGCAGGGCGGGGCGAGGCCCAACCAGGCTCATCTCGCCACGCAGCACGTTGAAGAGTTGCGGTAGCTCGTCGATGCTGGTGAAACGCAAGACGTGGCCAACGCGGGTGACTCGGGGGTCACTTTCGACCTTGAGGAGAGGACCCGCACGCAGGTTCTTGCTGCGAACTTCGTCGAGGCGAGATTCGGCATCGGTACTCATAGTGCGCAGCTTCCACAAGCGGAAGTGGCGCCCGCCGAGCCCAACACGGTCTTGACGGAAGAAGACTGGGCCGCGGTCGCCAAGCTTGATGAGCAGCGCCGAGCCAGCGACCATGGGCGCGGTGAGCACCAACAGCATGCTTGCCACGACAATGTCGAGGGCTCGTTTGGAGAGGAGCTGCCAGCGTTGGAGGCGGGGGCTGTCGACATAGAGCAGCGGCTCGTGGACAACCGGCGCCAGCGTGACTCGCTGGGAAGCGATACCGGCAATGCCCATGGTGAGGTGGACGTGGTGGCCGCCAGAGGCGAGTTGTTCGACGACGAAGGTGCGGTCAGCCGCACTGAGCTCGTCGACAACCACAAACGCCCCGTTTGCGCCAACGGTCTCCATGGCTTGCAGCACATCGCCGGGTTCGCCCAGCCAGTGGCCGACAAGGACATCTTCGTTGCGAGGAGCAACAACACCTTTGACACGGAAACCAGCTTCGACGTGGTCCGACAGCATGTCGATGAGTTCTTTCGCGCCGGTACCACCGCCCACAACCACCACGGAGCGGGTGAAGCGCCCCTGGGAACGAGCGTTGCGGATCCAGCCGTCGAAGATGGATCGTCCAACGATCAGCAAGACAAAGAGCGCGCCACCGGCGACAAGGTCGGTTCCGAGGTGGAGTTCGGTGGTGACCAGGAGATCGATAACCAAGGTGGATAGGGCCACGATGCCAGCAACGCGAGAGATGGCGGCCAACTCGGCCGACCGCACACTGGATACGCGTGACTTGTAGAGGTCGAAGGTGACCAGCAGCGCCCCGGTGAGACCTGCTGACAGCACGACAACGGCAGCGCCACGTTGGGTGAACTGCCAGTCGAAGGGGCTGAGCAATGCAACAACCCAGGCCAGCACGATGGCGCCTATGTCGAGTGACAAAAGCACGAATCGTGGCGCGTTGAATTTCCCGTTTGCCGAAGGTTCTGTCGGCCGCTTTTCTCGACTCGCCGATGAACCCACGCTCAGCTCATGCTGAGTCTGTGTAGCCGTCATTTCGCCCTTTCCCCCGAATCCGCCATCCGAGGTGCCCGTTGGAGCAACACTACCTTGTTGAGCGCCCTCATGGCCACCATATGGACCATTCGCCAGCGTCATTTTTTCCTGTCCCTTCGGAGCCGGGTAGCTAGCAAGACCTGAGCGATCTCTTTCCCTACCTGTCGACGCCTCGCCCTGCTTGTTATTGAGTATGTCTGGCCCAGGAGCTGCATTTCACTAGGTGAATGTGCCTGCGCTGGTTGGTAGACGCCTGGGATCATCGAAAAGTCGCGTTATCGCGTGGGCACAGGTGTGGGGGCCGCAACCACAGGCACCCGGCGGGACAACAGATCCACCACGCCAGTGACCTCAGTTCCCAGGTCAATGACCTGAGCTACCTTCTCGCCGTCGCGGTAATACGAGACACGTAGCTGCGTGCCACGATGATGCACCTCGTCAATGGTGTCCACCGGAACAGCAAAGAAGGCAGCAGCCAGCGTGACCTCGGGGCCATGTTGGGCGAGCTGTTCGACCAGCCGGGCGAAACCATCCTCGGGCACCTCATGGAGGTAAAAGCCCTCATTGCTCAGACACGCAATGCGCTTCACTGGCCCACGATCGGTCATATTGTCCCAGAACCAGTATTCCGAGTCGTCTTCGTACACGTCTTGGCCATCGTTGGACTCGGCGCCCGCTGGCGGGGCAACCGCAAAGCCAGCCTCTGGTGCATCAGGATCCACGCCGTTGCTGATCACTTCTTCGTCCTCGCTCTTGGCACTCCGGCTGATGAACCAACCAACAAGTGCCAGCGCAACAGTCCCTGCACCAACAAAGGGGGCGTAGCTGAGATAGTCCGTGCCGCTCGCTGCCACAACAACAACGTCGTAGGACAGCACCGAGTCGGTCATCCCGCAGTCAACAACCACCGTCGCGTCCCCGTACTCCCAAGTTGGCGGCAGCGTTGCCTCCATGCTGAAGAGGCCTTCGGGTGTCGACACCCCAAGACCCACTTGAGCAGAAGCTCCGCTGGCGGCCTCGATTCGAGCCACCACGTCGCTGTTGCCTGGGCACGGCGTGGCCGCGCTGTTCTCTACCGTAAAGGATTGACCAAGTTCCACCTGGGGCAGCTCCTGGGCGACGGCGGCCTGCCCAAAGGCGCCCAGCAATCCGAAGATTAGAGTCCCGAACGAAATGGTCAATGCAACTGTTGATTTGAAAACCCGGCGCATTCTCTGCCATCGACTCGCACCGACCCAGGATGAGGGTCCTAGTGCGTTCGGCCTAGTGTTCTGGCTGACCCTCGTACCACTGGGCGAGGCGTTGTAGTGTCTGCGCTTCGTCGAGGTCGGGCTCGGTTCGACGCAGCTCGAGCGCAAAGCGCATTGCCTTGCCAACAACTGGCCCAGCTTCGAGGTTGAGGTGTGCCATGACTTGGGCGCCGTCGACAAGAGGGCGTTCGGCGGCTAAGCGGTCGGCTTCGGCAAGAGCTGTGATGCGTTGCTCTAGCTCGTCGACATGGTGATGGAGCTCCATACGCTTGCGCTCGTTGCGAGTGGTGCAGTCGCTGCGGACCAGAGCATTGAGTTGCCCCAGCAGGTGCCCGGCGTCTCGCGCGTAGCGGCGCACAGCGGCATCGCCCCAGCCATCGGCGTAGCCCTTGAACCGGCCGGACAGGCGGACAAGCTCGGCCACGTCGCGTACAACATCTGTGGGGTATTCGAGGGCCCGCAACCGGCGCTTGGCCATTTTGGCACCCACAGCTTCGTGGTGGCGGAACGTAACCCCGCCGTGTTCGAACGACCGGGTCTGAGGCTTACCAATGTCGTGAAAGAGCGCGGCGAGACGGACAACAAGGTCGGCCGGGGTCTTTGCAGTAACGGCAATAGTGTGCGCCAACACGTCTTTGTGGCGGTGAATGGGGTCTTGTTCGAGCTCGAGCGCAGGGAGTTCGGGCACGATGATCTCAGCCAGCCCAGAGTCGACGAGTTTCCACAGCGCAGACGCGACATCGTCGGCCATCAAGGCCGACGACAGTGCCTCGCGTTGTTCGGTGACGCTGGGTTGAACAGCGGAGCTGGTTGAGACATCGGAGCTGTTTGATACAGCGTCAGATTGCATTGCGATAGTTTCCGAGGTGCGGCCAGCGCAGCCGCACTGGACTACTTCTCTTCTTTGAAGATGACGTGCTTGCGAACGACGGGGTCATACTTCTTGAGCTCGATGCGCTCGCGGTTGTTGACCTTGTTCTTGTTGGTGATGTAGGTGTAGCCCGTGCCAGCAGTTGACTTGAGCTTGATGTTTGGTCGCTTGTCGCTACCTGCGGGCATCAGACCTTCTCCCCACGCCGACGCATGTCGGCCAGAACGCGTTCGATTCCGTGCTTGTTGATGGTCTTGAGACCTTTTGCACTGACGGTGAGCGTGACCCAACGCTTCTCGTTGGGCACCCAGAAACGGTGCCGCTGAATGTTTGGGTTCCAACGGCGACGTGTCTTGCGATTTGAGTGCGAGACATTATTGCCGAATGCAGGCTTGCGCCCGGTCACTTGACAGATCTTAGACATGAGGACCTCAACGAATACGAGTGCCGGGACGACCGCCCCGACGAACCAGATGAGCGTACCTGCCAATATCGGCCCGGCCAACATGGGCGGGGGAAACCAGGGGCGCTTTGTATTAGCCAGCGGCCGCCACTACGGTGACATTGTTACGGTTGTGTTGCGATGGAGTCCCCCCGGCCAGAACAACAACCGGCACAGAACAACAAGCACAGATGCCTAGGCATCTTTCCCTCCCCAGTTCCCCTTCCCTTCCCGGATTTGCAGATGACGCACCGACTCTCACGCACGCGACAGCGCTCCCCCCTGGGAACCTCGGCCCATTCGACTCTAGAAGCCCGCGGCAATGCCGATGCGAACAGCATGCTGACCCGATCAACGCTCGCGCCGACGATGCTGGTCGTTGCCCTCCTTGCCGCCTTACTCACGGTGGCCAGCGTCCCCACCGCCAGCCCGGTTGGCGCCCAGACCGGCCACTCCGACTGGGCCCCATTCATTGGCGAACAACAAATGGGCTGCACCCAACAAAACCCCAACGCAGCGAACTCGTTTTGTCGTGGACACCACAACGGATGGGCGATCGACTTCAACATAAGCCCCAACGTGGCGGTCTATGCGGCCGGGCCCGGCGAAATTGTGCTGCTCGACGACTTCTGCGCCCCCATGGGTGGCGACGGCTACTGCAACTCCAGCGCCGGCAATTACCTGGTCATCGACCACGGCGATCACATGAGCCGATACATACACCTCGCCTCTGTTGCCAACGGCCTCGCCGTAGGCGACGTTGTTGCTGGGGGAAGCCTGGTTGGTTACGTCGGTAATAGCGGCACGAGCGGGTCAGGCATGACCCACCTGCACTACGACGAAATCTCACACCCCATCTCGGTGACCACCCGGGTGTTCTTTGGACCCATGCTTGCCTGCCACGGCGATACCCCAGTCCAGTACCCCGACTACTTCGGCACCAGCGACTGGCACGATCTCGAGTGGGGCACCATCTTGCGCAACGACGGCTACGAATGTTTGGGCGGTGTCACTCCCGACACCACTCCCCCGCCCACCCCAACGCCAGAAGACCAGCCAGCACCGCCCACCGACCTCAACCTCGAAACAAGCCCGGGCGGGTCGGTAGGTCTTGCCTTTGGCGACCTCAACGGCGACGGACGCGACGACCTCATTGTTGGGGCCCCCGGCGAAGACATTGGCAAAAACAAGCAAGACGCAGGCGTCGCCGCGGTGATCCTAGGTGCACGCTCGGGCATTGGCGACACCAACAACATCAGGTCAAAGAAGGGTCTTAAGGGCAAGGCCGAAGCTGGCGACATGCTTGGTGCTGCCACCGCCACCGGAGACTTCGACTGCGACGGCCGAGACGACATTGCTGTTGGCATACCGGGCGAATCCATCGCTGGCGTTGACAACGCTGGTGCCGTTGCAGTGGCCTATGGCACCAAAACCGGCGAAGTCGCCCGAAGCAGGATTCTCTACCAAGGCAAGTGGCTGGCCGACAGCTTCGAAGCAAACGACCGAGCCGGAGCATCGCTCGCTGTGGGCGACTTCGATAACGACAGCTGCGACGACCTCGCCATTGGTGCCCCCGGCGAGGACATCGGCGATGCCACCAACGCCGGTGCCGTCACGGTGATCTACGGTCAAGCAGGCGGGTTCAATGCATCTGCATCCAAGAGCACCCTTTTGGCCCAAGGCAGTGGGTTCGACGGCACTCCAGAGAGCGGAGACCTCCTTGGCGCATCGTTGGCCGTTGGCGACTTCAACTGCGACGGCCGAGACGACCTCGCCGCGGGTGTCCCCTCAGAAAGCATCGATACCACGACTAGAGCCGGCGCAGTATCGGTTATCTATGCCACAGCGACCGGTCTTGACGGCGGCCAAAGCGAAACCCTCTACCAGTCAAGCGGTCTCGCCGGCATCCTCGAATCAGGCGACCGGGCCGGCGCAGCAGTAGCGAGCGGAAACTTCAACGGCGACTCCTCCAGCGGAAATGCATGCGATGACCTCGCTGTTGGGGCCCCCTCAGAAGACATTGACGGCTACAACAACACCGGTGCGGTCAGCGTTGTCTTTGGTTCACCATCTGGACTCGCTGCAAGTCAGGTCCTCTACCAGGGCGGAAGCGGAACGTTCCCGGGCACCAACCAAGCTGGTGACCTCGTGGGCGCAGCAGTGGCAGCGGGCGACATCAACTGCGATGGCCTCGACGACCTCATCGTCGGCGCCCCCGGTGAAGACCTCTCCAACAAGACTGACGCTGGCTGGGTTGGCTACGACTTTGGGACCAGGTCCGGCTTTGGCCAGGCAGGCTCGCTCACCCAAAGCAAGGGCGGCCTCAAGGGCAAGAACCACCACAACGACCAGACCGGCACCGGTGTGGCTACAGGTGACTTCAACGGTGACGGCTGCGACGACTTGGCGATTGGGGCCCCAGGCGAGGCCATTCGCGGCAAGAAACAGGCTGGGCGGGCCATCCTTGTCTTTGGGTCACCCAGCGGTCCAGCAAAGTCCAAGGCCCTCACCCAGAAGAAGAATCTGCCGGGCAAGAGCGAGACCGGAGACAGCCTGGGTGGGCCTGGTGTGTGGCGACTTCTAGGTCTTTCGCTTCAGTCCTGACCCCCTTATTGGTCCTAGCCTCAACTCCACCGCACCGGCACCGATTGGCGCACGTGGGACGCACGCCGAATACCAAGGGACTACCGGCCGAGCATCTGTCGTCTGTCCTTGCGGCGACGCTTGACCCTGCGCTTGTGCTGCGGCGCTACGAAGGCGCGCTCAGCATTGTGGGGGGCAATGAGGCATGGACGAAGCTCGCCGGCAAAGGCACCCAGCAGCTGGTGCGTAACCCGCCAGAGGTTTGCATGAGTCCCAAGCTCGCCGAAGCGGTGACCCGTGCCATCGACGGCGGGATCGACACTCCCATGGCCATTAAGGCCGCCAACGATCACCTCGTTGGGTCACAGGTTGTGGAGCTTCACCTTGTTGGGTTCGAACCTGACACAACCCAGCAGTTCATCATGTTGACGGCCCGCCAGGCGCTTGCTTCACCAGCAGCCGAACGCGCCGTGGTGGCCACCGATCCGCTCACCGGCCTGGCCACGCGAGAATCGTTCGTTGAAGGCCTCCAGGTAATGGTGAGCGGCGTCGAACCAACGCAGCTGTCGGTCGCTTTCCTCGACATCGACAACTTCAAAACCATTAATGACGCCCTCGGTCACGACCAGGGCGACCTGGTCCTCCAAACCATTGCGCAGCGATTGGATCAAGCGTTGGGCAAAGGTGGGATTGTCGCCCGATTTGGTGGCGACGAGTTCGTAGTGGCCCAAGCCAACAGCGTCGATTCGGGACACGCAGAGCTGATGTTTCTGCTCACCCAGGTCTTCGCAGACCCACTGGCGTTGGGCAACAAAGAATTCCACGTCAGCGCCAGTATTGGCATCGCCACCACCTCTGACGCTTCACGCATGCGCCCCGACGCCATTATCAAGGCAGCCGATGTGGCCATGTACGAAGCCAAACGGCAAGGCAAAGACCGCGTCGAGGTCTACGACGAAACACTCGAGGTCAAAGCCACCGAACGCCTTGAGCTAGAAAGCGATCTTCGCCTGGCGCTCGAGCGCGAAGAGTTCGTGTTGCACTACCAGCCCGTTCTCGACGTCATCTCTGGGCGGCCAACAGGCGCAGAAGCACTGGTTCGCTGGCTACACCCCGAGCGGGGCATGGTCCCGCCAGACGAGTTCATTTCACTTGCAGAAGACACAGGGCTCATTGTTCCCCTGGGCACATGGGTGCTCGAAACTGCGCTGGCCCAAGCCAACGAATGGAACCAACAACGCCTGACGCGGCGGGCGCTTGGCATCTCGGTGAATCTCAGCGGCGTGCAGTTGGGCGACCCCAACCTCGAACAGATCGTGCATGCAGCACTCAGCCGCAGCGGCTTTGACCCCGCCAAGTTGACGTTGGAAGTAACCGAGTCGGTTCTCATGAACGACGCCGACGACGCCATGGCCACCCTCGCGCGGCTCCGGACGGTTGGCGTTGGCATCGCCATCGACGACTTTGGCACTGGGTATTCGTCGTTGGCCTACCTCAAACAATTCCGGGCCAAGTCGCTGAAGATCGACAAAGCCTTCGTTGACGGTCTAGGCACCAACCCCGAAGACACGGCGCTGGTCACCGGCATTGTTGGTCTGGCGGGCGCGCTTGGCCTCGAGATCGTTGCCGAAGGCGTGGAATCCGATCTCCAACTCCGAGAGCTACGCCGCCTTGGGGTCGAGTACTCCCAGGGCTATCTGCACTCTCGCCCGCTTGAGAACGACGACTTCGTTGCGTGGTTGGCTGACCAGCACCCGTCGAAACGGGCCCGCGGCGCAGAGCTTCCCGATGTCCCTCCAACCGCCATCGGCACGCCGGCAACCTTGCCAGCGCCCATCCGCGACCGCTTCGAAGAAGAGCCCGTGGTTGCGCCCTTGAAGTTCTTGGATCGGTTCCCCGAGCACGAAACCGGGTAACGTTTGTGACTCATGCGCCGCACCGTCACCTGGCTCCTTGTATGGCTCTTCACCATTGCGGGGCTGCGGGTCTCATTGCTCGCACCAGAGGTATGCCCCGACGTTTCGGTGACATCGACACACGCAGCGGCGGTGGCCGCTGCTGACTGGATTGTCAACAACCAAGACGGTGACGGCAAGTACCTCTACGAGTGGGACCTCGCTATCGACGGCCCCACCGATGCCCCTTACAACCTGGTACGCCACGCAGGAACCACCATGGCGCTGTATCAGTTCGCCGCCGAGGGAAAACTCAGCTACCTCGGACCCGCCGACGAGGGCTTGGCGTGGATGCTCGACCGCCTCGTGGGGAACGACGATGTGGCTGCTGTGGCACCCACACCCACCGCCAACGCAAAGCTCGGCACTGCTGCCCTGTTGACCGTTGGGCTGGTACACCGCCGCCAAGCCACCGGCGACACCACCTACGACACACTCATACGCCAGCTCGGGACAATGATGGTGGGCCAACAGCGGCCCGATGGCTCGATGCTCAACTTTTGGGACCCGCAAACCGAATCCCCGGTCCCCGACAAGACGTCGTTGTTTGCCACCGGCGAAGCCCTCTGGGCCGTTGCGCTGTTACACAACACATGGCCCGAAGAAGGCTGGGACGAACCTGCTTGGGCCACACTCACCTACATTGCAACCGAGCGCGACGAGGACGAAGATGTGTGGCCAAAGCCATGGGCAGATCAGTGGGCCGCCTACTCGTTACATGAGATGGCAACGTGGGGCCTCGACGACGAACACATCGACTACGCACGAAGCCTCAGTGCGCAGTGGGGCGTGGCCACACGCTGGGAGTCACAACGCAACGGAGGCATCGACGGTCTGGTGCACGCCCCAGAGAACATCGCTGCGGGCCAGGGCACCTGGATGGAGGGCTTGGGCATGATGCGCCAGCTGGCCCAACTCGACGACCGCCTCGCCGACCTCGAGAACGACTACAGCGATCGCCTGGCCTGCGGAGCGGGCCGCATGATTGCCAAACAACGAACCGGCACCGGCCAGGTGGAGGTAGATGGTGGATTCTTTGTCAACGGGACCACTCGCGTCGATGGCCAACAGCATGTGCTGTCAGGGCTGATCTTTACCGAACGACTGCTGAGGGAACGTAGCGGCGAGCGCACCGAGGAGACGTCATGAGTGGTTGGCTTGGAAGCTTGATTGCCATGTTGGTCGCCGCCAACGCCTTTGGTGTGGCACATGCCTCGGCGTGGTACGACCGTGCCGACAGCACGCCCCGAACCGCAGCGGTCAGATCAGGTGCGGTGTGCGCGTTGGTCCTGGTTGGCATTGGGTTGGCCGCTGCGCCGTTACTGAGCATCCTCGACGTCTCCACCCACACCTTCCGCCTCGGCGCGGCCGCGGTTGTGGGCATCAGCGGCGCCAAAGCCATGTTGGCACCCACCAAACCAATCACCCAGGTGCACGACACTCGCGAGGCCAACCTCACGGTGGCCACCCTCATGCTCACCCCGGCGCCCGTCCTGATGGCCCTGGCGGTCAACAGCGAGGCTGGCACCGTTACCGGTTTGGTGGCCGCGGCAACCGCTGGGGTGACCGGCGTTGTCGGCTTAGCCAGCCGCCGGCCCCCCGAACGCGTCAGCGAGGCCCTGGTCCGGCTCGTGGGGGCGTTGGGCATTGTTGTGGGCGTCATCGTGGGGCTGGACAGCGCCCGCAGCGTCTAGGAGGCTGCTGAGCAATGCATGACCGGCCAGGGCACTAGCCCAGACCGAGCTCTTCAAGTTGGTCGAGGGTGGCCGAAGACAGTGCCACCACAATGCGGTCCATGGCCCGAACCGACACAGGTGCATCTTCGCCGTTCACAACAATGGCAAAGATCAACTCGTGGCTGTCGTAGGTAGTAACCACCCCAGAGAGCGACCTGGCGTCGTCGAGCGTCCCGGTCTTGGCCCGAACGTTACCTACGGTGGTGTCGCTGTTGAGGCGCTGGGCCAATGTGCCATCGGTGCCAGCCGCAGCCAGGCCCTCCCAGATCACCTCTGCGTAGGGCTGATCTGCACCGTAGGCCAACACCTCAACCAAGTCTGCCGCCGACAACCGGTTGTCGCGACTGAGGCCTGACCCATCGCCGACAGGGTCACCAAGGTCAATTCCTTGGCCTGCCAGCCACGCATAGATTGCGGCCTGACCATCGGGGGTCTCACCTGATCCGCCTTGGGCCAACGAAACCTGCCGCACGAGGGCTTCACCGATTTCGTTGTCGCTGCGGCCGAGCAGCACGTCGATTAGGCGGTCGCGTTTGGGTGAGCGCACGGTGTCGATGGTGCGGGCGTTGGCGGGCACGGAACCAGCCCGGGCTACGCCGGTGACCAAGATGCCTTCTTGGGCGAAGATCTCAGCGACGAGTTGGGCATTGCCGGTGTCGGGGTCGTTGAGGTAGGCCTCGTCTCCGCGATGTTGGTTGTTATCTATCCACAGCCCAGACATGGGCCCCACATCGGCGGGCACATAGCGGTCGGGCCAACCCGGCGCTGTTCGTGTAGCCGGGAAGTAGCGGGGATCGACCACAACGTCGCCGATGACGGTCTCTACGAGGGTGTCGGATTGGTCTGTCACCGTCCCAGATAGCGGTCCCGCCTCGCGGACCACGCCCAGCTCGTCGATCACCGCAGCCGCAAACGACACCACATCGCTGCTGGTGAACGTGGGGTCGCCGCCGCCCACCACAAAGACGTTGCCGTCGGGATCGACACGGAGCTCAGTTTGGAAACGGAACTCCTCGTCTAGCACCGCTAGGGCACCGGTTGCGGTGACGATCTTTTGGTTGCTGGCAGGCAGCAGGTCTTGACGCCCGTTCACATCTATCAGAGACGATCCGTCGGGAGCGCCAACGCGAAACGAGTAGGTGAGCCCCCGCGCATCGAGCTCGGCCAGGCTGGTTTCGATGACACCGGCCAGTGCCGCAGTGCTCACCAGCGTGGGAGCAGGCGCTGGCGCAGCCTCCGAGGTTGAGGCAGGGTCGCTAGGAGAAGGATCGCTACTGGAGCGCTCGCTACTCGTTGAGTCGGCGAGTGCAAGCTCGTTGACTTCGCGCTCAGGCGCTGGCGCACCAACCTCGGCCGACACCGCACACCCCGCCACGCACAACGCAGCGGTGACGACAACAGCCAGTGAACGGACGCTCGAGGCGATCGAAATTCGTGCCCTGGTGGTGTGTCTGCAAAATGAGTGCGCACCGTTCGGCTGCACCGCACAGGTCCTTTCGTTCTTTCCCGCTCTGGCCCTGCGGGCCGGGTCGCTAAGACGCAGAGCGCCCTCGACAGGAATCGAACCTGTGGCCTACCGCTTAGGAGGCGGTCGCTCTATCCAACTGAGCTACGAGGGCAACACCGACGAGTCTACGGTAGCGAAATAGGCGGGCACTGCTCCCCGAGCGTCTTATGCTGTCGGGATGCTTTTGTTCGACACGCTCACCAACACCAAACGCGAGCTTGTCCTTCGCGATCCCGGCAAAGTGTCGATCTATGCCTGCGGACCCACCGTCTATGACTGGCCCCACCTCGGACACGCAAGGAACGCGTTGACCTACGACATCTTGCGGCGCTACCTGGAATGGCGCGGGCTCGACGTGTATCACCTCGCCAACGTCACCGACATCGACGACAACATCATCAATCGCGCCAATAGCGAGGGCTCAACCGAGGCTGAAGTAGCTGCCCACTGGGAGCAGGTGTATATCGAGGCCATGGACAGCCTCAATGTCTTGCACCCCCACGACCGACCGCACGCCACCCAGTTCGTCGAACAGATGGTGGCCTTCATCGAGGACCTCATCACCAAGGGCGCCGCCTACCAGACCGAGAACGGCGTCTACCTCAGTGTCGATGCCGTCGGCGACTACGGCGCGCTCGTGCACCGCAGCCCCGACGACCTCCGCGACAGCGCCGGGGCCCGGGTCGAGGTCGATGCATCCAAGGCCGACCCCCTAGATTTTGTTCTGTGGAAGAGCGCCAAGCCTGGTGAGCCCACGTGGCCGTCACCTTGGGGTCCGGGCCGGCCAGGCTGGCACATCGAATGTGTCGCCATGTCGCTCCAGATCTTGGGCGAAGACTTCGACATTCACGGCGGCGGCGACGACCTCGTCTTTCCACACCACGAAAACGAACGTGCCGAGGCCGTTGCCGCTGGCCAAAAGTTCGCCCGCCATTGGGTGCACCACGCCATGGTGAACGTCAGCGGCGAGAAGATGTCGAAGTCTCTGGGCAACTTCACCACCATCCCTTCCCTTCTCGAGCACCACGAAGGCCGAGCGCTGCGACTCTTGATGTTGCAAACCCACTATCGCAAGACCATGGAGATCAGCCCTGCGGCCATGGCCCAGACCGAAGCAGGTCTCGAACGTCTTGATGCGCTAGCTCGTCGGGCCAGCCGTGCCGGACTGGCCACCAATGCGGCTGGCGACCCCAACGCGCTCGATGCCGAAGCCGTGGCCACTTTTGTGGCCGCCATGGACGACGACCTTGGCACTGCCAAGGCCGTTGCCGTCATCTTCGATGCCGCCAGCAAGGCCAACGCCGCCCTCGATGCCAACGACGCTGCAGCTGCGACCATGTATGTCGCCACGGTTGTCGACCTCGCTGGGGCGCTGGGTCTAACGCTCAATGCCGAAGCCGAATCCGAGACCGATCCCGAGGTTGAAGCCCTAGTGGCCAAGCGCACCGAGGCGCGGGTGGCCAAAGACTGGGCCACAGCAGACGCCGTCCGCGACGAACTGGTGGCGTTAGGTATCGAGGTGGAAGACACCCCCGACGGCCCCGTCTGGCGTCGGGTCTAACTGCTGGTTGCCCCGCCCGATCGGCGGGTCAGTTCATAACAAACAACTGCCGCTGCTGCGGCCACATTGAGCGACTCGACCCCGGCTGCGAGCGGCAACGAAACCGCACGCGAGCAATAGGCGCGCACCTCGTCGGATATCCCATCGGTTTCGTTGCCCAACACCAGCGCCACCCGGTCGCTCAAAGCCGCATCAAAGAGCACTTCATCGCCCGCGTCGATAGCCACCACATCGAACCGAGCATCGACTAGCTGGGCTGCTGCGTACTCGGCTTTGTCGATGCGCAAGATGGGGGCCTGAAAGGCCACACCGGCCGAGGCCTTAATGACAAGCGGACCAATAGCCGCTGTTCCGGTTTCGGGAACCACAATGCCGTCGATGCCAGCGGCGGTGGCGGTGCGCAGAATCATGCCCACGTTGGCGGGGTTATGGATGCCGTCGAGCACCAAGACAGACGTGGCGTGTAGGCGGCCGGTTCGCTGTTCGAGAAAGGCCACAAGCGGCGACATGTTGGGGGCAGCGACATCGGCTACGACGCCCTGGTCCTGTTTGGGATTGCGCGAGATGCTGGCCACCCGGCGCTCAGAGACTCGGTTGACTTGCACCCCACGCGCTTTGGCGGCGCCGAGGATGCGCTGTACTACGTCGCCGCGGGCGCCGTCGGCCACGTGAATCCTGGCAACAGGCAGGCCACCTTGGAGCGCTTCTAGCACTGGCTTACGGCCGTAGACGGTAAGGAACTTGTCTCGAGGCGAAGTCACCGGCTCATCTTTCCACAGCATTCGGATGCCCGATGTGCCTTTGCAGGGTTGTGGGCGTGTACCTTTTGGAGGCGAACGTCACTACTGGGAGACCCCGGATCCATGCCGAAGAAGCAGCCAAGCGAAACCCTTCGCCGCAAAGAGAAGGTCAAAGCAGCCATCGACCTGCGCGATGTGCCCGAGGGCACCAATGGGCGCGTCATCGTGGCTAACGGCCTGTCTTGGATCAGGTACTGGGTTGCCTTCGACAATGGCGTCGAAATGGGCTCGCTCAGCCGGGACAAACTGGTCCGGGCCAAAGAGTGGGATACCTACCTAGTCGAGCGCGAACGCGCCGCTGAAGCTGCAGCCAACGGCGAGACCGCCGACGTTGGCGACGGCGAAGCCGCAGGCGGAGAAGCAGCTTCAGGTGGTGGTGGCGCCACCGTTAACGGTGTACCGGTCCCCCAGCTCCTTCTCGACCGCACCCAAGCCGCGCTGACGCGATTTGGGGTTTCGCGGTAGCGCTTCGCTACTCGGTTTCTTCGGGCTCGGTCTCGGCTGGATCTGACTCGACGTCAGGCTCGGTCTCAGCTTCGGCGTCTTCGGGGTCGATCTCTGCAGTGTCGAGCACGGGGAGTTCCTCGGGCGGAGGAATCACGGCGATGAGATCGATCACGAACACGATGGTGTCGTTTGGCGCAATGACGCCATCGCCAGCGCCGGCTTCGCCGTAGGCAAGATCGGCCGGAATGACCAGCTCGCGCTGGCCGCCCACTGCCATACCAATAAGGCCTTGGTCCCAACCCTCAATGACCTGGCCTTCGCCCACGATGAGACCAATGAACTGGTCGAGACCTCGACCCCAGGACGCATCGAAGATCTCGCCACTGGCTTGGGATGCGCCCACGTAGTGGACAACCGCGGTTGAGCCTTCTTCGATGACCAGACCTTCGCCCACAATGATGTCGGTAATGCCCAACTCGGTTGCGGGGGCGTCAGGAATGCTGACCTCAGGTTGGGTGCGGTCCGCGGGAATGAAGCCGATGAGGTCGACGGTGAAGATGAGGGTTTCGTTGGGGCCAATGGCACCCGAACCCGAGCCTGCCTCGCCGTAGGCCATATCAGGGGGGATGATGAGCTCTCGGCGACCACCGGGCATCATGCCGGGGATACCTTCGTCCCAGCCTTCGATGACGTTGCCCTCGCCAATCACGAAGTTAAACGAGCTCCCGCGGTCCCAAGATGCGTCGAACTGCTCGCCAGTGCTGTAGGTGATGCCTACGTACTGCATGATGGCGAAATCGCCTTCGCCAATGGCGGTGCCTTCACCTTCGACGATGTCGGTGATGACCAGCTCGTCGGGTGCATCGCGGTCTGGCACCAACACGGTCGGCTTGGTGGTGGTGTCGGTGTTGTCGATGTCGGCAGGGTCGATGGCGGGTTCTTCGGGAACCTCGGGTTCCTCGCCAGCGTCGGCTTCAGCATCAGTGTCGGTGTCGGGGTCGGCGCTGGTGTCGGATTCGGCGTCGGCACCCTCCTCGGTAGCGACGGCACCGTCGCTGTCGTCGTCGCCGCAGGCAGCTGCGAGCAGAACAAAAGCCAACAAGACGCCCAGCAGGCGAAGGAACTTAGAACCAGAAAGCATGGAAGTCACCGGGGGAAGGAATACGAGAACGAGATCGCATTGTCGTGAGACGCAAACGGATTTGTCGCGATCGCGAGACCCAAAGGGTAGAGGCCCCGGCACCCGAACTGACGTCAGCGCAAGTTTAGGACCACGGGTCTGTGCGCATTAGGACCAAGGGTCTGTGCGCATTAGGACCAAGGGTCTGTGCGCATTAGGACCAAGGGTCCTTGTATCTGGGCCGTGCGCCCGGTACCACTAGTGCCATGACTAATGCATCCCTCGTGGTGATGGCGGCCGGACTCGGCAGCAGATTTGGCGGCGTAAAACAACTTGCAGCGGTAGGTCCGAACGGTGAAGTAATTCTTGACTACACCATTCGCGACGCCGTCGATGCCGGTGTTGACGAAGTCATACTGATTGTCCGCAACGACATCAAAGACGACACCGAAGCCCACGTACGCTCCATTCACGGCGATGACCTCAACCTCACCCTGGTTTGCCAGGACGACCTCGGCCCACCGCGCGACAAGCCCTGGGGCACCGTACATGCCGTGCTCTCGGCCGCCGACGCAGTTACATCACCGTTTATCTTGGCCAACGCCGACGACTACTACGGCCGCTCAAGCTTCCAGATTGCCTTTGACCGCCTCAACGACCTCACCCCTGACCTTGGGTTGCTGGTGGCGTTTGAGGTTGGCAAGACACTACCTGCAGTTGGGTCGGTCACCCGAGGTGTGTGTGCGGTCAGTAACGGCCACCTCGACCACATCGACGAGACCTCAGATCTCCAACGGCGCAGCGACGGCACCATTGGCGCTGGAACAGACGGGCCCGTCATCGATGCCGCCACCCCAGTGTCCATGAACCTCTGGGCGTTCCATCCCAGCATCATGGACGCACTCGCGGGCCGGTGGGATGCGTTCTACGCAGCCCACGCCTCCGAACCCAAAGCCGAATGCCTGCTCCCCACCGAAGTCTCGGCGCTCATGGCCAACAATGGCTTCAACGTAGAGCTGGCATCGAGCCCCGAAACCTGGACCGGACTCACCAACCCCGACGATCTCGAAACCGTCCGGTCCCAGATCGCTGTCCTGCGCAGCTAACGCTGTCCTGCGCAGCTAACGCTGTCCTGCGCAGCTACGGAGCAGCGGCAGGTATGACGGCCTGTGCCAAAACAAAATGGTGACGGGCGTCATGTAACGCGCGTTGGCCCAGTTCGGCGACACGAAGCGACTGGCCACCAAGCTGGCCGGTCCGCTGAAGCTCATGGGCGCCCAAGCGCTGCCACGTTCTGGCCAGCGTCACGCAGCTTGCCTCGATGTCGTCGGCCACAGCATGAGGATGCTGGTGCACATACACGGCCTGCGTTGCCTCCTCTTGAGGGTCCCACGGCGAAAATGGTGGATTGTCCGCCAACACCGCAAGCTCAATACGACGGGTGGCCACCGCCACGGCGTCACGCACATGGCAGGCATGCGCGATGGCAGACCAGTTCGAGGCGGTCATGGTGGCCAAGGCATCGAGACCACCCGGATGATCGGCCACCGTCGACAGGAGCTCTTGCCACTGCCGACCCGCGTCGGTTATCGCCGCAGCCATGTCACTGTCTGGTACCCCAGCGTGGGCAAAGCCACATCCTGCGCAGGTAAAGGACCTGTTTATGCCACGTTGGTCGGTCACGTTTCCTATCCCTAAGGTGAGGCTGTTGCCAGGCATGTTGTGCGCCTGGTTTGTGTACGTCTCAGTGTTCCAAACCGAGCGCTGCGGCAGTACCGGAGGTCCTGCCTACACCGGTACCCAGCTATGGGCCAGATGCCCCTGAAGCCAAACACCGTCAATGGCAGGCCCACCACACCCAGCAACCAAAGGACACTGCCGTGAAAGTTGCCAAGCGTTCGGGCATACCGCCCTTCTATGTCATGGAAGTCGTCCGGGCTGCGGCAGCTCGCCAGGCCCAAGGCGCCGACGTCTTACACTTGGAGGTTGGGCAGCCCGCCACGGGTGCCCCCGCAGGCGCTATTGCTGGCGCACACAGAGCCATTGACAACAACGTACTGGGCTACACCAACGCGCTCGGGATTGACCCGCTTCGACAACGCATCGCCGAGCACTATCAGCACACCTACAGCGTCGAGGTCAGCCCCGATGTGGTGGCGATAACCATGGGCGCAACCGGCGCCTGCGTGCTTGCGTTCCTTGCCTGTTTCGACCCTGGCGACCGAGTGGCCGTGATGTCGCCGGGCTACCCGTGCTATCGAAACATGCTTACTGCGTTTGGGATCGAAGTTGTCGATGTGCAACTCAGCGCAGAAACCAGGTTTCAACCAACACCGGAGGTGCTGGCTGACGCGGGGCCCCTGGACGGCGTGGTGGTTGCCAGCCCATCTAACCCCACCGGAACCATGTTGTCCCCCACCGAGCTCACTGCCTTGGTGCGCTACTGCCACGACAACAACATTCGCCTCATCTCCGACGAGATCTACCACGGCATCAGCTATGGCCAACCGGGCACCACGGCATGGTCCGATGCTGGATCAGCCATCGTGATCAATAGTTTCTCGAAATACTTCTCCATGACCGGGTGGCGACTCGGCTGGATGCTGGTGCCGTCCGAACTCCTCACAACTGTCGAGCGCCTGGCCCAGAACCTCGTGATTTGCGCGCCCACGGTCTCCCAGTTTGGCGGTCTGGGGGCGTTCGACTCGCTGGACGAACTCGACGGCCACCTGGCCGTCTATCGGACCAACCGCGACATCTTGCTCGAGGGACTCCCCCAAGCTGGCCTCGACCGCCTCGCTCCGGCCGACGGAGCGTTCTATGTGTATGCAAACGTGGACCATCTCACGTCAAACAGCCAGGAGTTGTGTGCCCAGTGGCTGGACCAGCTGAACCTCGCAGCCACCCCCGGGGTGGACTTCGACCCCACCAACGGTCACCGCTACGTGCGGTTCTCGTTTGCTGGATCGCCTGAGACGATGCACGAGGCAGTGCGGCGTCTCACCGGACACTAGCGGAGGCTTTCTTGTGACCAGCGTCACATATTGCTACGCTGGGTGACGGGTCCGCCAATGTCGTCGGCACCATTCTTCTCCCCACCCCCGACAAGGAGCGACCCAACATGCTGGTTTCTGAACTATTGAAGAGCAAGGGTGATCTCGTGGTCACCGTCCACCCAGACACCTCACTTGAGCAAGCCGCCAAGCAGCTAGCACGGTTCCATTTTGGTGTGCTCGTGGCCTCCGAAGACGGCAAGGTTGTCTCGGGCATTCTCTCCGAGCGCGACATCGTGGCCAAAGTGGCCGAGGTTGGCGCACAAGGGCTGGGCATCAAGACCCGGTCGGTCATGACCCGCGAGGTTTACACCTGCACCGCTAGCGACACGCTCGATGACCTCATGCGCATCATGACCGAACACAAGTTCCGCCACATCCCCGTTGTCGACGATGACGGCAACGTATGCGGCCTGGTATCCATGACCGACTTGGTGCGACACCGCGTCGAGGAACTCGAAGCCGAAACCGAGATGCTTCAAAACATGATTACGGCTCGGTAACGCCCGATCCTGCCCATAGCCGGACCTCATCGGGATACGGGAAGAACTCTGGAACAACCGTCTCGTTGTGAGCGCCCTGGAGCGCTCGCCACGTGTCAGCCTCGCACAAGTCACCATGGCGCCCAAAAAACGCGGTCCGTACCGACTCGGGGAAGTGAAAGAAGCGTTTGAACTCCTCGGGAAACACATCGTCGACCCCAATGGAGAACCACGGCTGTGAAGACATTTCGTCCTCATAGCTCTTTGATGGTGGGATCTCCCGGAAGTTCATCTCGTCAAGCAGCGCTAACTCGTCGTAGTCGTAGAACACGACGCTGCCGTGACGGGTCACCCCAAAGTTCTTGGTGAAGAGGTCACCGGGAAAGATGTTGGCCGCACACAAGTCTTTGATTGCGTTGCCGTAGTCGACCGCTGCGGCGCGGGCCTGAGCCGTCGGCATCTCGCGAACATATAGATCGAGCGGGTAGACCCGACGCTCGGTATAGACGTGATCGATAATGACCTGGGTGTCGGTCACCGTGACCTGCCGTCCAGCTTCGCGGACCAGTTCCTCAACAAGGTCGTCACTGAAACGATCTCGCGGGAAAGCCAGGTTCTCGAAAACCTGGGCGTCAACCATACGACCCACACGGTCGTGCTTAAAGACAAGACGGTATTTGTCCATGACCTGGGCCCGGCTGGTGCGCTTCGACGGTGGGAACGTGTCCTTGATGACTTTGAAGACCACGCCAAATGAGGGCAGCGTAAACACCGTCATGACCATCCCCTTTACGCCACGAGCAAACTCAAAGCGATCGGTGCTGTTGTCGAGGTGACGGTAGATGGCCCGAAACAAACTGGTCTTGCCATGGCCGCTATGGCCAATCGCCGTGTAGAGCTCGGCCACAGGCTTCAGCGGAATGAGTGACTTTACAAAAGCCACGACCGCTGCAGGCTCTGCGGTGTCGACATGGAAGTACGACCGGGTAAAACCGAAAATGCGGCTGGTGAGGTTCTCGGTAAGCAACACCGCATCGCATTGGATGCCAGCTGGGATGCTCCGCAGTGGAATGACCAGTGGCGACACCCGGTTCAGGTGGCGGATTCGGCCCACCAAGTATGCACCCCGGTTTCGGTAGAACACCGGGGCAAGCATGTCGATCTCCACCGGCATGCTTGACTCCCACGTTTGGGCCAAATGCTCGTCGATGGCGCCAGCCACGGCCTCAGCATCGCGACTGATGTCGTCCCAACCCCGCTGAAACCCATAGCTAGCAAGCACAGCCTCGACCAGGTCGGCCGTAGTGCCACGGCGACGAAACGTGTTCACCTCGCCTTGCCCAGGGTCGACCACAGGCAAGGTGATGCCCCCAAACCACCGGAACTCCAGGTCGTCGTCGGTGCCAACCATGGTGAACACCCTGCGGGCTACGGAGTTGAAATAGGTTTCGGCCAGCTCGGAGTCAGGGCGCCAGGCAATGGAATGGGCAAAGAGATGCCGGGCGCGCACCCACACCGTGCGCCGTGTCTCGTCGTCGTCGTAGAGCCCCAGCAGCGGCCCCACACCGCGCACGGTGGCTTCGACACAGCGGCGATGAAGCAACAAACGATCCGACGCGTCTTCTTGACCAGCGGAGAACTCTTGGAACGCAAAGCGTCGAGCGGCCCTGCGGGTGATGCCCTGGAACTCGGTGTGAAAACCCACAAAGCCCTGCTCTACGCGGACCGCGACCTCTTGAGCTACCTGCTCAAGAGCTGGTGCGCCGTCGCGAGCCCAGCGACCCGCGTCGTCTGCGCCACCCGGACCGGGCATCACCCCATCTCGACGGGCACGGCGACGAAGCCAACTGGGCGAGACCGCAGAAGGCAACTGGATGCCATACCAGCCAAGCATCTCGGTGTCGGTCAGCGGCCTCTCGCCGTTGAAGCGGGCCGAGACGATGCCTTTCATCAGGTCCGATTGCGGGTCCTGCTTCTGCTCCGCGATGAACTCCTGCAGGTAGTCCGAGATCGCGCTCATCGCACCCACCGCATCTTCCGGCCGTTCCGGACGAAGCATGCCGCGTTCCCAGCGCAGGAAGTCCGCCAGCTTCTCGCGCGGCATCCCCATCAGGTCGAGGAAGATGTGCGACGGGAACTTCTCGGCGAACTCGCTGGCGAATTCGCATCCGTTCCGGTCGGCGAACTCGTCGATCAGCTCGTCGCAGGCGCGACGCACGGCATCGTCGAGCGCATTGATGCTGGCGGGCGAAAAGAACGGCTCCAGTACTTTGCGGTACTGCTGCTGATGGGGCGGATTGAGCTCGAGCGGTATCAGCTTCCAATCGGCGCCGATCACGCTCATCA
>JAUIIS010000325.1 GCA_030431575.1 Acidimicrobiia bacterium | reverse complement strand
AGGGGGCCATGTGGGCTTCGAAGTACGCGTTTTCGACGTGGAGGTGGTTGAGCACGTCCTCGTTGGTCACGTCGGGGTAGCCAGGGTCACGCATCCAGGCGTACGCATCGGAAACAGCGATGCCATGGTGGCTGAACGAGTGATCGATTCTGGCTGCTACGGGTGGTTCGGCCATCGAAGAGTCCTTGTTGTTGGCGGTGGCCTTGAGCGTAGAGCGCTAGTAGCGCAGCGCGCCGATGGCATCATCGAAGTTTTTTCTACCAGCTACGAGACCCATGAGGTCGTGATCTTCCGGCCCTAAAGTGGTGCGCATGGAGACAGAGCAACACATTATCGACGCTGAAACCGCAGGCGGGTCCATGGCGGTCCTGCACACCGTTCCTGCCGGTGATCCAGCGGGGAAGGTAGGGATCTTCTTTGATGCGCCCGGGATCCGAGACGCCACAGCGGCCTTCTGTCGCAAGCTGGCTGGCGACGGTTACGAAGTCATTGTTCCCGACTTGTACCACCGAGACATCCGCCTGTTCAGCGCAACCCCCGAGAAGCGGGCGGCCGACCCCGGAGTCGTCGATCAGATGCGGGGCCTTATGGCCAACCTCACCGACGCCAACATCCAACAAGACATGGACGACGCTGCCCAGGCCGTTGGCTGGGAAGGCCCCATGGGCTGTATCGGTTTCTGCCTCGGTGCTCGAGCTGTGCATCGGGCCATGACCCGGGCTCCCAAACGCTTTGTGGTTGGCTCCATGTTTCACCCGTCGTTCCTCGTCTACGACTCCATCCCAGATTCGCCTCATGCTTCGGTATCGCAGCTTCGCGGCGGGCTCCACATCGGTATCGGTACCGCCGACCAAGTGCAGTCGATCGAAATGCACCAGCAGTACTTCGATGCGATTGCTGGAATGGACAACGTCGAGTTGTCCATCTTCGACGGCGCCGACCACGGCTTCACCTGGCCCGAGTACGACGCCACGTACCATCACGAGGCATCAACAACTTGTTACGGCAAAACCCTGGCACTGCTGGGAACGCTCGCCGGTTAACCCGCACATCCACGGCCGCTCCACCGGGTGTGGTCATACGCTTCTCCTGGGTTACCTTGACATCTACGAAGATGACAGAGAGGTGTCGACGCGTGCGGACCACGCTCTATGTACCAGGCGACCGGCCAGACCGGTTTGGCAAAGCGTTGGCCTCGGGGGCAGACGCAATCATCATCGACCTGGAGGATGCTGTGGCCGAGCCAGCAAAGGCCGATGCCCGCTCGCATGCCGCTGCCTGGCTGGCAGATAATCAGCACGCGCCCGCTTGGGTTCGGGTCAACAACCGGCCAGATTTGTTGCCGGACGACCTCGCCATGGCACTGGAGTTTGCCCCCTTAGGGGTGGTCATGCCCAAGGCCGAACCACAGTTCTGCGACCTGGACGGCAAAGCAGTGGTGGCGTTGGTGGAGTCGGCCAGTGGAGTCCAAAGCCTGAACGAAATCGCAAACGTACCTGCAGTCCAACAGCTTGCCATTGGCGAAGCCGACTTGGCCGCCGACCTCGGGATGGACCCGTCCCCGGGAGAACCGGAACTGTGGGCCATTCGCAGCCAGGTGGTTGTGGCTTCGGCCGCCGCGGGATTGGCGGCCCCCACCGGGCCGGTCTGGACAGCGTTGGACGACAGCGAGGGTCTGGCCACCTCCAGCAACGCGCTACGGCGGCAGGGTTTTGGGGGCCGCCCAGCTATCCACCCCGCACAGGTGCCCATCATCAACGATGTGTTCACTCCTAGCGCCAGCGAGCTGGCCCACGCCCAGGCGGTGATTGCCGCCTACGAGACTGCTCAAGACAGCGATAGCGGCGTGGCGGTGGTCAACGGCGAGTTTGTGGACCTGGCCGTGGTTCGCCGATCGCGCAACGTATTGGCCCGGGCCGGCCTATGACCCACATCAGCCAGACCTGGCTTGCCGAAGGCGAAGAAGCGGTTGCCCAGGACGTATGCGGCGCCTCACGAGTCTGGTGACGTGGTGTTGGGGCTTGCCAACAGCTCAACCATCTAAGGAGTGCCATGAGCGGCGCGCTTTCTGACATCAGAGTTATCGAAGTGGGAACGCTGCTAGCGGGCCCGTTCTGTGGTCAACAACTCGCCGACCATGGGGCCGAGGTCATCAAGATCGAACCGCCCGGCACGGGCGACCCGATGCGTGCGTGGGGTCAAGAGAAGGCCGACGGTAAGTCGCTTTGGTGGCCCGTGGTAGGTCGAGGCAAGAAGTCACTCACCGTCAACCTGCGCGAAGCCGCAGGACAACAATTGGTGAAAGACCTCGTGGTCGAGGCCGACATCTTGTTGGAGAACTTCCGGCCCGGCACCCTCGAGAAGTGGGGCTTGGGCCCCGACGTCCTTCACGAAATCAACCCCCAGCTCATCATCACCCGGGTATCGGGCTACGGCCAGACCGGCCCCTACTCCAGCCAGCCCGGCTTTGGGGCCATTGGCGAAGCCCTTGGTGGTATCCGCTACACCACCGGCGAACCAGACCGCATGCCCAGCCGCACCGGCATCAGCATCGGCGACACGCTTACCGCCATGTTTGCCACCATCGGCACGCTTAACGCGCTGCATGCGCGCACGCGCACCGGCAAGGGCCAGGTTGTCGACGCCGCACTTTATGAGTCGGTGCTTGCGGTCATGGAGTCGTTGTTGACCGAATACCACGTGGCCGGGTTCATTCGCGAGCGGACCGGTTCGCTGATTCCCAACATCGCCCCCGCCAACGTGTATCCCACCAAAGACGACAAGATGCACCTGATCTCGGGCAACCAGGACACGGTGTGGCGGCGCCTCGCCACGGCGATGGGTCGGCCCGAGTTGGGCGAAGACCCTCGCTTTGCGACGCACGTGGCCCGCGGCGACAATCAGTGCGAGCTGGACGACCTCATCGCCGAATGGTCGGCAACGGTTGATTCCGACGACCTGCAGGAGCTTCTCAACGAACACGCTGTGCCCAACGGTCGTATGTACCGGGCACCAGAGATGTTGGCCGACGAGCACTTCGCTGCTCGGGAAGCCATCACGTGGATGGAAAGCCAAGACTTTGGGCAGATCCCCATGCAGAACGTGGTGCCCAAGCTTTCTGAGACGCCGGGCAGCATCAACTGGTCTGGCCCAAAGTTGGGCGAGCACAACGTCGAAGTGCTGCGAGAGATCCTGGGCCTCGACGACGATGCGGTTGCTGCTCTTCAGGAGCAGGGCATCGTGGCCAACAACGAGGACGACTGAGCCATGGTGCAGTCACGGGGTCAACGTCGGCAGGAGTTCGTCCAAGTAGTCGGCGCTTTGGATTTCGATGGCTGAGAGCTCCCGTAGCGCTTCAGCATGCTGCGGGTAGGCGACCGCGAGGGTTTCCCATGCACCTGAGCCTTGGCGTTCGGCCGCAGCCTGAAGGGTCATCTGCTCTATAGGCGTATAGCCCTCGAACGCCTTGTAGTACGTGTCTTTGGCTGGACCGATCATGGCCTCGACCTGCGCTCGCTCGTCGTCGTTTGGAGGAAACAATGCTGCGGCACGGTCGGCGATTTCGTCTTCTCGTGCAGCGCACGCCAACAGACCCTCGGCGTGCTCGGGCACATCTTCGGCCCAGCCGCGGTAACGGTCGGCGGCCGTACGCTCGAGGCGCGACAGCAAATAGGGGAACGCACCTGCGGTGACGCCATCCAAGTGCGTGCGCAGGAGGTCGCCGAAGTTGGGGATTTCGAGGTCAGACATGGATGTTCCTTGTGCTGGTCCAGTGGCTGGTGCTCCGATGCTAGGCGCCCAACAGTTCTGGCGCGAGATCCTCCCCGTTCGGCTGAGCAAACCTTGCCAAGCCCGGTACTGTCAGTGGGTCCCGTCCGCCGCTGGAGACACAAAGCCCCCATGTTTCTTGCTTTGAAAGAGATGTCTCGCGCCAAGGTGCGCTTTGGGCTGCTCATCGCGGCCATTGGGATGTTGGTTTTTCTGATCTTGTTTCAGCAGTCGTTGCAAAACGGGCTGCTCACGTCGTTTGTTGGAGCCATCAGAAACCAGTCGGCCCCAGTGCTGGTGTACTCGGTTGACGGCCAGCGGGTTATCCAGGGCAGCATCGTGACACCCGAC
>JAUIIS010000022.1 GCA_030431575.1 Acidimicrobiia bacterium | reverse complement strand
CTCAGCACGGACCTCGCCGGTCTCGATGCCGCGATCGATGAGCCGACCAAAGAAACTCAGGCGCCGGTCGGGGCGCAGCCGCGGCTCATCGGCTAACTCGGCATGGCGGTGCACATCGGTTCGTGTCGCCACCAAGAAGTTGGCCAGCGTGGGGTCTTCGCGCTGCAACGCAAGAGCCTCGTCGAGTACGGCCTCGATTTGTTCGACAAATGAGTCGCCCACACCTGCAGTCGCCTCGATGAACCGCTCGTACACAATGCGCTGAACTTGATTGTGGGCCTCAAGATACAGCTCTTGTTTCGAGCCGAAGTAGTGATAGATAGCGCCTGTCGTCAGCTCCGCTGCGGTCGCGAGCTGGCGGTTCGTTGTGCCCTCAAACCCATACTGGGCAAAGCAACCTCGAGCAGCGCGCAAGATGCGTTCTCGGGTTTCCTCGCTTGATGAATCGGGCGGCCGCCCCAGCTTTTTGGTCGCCACTCGATTGGATCCCCTCAGTTGGCGTGTCATGATCTGGTGCCGCCGCAACGAAGGTACACAGGTCTTGTAAGCAGGGTTTGTATACCCCAGAAGGTGCAGACTAGAGGCAATGTTGCCGTCCTCGCCCGTGCCGTCCAAGCCAACCTACCCCAGTCACGTCAACCGGACGTGAGCCGTGGCCGCTCACGTACTAGGGTGCAACCAAATTAACCACTCGGTCAATTCTGGTCCTCGCGGCCAGCAAATGAGCGTTGACTCCCAAGGGGGACCACAATGGATCTCGGACTCGCCGGCAAGAAGGTCGCTATCACAGGCGGATCACGTGGCATCGGCCGCGCAATCGCTGCACGCATGCTCGAAGAAGGTGCCACCGTCACCATCTGTGCACGCGGCCAAGAAGGTGTCGACGAAGCCGTCGCCGCCCTTGGTGGAAACGTGTCAGGCTCCGCTGTCGACGTCGGTGACGGCGATGCCCTCGCCGCATGGATCAACGGCGCCGCCGAATCCATGGGTGGCCTCGACATCTTCGTCAACAACGCATCCGGCGGCGGCGGCGGCACCAACGACGAGAAGTTCGACCAGAACTACCAGGTCGACCTCATGGGTCTGGTCCGCGGCGTCAATGCTGCCGAAGAGCACCTCGCCTCATCCGGCGAAGGCGCTATCTTGCAGATCGCCACAACAGCTGCGCTCGAGAACTTCGGCCCCGGCCCCAGCAGCTACATGGCTCTCAAAGCTGGCGCCATTGCCTACATCTCCGGCCTGTCTCAGACGCTCGCCGCTAAAGGCATCCGCGCCAATACCGTGTCACCCGGCCCCATCTTCTTCGAGAACGGCCCCTGGGACATGATCAAAGGCGCAATGCCCGACTTCTACAACGGCACCGTCGCTGGACACCCCAGCGGACGCATGGGTACCCCCGAAGAAGTCGCCAACGTGGCCGCCTTCCTTTGCAGCCCCGCTGCATCGTGGGTCACCGGCGAAAACGTTGTCATTGACGGCGGCTACACCAAGCGCATCGCGTACTAACCCGTCATGGCCGAAACCGAACAACCAGAACGCGTTGATGCCTACCTCGTCGCCGGTGGTCGCTTCCACGACATCGACTACGCTCGGCTGCAACTCCTCAACCTGCTGGCCGAGCACCCACACGTTCGTGTCAAGGTCGGCTCCGACTACGAAGACACCGATTCCATCGCGAAGTCCTCGTTCTTGGTGTCCTACACCTGCGACGTGCGCCCATCCCAGCAAGCTCAAGACGCCATCGGTGCTTGGGTAAGCGAGGGTGGTAGATGGTTGGCGCTGCACGGCACCAACTCGGCACTGGACTTCAACCCGCCAAACCCCGTTGGGGCACCACGGTGTTTCCCAACCTGGGCGAAGCTCCTGGGTACGCAGTTCATCTCGCACCCACCCATTGCTCCATTCCCGGTAAAGCTCACTGACCCCAATCACTGGCTGGTCGAAGGCATCGAACCCTTCGAGACCGACGACGAGCTGTACCTGTGCGACTATCACGATCGCGACTCGCTGCGTGCGCTGCTGCACACCGAGTGGCAAGGGGAGACGCCGGGCTTTGTCGACTCCGACTGGACCGACTGCGACCCCCAACACCTCATCATGTACACCAAGTCGCACGGCAGCGGCGAGATCCTGTACAACAACCTGGGTCACTGCCGAGGGCATTGGGACATGACCGACGCGTTGCCGTACTACCCCGTCATAGAACGGTGTTCTTGGGACATCCCGCAGTATCACGAGCTCCTCCGCCGCGGCTTGCGCTGGGCACTGGGCCACACTTCCTAACCGCTACCGAACGGCCAGGAACTGGCCACACCTCCACGAAACGAAAGACTTGATGGCAACAAAGAAACAACCGGCAAAGGCCGCTAAGCAAACCAAGAGCGCTAGCTCTTCCAAGATCCCCAAAGAGGTGCTGCTCGACCTGCACCGGCGCATGGTTCGTATCCGGCTGCTCGAAGAGGCAGCTGGACGCCTGGCTACCGAAGCCCGCATTCCTGGCTTCATCCACCTCTATGTGGGCGAAGAAGCCGTGGCCGCGGGCGGCTGTGCCGCCCTCACCAACGAAGACCAGATCAGTTCCACCCACCGTGGTCACGGTCACCTTGTTGCCAAGGGCGGCCAGTTCAAGCCCATGATGGCCGAGTTCATGGGGCGTGCTACCGGCTATTGCAAAGGCAAGGGCGGCAGCATGCACATATCGGACCTTGACCTCAACATGTTGGGAGCCAACGGCATCGTGGGTGCTGGTGTCCCAATCGGTGTTGGCGCTGCTTTCTCCAACTTCTACCGCGACAATGGCTTGGTCACCATGGCCTTCTTTGGCGATGGTTCCACCAACATTGGCGCCTTCCACGAAGGCACAAACATGGCGTGTGCCCTAGGCCTGCCCATGGTCTTCATGTGCGAGAACAACGAATACGCCGAATACACCGCACGCGACCGCGTCATGAACATCACCGATGTAGCCGACCGGGCCGTGGCCTACGGCATGCCTGGAGTGGTGGTCGATGGCATGGACGTCATTGCGGTCTACGAAGCAGCTCAGGCCGCTGTCGCCCGAGCTCGCGCTGGCGAAGGCCCATCAATGATCGAGTGCAAAACCTACCGCTACTACGACCACGCTGGCGTCAGCGGCATTGGCAAGAACTACCGCTCCGACGAAGAAGTGGCCGCATGGAAAGCCCGCGACCCCATCGAGATGTTCGAGGCGCAACTCTCCAAGGCCCGCGTCCTGTCCAAGGCCGCTGCCAAGAAGATCCACGACGAAATCAACGCAGAGCTTGACGAGGCCATCGAATGGGCCGAAGCAAGCCCGTTCCCAGACCCTGCAACCGACATGTTGACCGACGTGTACACGGAGGCTTCCTGATATGACCGCTACAGAGACCGCAACAGATCAGCGGATCATCACCTACAACCAGGCCTTCAACGAGACACTGTTCCAGCTGATGGCCGAAGACGAGGACATCTTCGTCGCTGGCGAAGACGTGGGCCGCTATGGCGGCGTCTTCCAGTCCTTCGCCGGACTCAACGCCGAATACGGCGATCGCCGGGTCGTTGATACCCCCATTGCCGAGCAAGCCATTGTTGGTTTGGGTATCGGGGCCGCAGCCATGGGCTTGCGCCCAGTTGTCGACCTGATGTTCATGGACTTCGTCATGGTGGCCATGGACCAAATCGCCAACCAGGCAGCAAAGATGAAGTACATGTTTGGCGGCAAAGCAGAGTTGCCACTCACCATCACAACCACGGGTGGTGCTGGCCTGGGTGCGGCAGCTCAACACAGCCAAAGCCTCGAAGCATGGCTTATCCATGTGCCGGGGCTCAAGCTCGTCTTCCCGTCTTCGCCTCATGACCTCAAGGGCTTGCTGACCTCGTGCGTGCGTGACAACAACCCCACCATCGTCACGTTGCACAAAGCCATGCTGGGCACCAGCGGCCACGTACCCGAAGAGCTCTACGAGATCCCCCTCGGCAAGGCCAGCGTTGTGCAAGAAGGCGACGACGTAACCATCGTGGCCATTGGTCGCATGGTTAGCGTTGCGCAAGCCGCAGCAAAGACACTGGCCGAAGAGGGCATCTCTGTCGAGATAGTCGACCCCCGTTGTTTGTTGCCTTTCGACACTGACACAGTGGTCGAATCCGCCAAGAAGACAAACCGGGTCGTCATTGTCCACGAAGCCGTCCGCAACGGCGGCATCGGCGGCGAGATCGCAGCCCAGATTCAAGAGTTCGCATTCGACTACCTCGATGCTCCTGTGGCTCGCGTTGGCGCCCCATTTTCGCCAGTGCCGTTCAGCCCAGCGCTTGAGAGCGAGTACGTGCCAAACCCAGGTTCGATTGCCGATGCCGTCCGCGGCGTCCTCAACCGATAGCCCTCCGCTGCTTCAGCTATGAGTACCGTCGGGATCATCGCCAGTCCGGCGGCTGGCAAAGATGTCCGACGCCTGGTCGCCAACGCAGGCTCGGTGGGTGATGTCGACAAGATCGCCCTCATCCGCCGAGCCGCAGTTGGAGCGGCCGAAGGTGGAGCAACGCGCTTGCTTGTCCTCGACGACGCTCGACACTTGGTGTTGCGCGCCCTAGATGGCTTCGATGACGCCAAGGTCGAGATGCTCGATCTCGAACCAATGGGCTCTGGTCGAGACTCTGTTCGTGGCGCAGAAGCCATGGCACAAGCCGATGTTGGTGCAGTGCTGGTCTTTGGCGGCGACGGCACCAACCGAGACGTCGCTCGCGGGTGGGCAGATGCAGTTGTGATGCCGGTGGCTGTTGGCACCAACAACGTGTTTCCCCAGCACATCGAAACCACGTTGGCCGGTTTGGCTGCGGGCCTGGTGGCTAGTGGCGCAGTGTCACGAGACCAAGCCAGCAGTCGCTGCAAAGTCATCCACGTCCAGATCGACGACCTGACCCCAGATCAAGCGCTGGTAGACCTTGTGCTTGTCGACGGCGATTTCATCGGCAGCCGGGCCGTGTGGCACACCGAAGACCTTCGTCACGCCGTTTTTTCCATTGCCGAACCAGGCTCGGTTGGCCTGTCGGCCATTGGGTCGGTGCTTCAAGCCGTGGGCCGCGACGAAGCAGGCGGCCTCGAAGTGCGTTTCAGTCATGACCATGAGGGGCAAGGCGTTCGCGCTGCGGTCTCCCCAGGCACCTTCGAAAACATCGGCATCGCCGCGTTCTCCCGACTAGACGACGACCAAGTCATCACCGTCGACGGTCCCGGTGTTCTGGCCTTCGACGGCGAACGCGACCACGTGTTGGGCCCAAAAGACTCTGCAACCGTAACTATTCGACGCGATGGGCCATGGGTCATCAACCCCCAAGCCGCAATAGACATCGCAACAAGCAACCAGTTCTTCTCCATCGGAGGGTAGGAAACACCAGTGGCTACTGAGATCCAAATGCCAAAGCTTGGCCTCACCATGACCGAGGGCACGATTGCCGAATGGCTCGCTGCCGACGGCACCGAAGTCGCTGCCGGCGCCGTGGTCATGATGATCGAAACCGACAAGGTCGAGGCGGAGGTCGAATCGCCCGCAGCGGGGTTGGTCCGCCACACCCACGTTGTGGGGGAAACGCTCGAACCCGGTGAGATAGTTGGCTACGTCCTCGCCGCCGGCGAAGACCTGCCCGCTGGGGCTTCAGCGCCAGCTGCACCCTCGGCCCCAGCCGACAGCCCAGCACCGCAAGCAGCTGCACCCGCTGCTCCGCCTGTACCGGCTGAGGTAGCACCAGCCGAGCAGTCTGTCGTAGCTCAGGCGGCTACCGGCGAAGGTGGGCGTCTATTGATCTCGCCCAACGCCCGTCGGGTCGCAGCCGAAATGGCGGTCGAAGTCTCCTCGCTGACCGGTACAGGCCCAGGCGGCCGTATCACCTCAGAAGACGTGCGCGCAGCCATTCCCTCGGGCCGCGGCATCGGGGGCCGAGTCCTGGCCTCGCCAAACGCCCGTCGGGTCGCAGCCGAACTCGGCATCGACGTCGCCGCCGTGGCTGGCACAGGCCCCGGCGGTCGTGTGACCTCAGAAGACGTTCGTGGCCATGGCGCCGACACGCTTGGCGTTGGCCGCCCCAAGGCCGGAGTTGGCTCAACCGTGTCCAGCCCCGCGCCCGGCACCGTTGCTCCAGCACCGGCATCGGACCGCTTTGTACCCTTCGCCGCCACAAAGGCCGCCGAACGCCTCGGGATCGACATTTCGGCGGTGTCAGGCTCGGGACCTGGTGGCCGGGTCAGCCGTCAAGACGTCTACGCATTCGCCCGCCAAAACGGTGGCGTGTCAAAGGCCTCGTCACCAGCTGTTGCTGCGAGCGGCCCTCAAGCTGGCGACATCGTGCCGTTCAAGGGTATGCGCGGCGTCATTGCCGAACGCATGCACAGCTCGTTGCAGGAGATGGCACAGCTCACGTTGGCTATGGACGTCGACATGGACCGTGTCGTAGAGCTACGCGAGCAGCTCAAAGAGATCGGCGCTGACGAGTTAGGTCGCGTACCGGGCTACACCGATTTTGTTATCGCCGCAGTGGCACGCGCCCTTCAGCAGCACCCCGGTGCCAACGCACAGGCTGGCGAGAACGGCATCGAATTGCTGCACGACATCAACGTCGGCATGGCCGTAGCAGTCCCAGACGGGTTGGTTGTTCCCGTTGTGCAAGGGGCCGACCAGCTAGGCGTGGTCGACCTCGCTGGCGAAACAGCTCGCCTGGCAACCGCTGCACGAGACAAGACCCTCACGTTGGACGAGATGGAGGGTGGCACGTTCTCGGTAACGGCATTGGGCATGTATGGCGTCGACATGTTTACGCCGGTCATCAACCCACCCAACGCAGGGATTCTTGGCGTCGGCCGGATTCGCGACGATGTGGCGTGGGACGGCGACCGCCCAACGCGTGTGCAGCGCATGACTCTCAGCCTCACGTGGGATCATCGCGTGTTGGATGGCGCTCCGGCTGCGGAGTTTGCCCAGAGCATCAAAGCGCTCCTCGAACAGCCGCTTCGCCTGTTGGGCTAGCGTCCGGTCCGGTTGCTTCGGACGCGCTGTCGGGTTGGCGGTCCATCCCCGCCAACCCTCAGCTTCGGATCGAGCGCCGCAGTGGCGCATTCGACGCGATCTCTCAGCCGCCCACTACCCAGTAGCGGCCTGTGCCCCCCGGTGCCGAGCGAACGAGACAAGGTGCCTGCCGCACCTCGTCTTCGCTCCGCACCAATGCACAAGAATGAAGGTACCGGGCAACATCACCTGACTCAATGAGTCAAACGTCTCGTTTACGTCTGGTTTGTGCGCGCCCCGTCAGGCGAGATCGCGCTCCATAAAGACCGAATGTGGGTTGGGTGTAGTCAGCCAGCTTTCGCGGCGTGTGTAACCCTGGCTCTCGTACAAGCCGAGCGCGTCGGGCTGACGGTCACCTGCCTCGAGCACCACCTTGGTGGCGCCAATGTCGCCGGCCTCTGCTTCGAGCGAGCTGAGCAAGAGTTTGCCAATGCCGCGACCTCGTGCCGAGGGCAGCACGTACATGCGCAAGATCTCAGCCGTGCCTTCCTCGAGCTGGCGGATCGCCCCACAACCCACGGCTCTGCGGTCGTGGTACGCAATGAGCACCGACCCAATCCCACCGGCTTCTTCGTCGCCAAACGGGGGCGGATAGGGGTGGTCGGGGTAGAGCCCTACAAGCTCGGCATCAAGGTCCTCAAGGAGCTTGCGCGCCGTTGGACTCTTGAGCGATGTCGTCATCAGCGAGATGCTGCTCCCCATCGCGGGAACGGTAGCGGAACAGTGCCGATACCACCTAGTCCCGGGCGAGTCGTCGGACAACGGTAACCCGCTCGAAACATCTGTATTGCGCGTGAGCGAGGGGCCGGGCGCCTGTGCCGGTGGCCAGCGCATCCATGGGGGCTGGTTAGCGGCTGGTCCCGCTGGCTGCTCGCAGCATTTCGGCCACCCGGGATCCAGATGTGGAACGCCCAACCGCCTCTTTGAGCCGCTCAGTAGCTTGCTCTTCGAGACTCTTGACGTTGACTGCCGATGGCGGGCTAACCGTTTGGAACGCGCCCTCACGTTCAATGCGGTACTTCAGTTCGTCGACGATGCCGACAAAGTCCTCCGCAGGCAGGTGGAGGTAGTGCCAGGCCGCGTCGCTGGCCCAGTTGAGACTCCGTCGCTCAGCACCAGATGCCCACACACCAGCCAGAATCTCAGATGCCGCCAGAATCCGGCAGAGTCGGATGACGTCGGTGCTGGCGTCGTCGGGCAGCTCAGAAGGGTTATCGCGATAGGCAATGGGGTCAACAATGTCTGATGGGAGGTGCCACTCGGTGTACATGGCACTTGACAGGTCGAGGTTCGAGAAGCCCAATATCTCGCGTTCAAGCCGGGTCGAGGGCCAAGATTCTCGGGCCGTGACGGTCTTGTAGGTCGAGGTCAGGCAGCTCGCCAGGACCAGGCGGCCAACTTCGCTAAGCAAGCCCACCACAAAGGCAAGGTCTGCGTGTTGAGGGCTTACATGGCGAGCAAAGACCTCTGCCGCAGTTGCGGTTAGCCCGCTGCGCAGCCAGTACTCTTCGAGGTCAAAGCCAGACTCGGGGCCGACAACGGGAAGCGAATCGGCAACGGCGAACCCGAGAGCAAGCGTCTTGGCCTGCCGGAACCCCAACAGGGCGCAGGCACGTTCGACGCTGTCGATTGTTTGAGGTAACCCATTGGCAGCCGAATTGACTGTTCTGAGCAGGCGGATCGTCAGCGCGGGGTCGTTGCGAATAAGCGCGCCAAGGTCCTCGGCGCGCGCGTTCGGGTCTTCGGCCAGCCGCATCACCTGCAACGCAACGCCAGGGGGTGACGGTAGGTTATCGGCCTTTGCGATACTGTCCGGAAGCCGATCCAGTGTCATCCTTGACATCAGGGTCCTCCAATGAGGGTTGGGACTACCTCATTAGGTGCCCCATCGGCCAACGACGTCCGTCCATGAGTCCATCTGGGCCGACTTGTTGACATGTGGGACCAACGGCTCAAATGCGTTGTGTCGCCCGGCAGCTTATTGCCCGCAAGCGAAAGCTGGTACTTTCGAACGGGTTCGCACACCTATACGGGGGGATTCTCGTGTTAGAGATTGCAATGGCTCTTCGCCTCAAAGGAATGGCCGCAGTAGACGCCATCGCCGATGTCAGTGGCGCCAGCGCCGCTGAGGTCACCAGTGCCGTGCAGGAGATGGTCGATGCAGGCTACGCGGTCGATTCGCCCCGTGGCTTCCGGTTGACGCCAGAAGGCAAAGCCTGGACCGACGAACTGCTCGGGGCGGAACGCCAAAACGTCGACACCGATGCCATGAACGGCATTTACGAGCGCTTTTGTGATCACAACGATGTCTTCAAACAGCTCATCACCGATTGGCAGATCAAAGACGTCGGTGGCGAACAGGTGCCCAACGACCACACCGACGAGGCATACGACCAGGCCATCTTCGATCGGCTTGCCGACTTGGATGCCGCGGTGGCGCCGGTCTTTGCCGACGCCGCAGCTCAGGCGCCTCGGTTGAGCCGCTACCTCGACCGTTTCGCAGCTGCGCTGGCCGCCGTACAAGCCGGCGACACTTCCATGGTGGCCCACCCGCTCAAGGACAGCTATCACACGGTCTGGTTTGAGATGCACGAAGAGCTCATCTTGGTGAGCGGCCGCAACCGCGCCGACGAGGCTGCTGCTGGACGAGGTGCGTAGCCCGTTTCGACGCGGCGACGCGTTTCTTGGTTTCTACGAGTGGTTCGGCCGCCAGGCCGCTATCCATAGCGGCTCGGCGCGAGCCCGACGTTTCGCCAACTTTGGTCCGAACAGCGTGATGTGTTTTCCGCCGACGGCCCTCTATGGCGAGCACGCCATCCACGTAGGGGCACACACCCTTATTGGGCCGCACGTGTCCATGAGCGCGGGGATGAGTCCTGAGCAACAGCTCATTAGCGACCGGATTCTCGAGATTGGCGATCGTGTCCTCATCGGGCGGGGTTCAAGCCTGGTGGCCCACTTCAGTGTGGTCATCGAAGACGAGGTGTTCTTTGGGCCCAATGTCTACGTGACCGACCAGAACCATGGGTTCTCGGATCCCGACCTTCCTCTCGGGCGCCAACACGCTCAAGAGAAGCCGGTTCGGATTGGTTGGGGCAGTTGGGTCGGCACTAACGCAGTTGTGCTTCCTGGGGTCACCATTGGCAACCAGGTGGCAGTTGGGGCTGGATCTGTGGTCACCAAGAGCGTGCCCGACAATGCTGTGGTAGCCGGTGTGCCGGCAAAGGTCATCGGCTCAACTGGGTAAGAGGCTGTTGACCTGGCATGGCGCCTGTTTGAGCCCTACAAGCTGAACGCCGCGGGCATGAACTGTCCGCTGTTGGCGCTGATACCTCCGTCGACGGGCAGATGGGCACCGGTGATGAAGCTGGCCTTTGTGGAAAGCAAGAAGCTGTGTGCGTTCGCGAGTTCTGAGGCCAGCCCCCAGCGCTGAAGCGGCACGCGTCGCCGTAGGTCCTCGTAGACCTCTGGCGCCGATTTGATCCCTGTGGTCATGCCCGTTTCGGTGGGACCCGGGCAGACCGCATTGATCCGGATCCCTTTGGCAGCTAGGTCCATGGATGCGGAGCGAACCAGGTTGATGACCGCAGCCTTCGAGGTGTTGTAGGCCCACATGCCTGGGTCGCCGCGCATGCCCGAGGTGGACGCAGTCACGGTGATTGCAGAGGTAGGGCGCATGACGGCGGCTGCTGCCCGGATGCCAAGCACTACGCCGCGTACATTCACCTCCATCACATGATCGAATGTGTCGAGGGGCCCGTCGAAGAGATTGTCTCGGCCCGACACGCCTGCGTTTAACACGGCCCCATCGAGGTGACCGTAGGTTTCGACCGCGCAGGCTGCTGCGTCGGTGTTGTGTTGGGGGTCCGTGACGTCGCCGTGCAGCACGGTTATGGCGTCGTTGCCTTCCGCCCATCCGAAGTCGGCCGAACCAAGGTCGGTGGCCACAACCTTGCCGCCCTCGCTCACTATCTCCTCGGCGGTGTAGCGCCCAATCCCCGACGCCGCCCCCGTTACCCACACAACTCGGTCTTCGTGAAGTCCACTCATGTCCGGAGCTTACGACGTCTGCTCATCTGGCACCGGACAGCCGCTCGCTGACTAGCCATTGCGGCAACGATCGCTATGGCCGGTGCTGAGGCTTGCGCCGAGATCGGTGCTGCACCCGCCACTGAGGTCGGAGCGACGCAACGTACACCCCGCCCGCGTCCGCAAGACCAGGGGTCAACGCTGGGGTCTGAACCCGAGGGTGTGGTGGGGCGACTAACGTTGGCGGGGATGAGCGGGTCTGAAGCGGCTGTTGTGGCTGCCAATATTGCTAGCGCTGGCGTGGGGGCTGCATGGTTTGTGTCGGGGCCTGCGGGCGCCGGGAAGTCTTGGCTGATCAGCCAGCTCGCTGCCGAGCTTGCTCCGGGGGAGGTGCACCACGTCGTTGGCCGCGGTCTTGCCACTGATGGGCAGTCCTTGGGCGACATGTTGGGGCTGGCAGGCCAAGAGGGCGCAGCGCTGGTCGCGAGCATGGCAGGCGGCGCCCTGTTGGTTGACGACATCGACGCCCTCGAGACCCTCCAGGTCCAGCAAATCGGTGCCATCTGTGCCCTGGCCAAAGCGGCTGATGTAACAGTTGTGGTCACGCAGCGTAACGGGCGGGGTGACGACGCCACGGTGGCGCTGGCCACGCTGTGCCAACCCGCACCGCTCGGCCCCCTCGACCCGTTACGGCCGACCTTCCGGGCACTTGTGGACCAATTGAGCGATACGGCAGTCGACAACGTTCTTAGCGGCACCGAGGGCTGGCCAGAGTTGGTGCAGGTGCACCCAGCACTCGGGAACTCACGCGCAGCGTCTGATCTTGTTGCCCCTCGACTTGAAAGCCTGGGCGCCGAAGCTCGATCCCTAGCTGTCGCCGTAGCATTTGGCGCATCGCTCCAAGACGGGACAGCCGAGGGCCTCACCGGGCTGGCGCACCATAGGCTTGACGCTGCAATTACCGAGCTACGCGCCGCAGGGTTGCTTCACGGGGTTGAGATTGCGCCAGTGGTCACCGACGCCATCCGCGACGTTGTGCCGCCCGGCGAGCGCAGGAAGACCCTTGCACTCATATTGGAGCGAGGCGCTCCCGCAGCCCGAGAACGAACCGCAACGTGGCTGTTGGCCGGCTCGGACCGGTCCCCCGAATCGTTGGCCATCCTCGAAAGCGCCGGTGCCTCAGCCGCCGACCCTGGCCTGGCGCTGGCGTTCTTGGACGGGGCCTGGCAAGCAGCGACCTCTGTTGGCCTTCCGGATACATCGCTCACGGAGGCTCTGGTAGACGCTTCCCTAGCTGAGGGCGATGTGCGTCGGGCGCTGGAGGTGGCCATAGCGGGGAAGGTCAAGGGATCGCCCTTGCAACGGACCTTGGCCCGCGCCGGTCGGATGTCCGACGCTGCTGGGGTGACCCCGACGCCTAGCTCGGCCGAACAGGTCTTGGTGCACGCCAGTGCGCCCAGCGTCCAATGGGCAACAGGCGCCGTTCCTGCCGACCAGTCGCCACCGGGTAGCCGAGCTTCGTCGCAGGCCGAAGCACTGGGCCCCGAAGCTGCGTTGGCCGCATTCGTGCAGGCGGCCGACGCGCTACTGGCAGGCTCGGGAACCACGGCGCGGCATATGCGAGATCTGCAGCGCCTTGTGGGCGATGGGGTCGACACCACAAGGTGGCCGCTCGACCCAACAAGTTGCGCCGCGATCGTGGCTTACTTGGCAACCCAGAGCCTTGAGGTGGCAGCAGCTCCCGACGATGACAACGCAGACCGCAGCTTCGCCGAGTTGCGATCGGTGACCGACGCGTGGGTCGCTATGCGTGCCGGGAGGCTCCGTGATGCCACCCTCAAGCTGGCCGAACCAGCTTTGGACCCCCTGGCAGAGGCACTGGGAGCGATCGTCGACGCAGCAAGCGCCCTGCGAGCCGACAATCTCGATGCGCTCGGCCCTGGCGTACAGAAAGCTTCGCAACTGCTTGAGCGTGTCCAGGTTGACGCGTGGCGGGCCCCGTTGGTGGCGGACCTTTTGGCTCCGGCCCAACGATGCGGTCAACCGGCCAGCATGGTCACCGCGGAGCTCGAACAGCTGTTGTCTACAACTCAACCTGGCTCGCTGCTACGCCTCAGTTGTGCGGGCGCAGCCCTGTGGGCTGCAGTTGGCGTAGACGATGAAGCAGCGGTGCATGCAGCACTTGAAGCCTTCGCCGATATCGAGGGAACAACAGCGGCACATCAACTCTATGCGCAGGTCCTTCCGGTGGTCAGGGTCGTGTTCGGCACCGACCAATCAGACGACACAGAGTGGGGCTCAGGCGCCTCACCCAGTGATAAACCACGTGGAGCCCAGCCGGTAAGCAAGGCCGACGCCCCAATCGACGCTGAAGCTGTGCTTCAGGCCGCCACGCTGCTCCGAGACGCCGGGCTGGCCTACGACGCTGGACGCCTCACCGCAGCAGCCGCGATGCGCACCACTAGCGAGGCCGATGCCAAAGCGCTCTTGAAGGCGTCACGTTCGATGCGTCAGGAACGCAAAGCCAGTGCCAAGAGCGGCGGCGATGTCACCGAGCTGTCCGAGCGCGAGATCGAAGTGGGGCGGCTCGTGGTGCAAGGCCGAACCCATAAAGAAGTTGGCGCGCAGCTATTTATTTCGGCCAAGACCGTCGAGCATCACGTAGCTCGAATTCGAACCAAACTTGGTGCGACCAATCGAGCCGAAATGATGACCGCTATCCGTGCCTACATCGACGACGCGTAGCAACGCAACCAGACAAACCCTCGCCCCATGGGCCGCTCAGAGCGAGGCCAGGATGCCTTCGTAGCTTCGGGTGACGGCTCGTGCTGTGTCGGTGAGGTCGCGTGGCGCAAGCGGATTCTCGCCGCGACGGCGCCAGTGTTCGATGCGCTCGATGGCGTGGGCGTGCGCATCGCTTGCTTCCACGCCTAGTCGGGCATCGGGCTCGCCCCCAATATTGGCGAACAGCCTGTCGAGCTCGGTGGCTTCGTCGGCGGTGAGCGCCAACTGGCCGCCTCGGACCACCTGGAGGAGCTCGACCTCGGTGAGTTCGTGCGCACCCGCGGTCACCCGTTCGATTTCCATGCGCAAGCGATCTGGCTCCGGGGGAGGCGACGTCTGGACAAGCCCCGTCAAGGCGGCGAGCGCGGCGCGAGCCTTAAGCACGTCGCGGCGCTGCGTGAAGATGGTGAGCAAGAGCTCTCGCAGGTGGGTGATGCCGCTTCGCCGCCGCAGTTCCTCGGACAACACACCCGCGTTGGGGGCGACGCCTAGACGAATGAGGCTGACGCTGAGGCGTATCCCAAACAACCCAAGGGCCGCAAGGAGTTGGTCGGCAACGGCGTCGCCCAATAACGCGTTGCCGCGCTCGACAACCCGATCGACGGTCAAGACCACGGCATCGGCTTCTTCGTGAGGTAAGTCCGCAATCTGTTGGAGCTGGCGATACTGGTCTTCAGTGAGGGTCATTGCCGCCTGCGCCAACAAGCCTGCGACCGGGACAACTGTTTGGCAAAGTTGGCGCATGCGAGGCTCGGTCCGGAGGCGTTCGGCTACCCGTTGTGCGGTGCCCAACGCATCTATGCGACACGCGCCAACTTCGTCGGCGCGAGACAGCACCGCAATGGCGTTGATGGGGGAGGGCTGGGCCATCTCGTCGTCGTGGAACGCCTCCAGGAAGTCGAGGTCGCTGTGGTGGAGGTGCCGCATGAGGTAGATGACGGCGTCGGCTTCGCTGGCGTCGGCTTCGGCGTCGAGGGACAAGAATGCTTCGCTGCGGGCGCTGACATCGGTGGAGAGCGACCCCAACCCGGGGGTGTCAATAAGGGTGAGGTCCTCAAGCTGACGCGAAGGCCAGGTGACTTCCAAGCGGTCGATGTCCGCCGATGGCACGCCTTGTAGGTCGATGTCGAGCGCCCCGTTTTCGCGCTTGAACGTCAGGGGTCGGCTTGAGCCGTCGTCTCGAGTCATCGTGACCGAGTACGTGTGCCCATTGCGGTACCAGGTGACCACTCGGGTGCATTCGCCCGCGTCGGTAGGGGCCAGCTCCTCGCCCACCAGGGCATTCAGCAGTGTTGATTTGCCTGCCTTGACCTTGCCAGCAATGGCGACGCGAAGCGGTTCGTTGAGACGAGCTTCGATTGCGTCGATCTGGGACAGGTTGGCGCTGCCGACATAGGCGACACGCGCTTCGTTGAGGAGTGCTTGGATCCGCTCGAGCAGTGTGTCAGCGCTCATCTCGCATCACCTTCGACAGTCGCCGCTATGGCGTCAGTCCGTGAGGCAAGTTTGGCTAGGCGGCCTCGCTCGGCGGTGACGTCTGCAAGGCGGCTCTGACGCTCGGCCAGCGCCTCTTTGGCTCCGGCCTCGGCCGCGGCGAGGGCCTCTCGGGTGGAAATCTGGAGCTGTTCGGCTCGGGCGCTGAACTCGTCGCGTAGGTCGCGCTGTACTCGGCGCATGAGGTCCCGGGATTCCTTGGACACCTCAAAGGTGACGGCGTCGATGTACTTTCGCACCGCCGCCTTGGACTGCTGCTGGCGCATGGTGAGCGAGCGCTTGCGTTCTTCCTTTAGTGCTTTGCGGCCAAGGCCGATGCCAACAACAACGGTTAGCGGATTGAGGAGGGCCAGACCGGCCAGGTTGCCCAGCATGCCAAACATCAGGACGCCGCCGTACGCGCCCCGGGCCGCTGTCAATGCCGAGCCACCGAGGCCCGCGATGTCCAGGTCGATTTGGGGGTCGAACTCGACGGCCTCGTGTTGGGGCATGTTGAGGTCGAGGTTGTGCTCGATGGCCGCTTCGTCGGCCGCAAAGTGCTCGGCCACGCGCAGCGCAAGGCCGTCAGCTCGGGCTCGGAGCTTTTCGCTGTTCATGGCCACTTCGGCGGCCACGCGCTGTTCGAGCCAGGGAGCGAACTCTGCCCATACTTTGCCGGGGTCGTCCTCATCGAGGGTGGCTTCGGCCGCTGCGGTGACTTCGCGGACCCGGGCGCGCAGGTCGTGGTCGACGTCGCCGGTGAGGTCTTGGGCGCCGTCGGTGAGGGTTTGTTGCCACTTAGCCGAGCGAGCGCGCAGGGCGGTGGCGCGATCTCGCGCTGCTTCGAGCTCGGAGATCACTCTCGCGGCAGCGTTTGGGTCCGACAGCACAGCTTCTTCGGCGGCGAACGCTTGGTCCATTTGCTCGATGCAGAACCGCACGTCGTCGATTGCTTGGCGGTGTACTGCGGCCACGCCTTGTTTTGAGGCTTCGGACTCGAGTTTGTCGACCAGCGCCGGATATCCGGATTCTTCGTTGAGCTCGCGAGAGCCTTGTTGGTGGGCCAGCTGGCGCAGCGTGGACGACACAGGCACGATGTCGATGGCAAGGTTGTTCCGGGCTAGATGGCCTCGGTTGATGTCGAGGATGCGGCGCCACTGCGGGTAGATGTCCACCTTGGTGAGCACAATGACCAAGTTCTCGCACTTCTGGTGTGCTCGCCTGAAGAACGCGAGCTCGTTCGCCGAGAGTTCTTGTGACGCGTCGGTGACAAAGAGCACCATGTCGGCCAGAGACAACGCCGATTCGGTAGCGGCTCCGTGAACCGAGTTGAGCCCGCCAACGCCTGGCGTGTCGACTAGGGCCATACCGGTTTCGAGGAGCCGGCGGGGGACTGATACCTCAACCATCCGAACGCCTTCACGGTCTTCGGCGTTGCCAGTTTCTGAAGCGAGAGCGCCAACCTGCGCTAGGTCAATGGGCTTGCGCTCGACAGCAACTGGCTGGTCGGTTTGGTCTGGGTCCTCTGCAGTGTCTGGTCCTTCGACAATGGCCTCGGCGGTTGGTTCTTCACCGTGGCGAAGAAGCGTGGGGATCACGGTGGCGATGTCGTCAGAAGCCGGGCACACGTTGACGTTCAACAACGCGTTGATAAGCGTGCTCTTGCCTTGCTTGAATTCCCCAACGACCAGCACGTGTACCGCAGGCCCAAGGAGCCTGTCACGAGCGTTGAGTAGCCGGACCACGAGGTCTTGGCGGTCGTAGGCGTTGGCGGCCTTGGTGCAGAGGTCGACCAGCCCCAGAAGGCGTTCGGTGGTGGAGCTTGTGCTCACAACACGTCGAGGTCGAGGTCGTCGATGTCGTTCTCGGGCGCCACTGCCGGCTCGGCATCGAGCGAGTCGTCTGGGAGGTAGCTGTGCTGGGTTTCGACGTCGAGGCTGTCGAGTTCGTCGGCGAACGCTGGCTCTTCAACCAAGCCGAGATCGTCGAGGTCGTCGAGGTCGTGGAGATGGTCGAGATCGTCGAGATCATCGGCATCGAGAGCGTCGGAGTCGAAGTCTGGTTCCTCGTCGAGGGCGCCGTCGGTGTCGGCTTGGCTTGCGCCCACGCCGAAGTCCAGGTCACCGTCGGCCAGCACGGCATCAGTGACGCCATCCGCAGGTTCCAAAGCGGTAGGTAGCTCGGTGGCGATATCGGTCGCTACTGCTGCCAAGAGCTGACCCACGTCCGGGTCGGCTGCGAAGTCGACCCCCTCGCAGGCCATGGTTATTGCTTCTGCGGTCTCGATCGGAAGCCCATCGGCAAGCGCTGCAACGGCCTCTTCAAGGTCGGTGCCCTCGAGGGTGGACCAACCGTGGTCGGCCAGGAAGGTTGCGGGGTCCCCGCCAAGAGCCGCTCGGGTCTCGGGGTCAAACAGCACGTTGTTGAGGAGTTCGCGTAGGGGAGTGCTCATGACAGGTTCCATTCAAACAGATCGACAGCAGGTCTCAGGTGAGCGGGTGCAATTGCACAAGCTCGCAGGTCCCCGGACGGCCCAGCAGCGGGCTCGGTGGTGAACCGAGCCCGCTGTTTGTGGCGGTATGGGGTTGGCCATCATTCTCCGAGCATGGCCTCCTCTGGCATTTCTTCCATGGCGACCTCGGCTGGCGGAGCTTCTTCGACCATGGGGGCTTCTTCCACCATTGGTTCGACCGCTTCGATGACCGGTTGCGCTGCTTCGACCGCGTACTCGTCGGGCATGACTGCTGCTTCCATGACGGGTTCTTCGACAACTAGCTCGGGGCGTTCGATGGCCAATTCTGGCTTTTCGACTGCCGGAGCGGGAGCTGGGTCGCTGCCGCCACCGAAGTCCAGTTCAGCATCGACGTCCACACCATCGTTGTCGTCGTAGTCGATTCCGTCCTTGTCGTCGTACAGGTCCTGGTCGTCGTAGTCGATTCCGTCTTTGTCGTCCTGGAAGTCCTTGTCGTCTATTCCGTCTTTGTCGTCGTAGCCGTCGTTGTCGTCGTAGTCGATGCCGTCGTTGTCTTCGGTGTGGTTGTCTTGGGTGGTGTCGCCGGAGCCGACGCCGATGTTGATTGGGCCTTCGCTGCCGCCTTCGCCCAGGTCTACGTCGACCTTGTTGTTTTCGTTGCCGTCGCCAATGATGACGGTGCCGCCGTCGCCGCCATCGTCGCCTCCAGAGGCGTCTACTACGGTGCTGCCGCCCGTGCCGACAGGGGCCTCATTGTCGCCGTCGATGGCTACGCCGCCGTCACCGGTGTTCATGGCGCCGTTGTTGTCGCCGCCCACCGCTTGAGCGCCGTCGCCTGAGGCAACGTTGGTGTCCTGGTCGATGTCAACCGTGCCGCCGACGTTGACTACGTCGACTGAGTTGTCGATAAAGGTGTCGCGGTCGTCGACCGTGGTTTCGGTCACGTTGGTGACGTAGTAGTTGATCGTCTCCTCGATGGCTTGGGGAGCGGGGGTCTGTGGCGCTGGGGCCGGGGGAGGAGGTGGCGGGGAAGGCTGGGCAACCGGAGCGACCTCGGGGGTGTCGATGGACTTTTGGATGCCTTCGGCAACCGCTGCTGCGACCTCGGGGGCCACGCCGTCTTCGTCTTCTGGTGCGCAGAAGTCGCCGACAGTTTGGTTGGCTCCGACGTTGACGTTTGCGCCAAGGTCAGCGCTGGTGAAGGCGAACTGTGCCGCTTCGTTGATTTGGGCGACACTGAGATCGGTGGCGCCTTCGTCTTCGAGGTACTGCTGTGGGTCTTCCGCCCAGCGTGCTTGGTGTCCTTCGTCGACGAACAGGTTCTTGAGCATCTCTACTACGTCCATTGGTCTTCCTCTTTCGTGTTGTTGTTTGTTGGTTGTTGTTCTTGCTTGTGAACTAAACGTAGAGAACGCTCAAGCGTTACAAATCGGGGATATCCCCCTACGGTCCCCTAATGTCACCAACAGGGGATGCAACTAGACGTAGGGCCCAGCGTCGAGGTACACGATGAGTATTCAAATAGGCGTAGATCTCGGAACCACGTTCACCGCCGCGGCCGTAGCTCAGTCCGGCACGTTCGACATGATCGAGTTGGGCAACCGAGCGAACTCGGTGCCTTCGGTCGTCTTTGTGGAGCCCGCCGGCGAATTGATAGTAGGCGAGGCCGCATTGCGGCGCTCCCGAAGCGCTCCAAGCCGTCTGGCGCGCGAATACAAGCGACGCATCGGCGACCCCACACCCATCTCGCTGGGCGGCCAGACCCAAAGCGCCGAGTCGCTCACCATGGCCATGTTGGCGTGGGTAGTTGACCTGGTATCTGAGCGCATGGGCGAGCGTCCCGACCACGTGGTCATTGCCTACCCTGCGAACTGGGGCGACTACAAACGCGATCTGTTGCTCGAGGCTGCGGCGCCAGCGGGGCTTGGCGACATAGGTCTGTCGGTTGTCACCGAGCCCGAGGCAGCAGTGGTGCACTATGCAGCCCAAGCCCGGGTGGCAGCCGGTGCTCAGATTGCGGTCTATGACCTCGGCGGCGGCACGTTCGACGCTGCGGTAGTGCGCAAAACCGATGCGGGCGCAGAGCTCATGGGTCAGCCCGAGGGCATTGAGCGGTTGGGCGGTATCGATTTCGATGAAGCGGTGTTTGCGCATGTTGTTCGCGCGCTTGGATCCGACATGCCGGCCATGGACAACCCCGACGACACACTCTTGGCCGCTGCGGCTCGGCTGCGCGAGGAGTGCGTGCGGGCCAAAGAAGCGTTGTCTGCAGATACCGAGGTAGATATTCCGGTGCTTCTGCCGGGAGTCCACACGCAGGTACGTCTTACCCGCACCGAGTTTGAAGGCATGATCCGTGCTCCCCTCAATGCCAGCATCGCGGCACTGCGGCGAGCCATTGCGAGCGCGGGTATTGGCCCCGACGAGCTGGACGCAGTGTTGCTGGTGGGCGGCTCGTCCCGTATCCCTCTTGTAGCCGAGATGGTGGGTTCAGAGCTCGGCCGACCCGTGGCTGTTGACGCACATCCAAAGCATGCTGTTGCCCTTGGCGCCGCCATGCTGGCCGCCGAGGCGGCGACGGGCGCGTCCCCTGCCGACGTTGCCGGTGCTGGCGGCGGCGAAGAGGGCCTGACTGATGATCTCGAGGGCGCCGCTGCGGCGAGTGTCGTTGGGATGGGTGTCGCCGCAAACGCTCCAGCCGATACAGCAGCAGAGGTTGAGGTCGACGCCGTTCCGGATGCTGAGGTGGTGGCACCTGGAGGACCAGGGGTTCCCGAGGTCGCCAGTTCAACGCTAGGTACCTCAGCGGCCCCCGAAGCTGCGGCGGTGCCCCTGGCGCTTGGTGGACAGGCGGGCGGCGATGCCTACGTGCCAGGCGAGCCATCCACCCAGAAGCGGTCTGGGCCCCCTTGGGCACTCATTGGTATCGCCGCGGTGGTTCTCGCCGCGGTGATTGGCGTTGTCGTGGCCCTCAGCGGCGGTGGCGACGGCGGCACCGACGTCGCTACATCTGATGCTGATGCAGATGGTGATGGCGCAGAGGACGCAGACGACACGGTCGTCCCCACAGCCGAGGCCACACCGGTTCCTACCGAGGCACCGACGTCCATCCCCGATCCCACCGCCACACCCGAGCCCACCGCCACGACCGAGCCCACACCGACACCCACACCGGTGCCGGTCTGTCCACCAGAGGTTCAGCGTTGTATTGAGATCACCGATGTCGTGGTGGACGGCGACGCTTTGGTCGTGACTTGGGATGCGAACGGCTTTGTCCCGAGCATCGCGGACTTTCATGCCCACTTCTATTGGAATGTTCACGACGCTGAGCAGGTTGGTGGCAACTTCGCCGACTTTGGTGTGGAACAAGGAAGTTGGGCGGCTGTGGCTGCTCAGCCTTGGGCATCGTCTACTAGTGCCGGGTTTGCCCTCTCGCAGCGTCCTGCTGAAGCGACCGAGATCTGCGTGACTGTGGGGACGTCCCAACATTTTGTGGATGACCCCTCGTTGTTTGACTGTCGACCAATCCCGGCGTAGCCGTTCATGTCAGGCGAGGTCAGCTCGTGGTCTCGACGAGGAGTTTTTCACTCGCCTGATTCGACACCCTCTGCTTCGATGCCAGCTGCCAGTTTTGTGAGAATCTCGTCGAGGGTCGCGCGCTCCTGTGTTGTAAGACAGGACAGGAGTTCTTCTTCGCTTTGGGCAAGGTAGCGAACGAGGCGTTCGGCTTCTGTCACTCCAAGCTCGGTCAACGCAACGGGAACGATTCGGCGATTGTTTGGATCGGGGACTCGTTTGACCAGGCCGGTTTGTTCGAGTTGATCGATGCGGCTGGTGGTGCCGCTGGCACTCAGCATGATGGACCGGGCGATACTTGAGGGCTTCATCTGGTAGGGCCAGCCTTGGCGACGCAGTGTGGACAACACGTCGAAGTCGGCCAGCGAGGAGCCTGCTTCGTTGAGCGATTTGGCAACCTGTCGCATCGCCAGGGCTCGAACGCGGTTGAGACGAGCAACCGTAACCATTGCGTCAGTGTCGAGGTCACCTAGTTGGTGCTGCCATTGACTGCCGAGACGCTCGACGGGATCGGTATTCATGACCAACAACTTACCACGGTCGAAAACTATTTGACATCGAAACTTCGATATCGAATAGTATGATAATGAACAATACTATTGACCCAAGAGAACACATCACCGGAATCGGACAAGCCATGGCTGATGGGCGTTGGGGCGACGCACTCAGCTCGGTCTCGCCCGAGGTCATTGCTCACGTGCCTGCCGTTGGGGAGCTTCGTGGCATCGAGGAAGTTGCGACATTCCTGGTGGAGACTGCTGCTAAGACCGATGATGGTGAACACATCGAGCTGATCGACTCGCTCGTGGGCGAGTCACACGCCGCGCTCTACTTCAGGATTACGGCCACTCGCTCCGGCCGACCGCCTCTCGACAACCTCACCGTTCACCTGGCCCGACTTGAGGGCGGCAAGATTGCCGAGATCTGGTTCCACAACTTCGATGGCCCAGCCGTGGCCGCGTTCTGGGCCTAACCAGCGACACCGCGAGGACGCCCGGTGGCCTGACCTGGAGTCTCGTGTTGTACGCCCCCTGGGACTTGAACCCGGAACCTGCGGATTAGGCGCAGCCGAAGGCCTGTTTCAGCCCGTACCGCTTTGTGGCCGGAAATAGCTTGGGGCCTGGGCAAACGCCGTATTCACCACTGTGGATCGCGTGGGGACATACCTGTGGATAACGCCCCATCACGGATCTGTTGTGACCACCTCGTGACCACGGCGGGCGATCCTTGGCGGGCGGGGAGTGTCGTCGTACGACGACGGAATATGAGTGTCTTCGAACGGCGACACTGCTACGATGTCTCCGAACGGCTACAGATCGTCGTCGTCTTCGTACGAAGACAAACGGACTTGGCGTCCAGGGTTAGCAGTGGGAGAGCACGATGAGACCGATACAGACAAGCAAAGCGTTCGGTTCGGCGGTGAGGCGAGCCCGCAAGGATCGCGGTCTGTCGCAAGTCGAGCTGGCAGCACTCGCTGGGGTGGGGCGGCCGTGGCTGTCAGAGCTCGAGACTGGGAAGCGCACGGCCGAGCTGGGTCGAGCGCTGTCGGTGTTGAGCGCTCTCGACCTCGCGGTCACCTTCGTTCCTCAACCAGGCCCGGATGGACCGACGCTCGATCTCGGCCAGATCATCGGCGGCGATAGCTGATGGCGTCGGATTTGTTGACGATCCTCCTCGAGGGGAAGCCGATCGGCAATGTCGAGCGCCT
>JAUIIS010000324.1 GCA_030431575.1 Acidimicrobiia bacterium | reverse complement strand
AGATCGCGCCAGCGAAGGAAACGTCTTGGTAGTCGATTCTTGGGGCTTCGACGCTCCCAAGACTTCTGCCGCTGCCGGAGCACTCAAGGCGCTCGGCGTCGAGGGCAAAGCGCTTGTGGTTGTCGACACCACCGACACCGATGCCTGGAAGAGCTTCCGGAACCTCACCGACGTTCACGTCGTGAGCCCCGCAGAGCTGAACACCTACGACGTGCTTGTTGCCGATGTTGTGGTCTTCACCAAGGACAACCTTCCTGAAGCTGCAGTAGCTGCCCCGGCCGAAGAACTCAGCGTCATGGAAGACCCAACGGCTGACTCCGACGCCGACGGCGAATCCAACCCGGACGATGACACGCCCTTTGGTCCTGGTTCAGCGCACCCGCTCGAAGGTGGCGACGCTCCTAGTGGTGAGTTCACCATCAAGGGCAACGCTGACTCCATGCTGTACCACCCGCCAGAGTCGCCTTTCTATGGCCGCACCATTGCCGAGGTGTGGTTCACCGACGCAGCAACCGCTGAGGCAGCAGGGTTCTCCTTGCCGCCAAGCATGCAAGAAGATGCTGGCGACGCTGGCGAAGACACCGCCGACTCCGAAGGAGATGCGTCATGAAAGATGCACGTGACGTCATCATCGCCCCAATCGTGAGCGAAAAGTCCTATGCACTTCTCGAGCAGAACGTGTACACGTTCAAGGTGCACCCCAGCGCCTCTAAGCCCGAGATTCGCGACGCGGTCGAATCCATCTTTGGTGTCCGCGTCCTTAAGGTCAACACCCTTAACCGCAAAGGCAAGCGCAAGCGCAACCGTAAGAACTTCACCTTTGGCAGTCGCCCAGATGTGAAGCGTGCCCTCATCACCCTCGCCGAGGGTGACTCCATCGAACTCTTCGACGTATAGGCAAAGACATGGCTATCCGTAGACGTAAACCAACTAGCCCAGGCCGCCGGTTCCAGACCCAGTCTGACTTCTCTGAGATCACTCGATCTACCCCAGAGCGGTCCCTGGTGGGCGGCGAGTCCAAGTCCGGCGGTCGTAACAACCACGGCCGCAAGACTTCACGGCATCGTGGTGGCGGCCACAAGCAGCTGTACCGCCACATCGACTTCCGTCGTAACAAAGATGGTGTGCCCGCCACTGTGGCCTCCATCGAATACGACCCCAACCGCACCTGCCGCATCGCCTTATTGCATTACCACGACGGCGAAAAGCGCTACATCCTTGCCCCTGAGGGCATCACTGTCGGCGACGTGTTGGCCAATGGCCAAGGCGCCGAGGTAAAGCCCGGCAATGCGTTGCCGCTGCGCTACATCCCGGTGGGTACCGTCGTGCACAACATTGAGCTCCGCCCCGGTGGCGGCGGCAAGATGGCCCGCAGCGCTGGGACCAGCGTTCAGCTAGTAGCCAAGGAAGGCGATTACGCCACCTTGCGCCTGCCAAGCACCGAAATGCGTCGTGTACCTATCGACTGCCGAGCCACTGTTGGCTCCATTGGCAACTCCGATCACGAACTCGTCAAGATTGGTAAGGCTGGCCGCAACCGGTGGAAGGGCAAGCGCCCCCAAACCCGTGGTGTTGCCATGAACCCAGTCGATCACCCTCATGGCGGTGGCGAAGGCAAGACATCGGGTGGCCGTCACCCGGTCTCACCTTGGGGCAAGGCCGAAGGCCGCACCCGCAACCGTAAGAAGCAGTCCGAGCAACTCATCGTCCGGCGCCGCCGTACGCGTGGGTCGCGTCGTTAGTAGTAGGGAACACAGACATGCCAAGAAGCCTGAAGAAGGGCCCCTTCGTCGACAGCCACCTGCTCAAGAAGATCGACGCACTCAACGAGTCCGGCGACAAGCAGGTCATAAAGACGTGGTCGCGCCGCTCCACGATCATCCCAGACATGGTCGGTCACACGCTGGCTGTCCATGATGGGCGCAAGCACGTGCCGGTCTACATCACTGAGACAATGGTCGGGCACAAGCTCGGCGAATTCGCACCTACCCGCACCTTCCGGTTTCACGCCGGCCAGGAGCGAGGGGGCCGCCGCTAATGCCTGGGGTAAAGACAAACGAACGACCAGGCACCCGTGCCCAGGTCAAATATGTGCGCAGCTCTGCGTACAAGGCCCGCGAGGTTCTCAACCTCATCCGTGGCAAGTCCTACGCACAAGCCTCTGAGATCTTGTTGTTCTCAGAACGCCGCATCAGCGACACCGTGCTCAAGTGCCTGGACTCTGCAGCGGCCAACGCCGAGAACAACGACCTCATCCCGGCCGAAGAGCTCTACGTAGCTGCCTGCTATGCAGACGAGGGCCCAACGCTCAAGCGCTGGCGTCCACGTGCTCGTGGCCGTGCCACCCGCATTCGCAAGCGCACCTGCCACATCACCGTCATTGTTGCTCGCTACACGCCAGCACAACTCGACGAGATGCGTGCCCGCGAAGAAGCCAAGGGAAGCGGCAGCCGCACCAACGCAGCCGACGCCCGACGCGCTCGTGTGGCTAAGAGCCGTGAACGCGATGAAGCTCGCGAAGCCGCCGAGGCAGCCGAAGCGCACGATCACGATCACGATCACGATCACGATCACGATCACGATCACGAGGGTGACGACGTCAGTGTCATGGACGACCCAACGGCTGACTCCGACGCCGACGGCGAATCCAACCCCGATGACGACACGCCCTTTGGTCCTGGTTCAGCGCACCCGCTCGAAGGTGGCGACGCTCCTAGTAGTGAGTTCACCATCAAGGGCAACGCTGACTCCATGCTCTACCACCCACCAGAGTCACCTTTTTACGATCGCACCATCGCTGAGGTGTGGTTTACCGACGCAGCAACCGCTGAAGCGGCAGGGTTCTCCCTACCGCCAAGCATGCAGGACGACAGCGAGTCCAATGATGCCGAAGCCGATTCGGGAGAAGAGAACTGATGGGCCAGAAGGTCAACCCCTACGGGTTCCGCCTGGGTGTCACCACCGAGTGGAAGTCGCGCTGGTTCGCAGACCGCGAGTATGCCGACTTCGTCATTGAGGACTGGAACATCCGCAACTACCTAATGACCGAGTTGCCGCACGCGGCGATCTCTCGGGTCGAAGTAGAACGCACCCGTGACCGCTTGCGTGTCGACGTGCATACCGCACGACCCGGCATTGTCATTGGTCGCCGAGGATCAGAAGCTGACCGCCTGCGCGGTGGCCTCACCAAGATCACCGGCAACGCCAAGGTGCAGCTCAACATCCAAGAGATCAAGCAGCCCGAACTCGATGCTGCGCTGATCGCTCAAGGCGTGGCCGACCAGCTCACCGGACGTGTTGCGTTCCGCCGAGCCATGAAGCGTGCCGTCCAGAACGCCCAAAAGGCTGGCGCACTTGGCATCAGGGTCCAGTGTTCCGGTCGCCTTGGTGGCGCCGAGATGTCCCGCTCGGAGTGGTACCGCGAAGGCCGTGTCCCGTTGCACACCCTGCGCGCCGACATCGACTACGGCTTCCGTGAAGCTCACACCACCTACGGCCGCATCGGCGTCAAGGTTTGGATCTACAAGGGTGACATCTTGCCCTACAAGGTCCAGGTCGAAGACAAGATCACTCGCGAAGCAGCTATGGCTGTGGGCGAGACCGCTGGCCCAAGCCGACCAAAGAAGATCGTGTCTTCAACCGGTGGACCCCGTCGCGATGACGAAGCCACCGAAGAGATCGCCGAACCAGCACCGCTTATTGCCGAAGCCGATCCCGAATTCGAGAAGCTGCTCGACGAAGAAGAAGCCATTGCTGCTTCCACCAAAGAGCACCACGAAGCTCCGACGTTCCGTCCAGGGGAGGCCGACTAATGTTGATGCCCCGTAAAGTCCGTCACCGCAAGCATCATCGCGGTCGCCTCAAGGGCAACGCCAAGGGCGGCACCACCGTGACCTTTGGCGAATATGGCATCCAGGCACTCGAGCCGGGCTGGATCACAGCTCGCCAAATCGAAGCCGCACGTATTGCCATGACCCGTCACATCAAGCGTGGCGGCAAGGTCTGGATCAATGTATTCCCAGACAAGCCAGTGACCGAAAAGCCCGCCGAAACCCGCATGGGTTCAGGCAAGGGCAACCCCGAGCGTTGGGTAGCTGTGGTTCGCCCCGGCCGCGTGCTCTTCGAGCTGTCCTACAGCGACGAAGTAGTGGCTCGCGAAG
>JAUIIS010000323.1 GCA_030431575.1 Acidimicrobiia bacterium | reverse complement strand
AACAGAGCAGAACCAATGGTGTCGTCCGACGTGTTGCCCCAGTAGATTCTGCCGCCCGCGGTATCGATTGCCAGGCCGACCGGAGCTCCAACAGTGGCGCCGGTTGTCGCCAGTTGGCCGCCGCCGCTGCCGTCAAGTGCCGCATAGGAGATTCCGTCGCCGTCGAGATTCGTCCAATAGATGCGGCCAAAGGCGACGTCGATTGCCACACCGGCAGGCCGATCGAAGATCGCCGTGCCCGTAGCCAAGGTCCCTCCGCCGGATCCGTCGATGTTGGCGTAAGAGATAGCGGCCGTGGTGGCCCAGTACAACCTGCCCGTGGCGGTATCGATAGCTAGACCGGCCATGCCCGTGGTGCTTGCTCCGGCGGTGCTGATCTGGTTCGGTGTGCCCGTTCCGTCGAGGTTGGCGCCCCATACCGTCTGGTCGAACGAGTTCATCCAATAGATGCGGTTGTTCCCTGGGTCCATGGTCAACCCAGCGGGACCAAAGATCGTGGTCCCCGTTGAGGTGATTTCACCGCCACCGCCGGATCCATCGAGGTTGGCGTAGCCAATGGAGTCGAACGACCCGTCGGCGTTGGTCCAGTAAATGCGATCGTCGGCTGCGGCTGGAGACAACAAGCTAAAGAGCACTGCTGCAACGGCTAGAACTGCGGTGGCAACGAAGCGGCGCTTCGGACGCGCCGAATCGCAATGAGTGAGGGTGCTGCTAGGCAAGGGATTCTCCTGTTTGTAGCGTCGCCCGCTAACCGCCTGCAGTACACCAGGAGATAATGACGCTGGGCCAACCTAGCCCGGTTCTGTCGCCTAGGCGAACCTCGGTTGGCGAGCCCGGTATCGGCTAGCTTGCCTACGTCAGCCACGGAGTGAACAAGAGGCAACGATGAGATTCGGGATATCTACCTCACCACAGCGTTGTAGCTGGGACTGGCTCCTAGACGTCTGGACGCGCTGCGACGACATCGAAGTGTTCGAGTCCGGCTGGACGTTCGATCACTTCTACCCACTCTTTGGCGACTCTACCGAAGACTGCCTCGAGGGCTGGATCAGCCTCACTGCGCTGTTGCAAGCCACCACACGCATACGGGGTGGAGTGTTGGTGACCGGCATGCTCTACCGCCACCCGGCGGTGCTGGCCAACATGGCTTCCACGCTAGATATCACCTCGGGTGGCCGTCTCGAACTTGGCGTAGGCGCAGGTTGGAACGAAGAAGAGTGCACGGCCTACGGCATCGAGCTTGGGACCATGGCCGAGCGCTTCGAACGATTCGAGGAAGGGATGGAGGTGCTTCGGCTTCTCCTCACCCAAGATCGCAGCAACTTCGATGGCCAGTGGTACAGCCTCACCGACGCAATGAACAACCCGAAAGGTCCCCAAGACCCGCTCCCCATATGTGTTGGCGGGTCAGGCTTGCGGCGCACCATCCCGGCTGCAGCAAAGTACGCACAGCACTGGAACTACGGCTCGCCCATCATGACCGTCGAAGACTTCGAGATGCGCCACCGCGTGTTCTGCGACGCCCTCGACGCCGAAGGCCGCAGCCGCTCAGACGTCACCGTCTCCACGCTCGTCCGCTACGACGGAGACCTCGACGCGATGATGCGCCAAGCCACAGAGTTCGGTGAGGCAGGCGTGGACTTGGGCATCGTTACGCTGCCCAAGAGCGAGCACCCATCGGCTGTCGAGGCCATTGCCGCAGCCCTTGGCCCCCTGACCTAGCAGTTCTTCAGCACCCTGCTAGCAGAGGGCCCTTCAGGAACCGGTTGGGGTGAACCCAATGTGAAGCTGCTCCAGCGCCCGCAAGCAGTAGTTGGGTGCAATCTTGAAATCGTTCTGGTCTTCGAGGAACCACATGTCATCTATGCGTTCCACCAACGTCTTGAACGCGTAATACAGCTCGCGTCGGGCCAACGGTGCGCCAAGGCAATGGTGCACACCAAACCCGAATGCCAAGTGGTTGCGCACACCTTCGCGGTCGAGGTTCATCTCGGCCGGGCACTCGAACTCGGCCTCGTCGCGGTTGGCCGCCGCATAGCGGATGTTGATCATCGCCCCCTTGGGGATGGTCACGCCATGCAGCTCGATGTCACATCGGGCCTGGCGGAACAAGCTCTGCACTGGGCCCTCGAGACGCAGCACTTCCTCGCTCAACACCGGCAGGTACTTCTCTGGGTCCGACTTGAGCTTGTCCCACTGGTCGGGGTTCTCAATGAGCAACCGCACCCCGGCCGAAATGGCGTTGGTGCTGGTTTCGGACCCGCCAACAAACGTGTCGCCCATCATCTCCGCGTGCAGTTCGTTGTCATTCAGCGGACGCCCCCATTCGGGGATGACGGTGTTCACCAAATCGCTCAACAACGTGTCGTTGGGTTCTTGGCGGAGACGGTCGAAGATGGGCTGGAAGTAGTGCTGAGCCTCGATCTCCATCTCCGTGGACCAGATGGCTTCGTCCTCGGTCTGCATCATGCCCAAACGCTGCACCCACGCATCGGTCCAAGCCTTGATCTGCCAGATGTCCTCGTCGTTTGCCCCCATCTGCTTGCCAATCATCAGCAACGGCAGCGGGATCGCGAACTCCTTCACCCAGTCGCACTGGCCCTTGTCCATGAACGCGTCGAACAACTGGTTCGCAAGCTGGTCGAGATAGTCGTCGAGCTCCCGGATCTTCTTGGGCCGAAACGCATGATTGAATAGGCCACGCAGTTGCTTGTGCTCGGGGTCCTCGCGCCCAGCCAAGGTGGCAGCGGGTACCCAGCCCTTCTCCTTATAGAGCTGATACACCTGCTCCTGGACCGGGGTCATCTTGGTCTTGTCGCGCTTGTTTGCGAAACGCTCCGTGTCGAGCAGCGCCATCTTGACGTCCTCGTAGCGAGAGATCACATAGAAGCCCATCTTTGGATCCACCCACACTGGCGCTTCTTCGCGCAACGTTTCGTAGGCGTGGTAAGGGCAATCGTTGGTAGCTGGGTCGAAGAAGTCGACTTCGTCGATGGCTGGGCGACTGGTGGTGTCGGTCATGTAGCTGCTCTCCCGCTGGGGTCTGACGCCCAAGATAGACGGTTGACAACGGGGCTGCCCGTGGACGCTCAAGCCCGCTTCGGGCATCAGCGCTAAGGTGCCCATCAGCCCAGGAGGTAACGACCAATGAAGTTGTTCGATCCCCACGTGTTTGACAGCGAAGCGTTCGAACGAGACCCGTTCCCCATCTACGAACAACTCCGCGAAGACTTGCCAGTGTTCCGAGATCGGGTGCACAACAAGTGGATCCTGTCTCGCTACGACGACGTGCTCGATGCGTTCCAGAACAATGATGGCTTCGACCGGGCCTTGTTCGACCCCGACGGTATTTATGAGTTCGGCAGCGGACACCCCTTTGGTCCCAATATCTTGGAGTACGGCAACTCTGACCGGCACCGCTGGATGCGCAACATCGTTGCCAACCAATTCGTGGGTCAAGGCCTCATGGCGTTCATCCCAGTGATCGAACAAATCGCCAGCGAGCTGATCGAGCGCCACGCTGACTCGCGGGAGATGGAGCTCGTCAGCGAAGTTTCAACACAGTTCCCCATTCGGGTCATCTCGAACATGTTGGGCCTCCCTCGCGAAGACGAACCCCGCTTTGTCGGCTGGTACCAGGACCTCATCGCAGGCCTGTCCCCGGCAGCCGAGTCGGTGGCTCGCGGGATGCGCGCACGCGACGAAATGTGGGAGTACTTGGGCCCCATCATCGAAGACCGGCGCAAAAACCCCGGCGATGACCTCCTCACCCGCCTCGTCCAGGCCGAACTTGACGGCGAGAGCATGTCAGTCGACGAGATAAAGGGCTTCATCGCGTTGCTGTTGGCCGCTGGCGGCGACACCACAGACAAGGCCATCGCCAACATGTGGTTTCACATGCTCTACACCAGGCCAGACCAGTTCGAAGATGTGAAGTTGGACCCCGACCTGTGGGAGAACGTCTTTGCAGAGATGATGCGTTACGACCCCGTCGTGCATGCCCAAACCCGCTACACCACCAAAGAGATCATGGTGGGCGGCAAGGTGCTGCCGCGTCGGGCCATGGTCACCCTGTACCTGGCTTCGGGAAACCGCGATCCGCGCAGGTTCCATGATCCCGACACCTTCGACATCCACCGAACCGACATGCACATGGGCCCCGAGAAC
>JAUIIS010000322.1 GCA_030431575.1 Acidimicrobiia bacterium | reverse complement strand
GCCACACCCTCGGGCACCACTTCCCGACGCCTGGTGGACGCTTCAGCTACGGACTCGCCGCATCATCGCGGCAACCATCGCCGCCCTCGTAGTCGGCGGCCTAGGCAGCCTCGCCGTATGGCTCCTAGACAGCGAACCCTCCATAGACCCGGCGCAGGCTGAAGCTGAAGCCTACGTTGCCAAGCTTCCACCTGCGCGAGTCGCTGCTTGGGACCAACTGGCCGAATGTGAGTCAGAAGGTGACTGGGATGCAGCCACAGGCAACGGCTTCGAAGGGGGTCTGCAGTTCACACAAAGCTCATGGGTCGAAGCAGGAGGTGTTGGCTCCCCCGCGGCCGCCAGCCGAGAAGAGCAGATAATGCGTGCCGAGATGCTGTACGAGATCCAGGGCTACGCAGCGTGGCCCAGCTGTTCGGCCCAACTAGGGCTCGACGATTAGCGTTTGGGTGCGCCGCTATTGGCGCTTCTTCACCTGTTGCCACACAACGCTCACCACACCGGCACCAACAATCGAGCCGATGATCCCGCTGGGTTTGAAGGCAAGGCCATCGCCCGCGATGAGGCTAAACAACAGGCCGCCAACGAATGACCCCACGAGTCCGGCAATGAGCGCCATCTGCCAATCGATCTGGCGACCACTCACGCCAAGGATCAGTTGCGCAACAGCGCCCACGCCCATTCCGAAACAGAGAATTCCAAGTATCAGCACGCCGGAACGTTAACGCGCCGTCGCCGAATGCGTGCAACCCGGTCCGAATTCTCTCGGTAGACAAACAAAGTTGCGCAGTGTTTGTGGTGTAAGACTTGTCGTACGGACACCGCAACCTATGTCAGCTTGGCCACCACAGACGAGGCCCGAAACCGCATCTTTGCCGCGCCCGCCGACGATCCCCGGTCGCGACGCGTGGTCGACTTTGGGGTGTTGTTCGTTGCCGGCCTCGTGGTGATTTTGACCGGCTGGTCGTACCGAGTCGGCACCGACCTCGACCAGCGGGTGGCCGCCTTCTTCGGGCAAGGCTTGCCAGGCTGGCTGAGCGCGGTATGCACCATTGCCTACATTGTTGGCGGACTCTACGCGATCACGCTCATCGTCTCTATCTGGCTGTTTGGCGAAGGCCGCAGCGCCATTGCTCGAGATATGGTGCTCGGCGCAGTCTTCGCTGGAGCCATCGTTGTTGTCGCCGCATGGCTGGCCGGGTCCCAGTGGCCAGACATGATCCCTGAGTTGTTCAACCGCGACCAGGCACCGTCCTTTCCCACTGCACGGCTAGCAGGAACTATTGCCGTGGCTAGGGTTGCAAGTCCCTATCTCGCTGCACCCATGCGCCAGCTCGGGCGCCAAATGCTCATCCCAATGACCATCTCCGCCGTGGTCTTGAGCTACGGAACCATCTCGTCAGTATTCGGAGCAATCGCCGCCGGCATTGGTGCTGCAGCGTTGGTCCGGCTGCTGTTTGGGACCGGCGAAGGTATTCCCAGTCGGGCCCGCATTACCAGCGCGCTGGCAACGGTCGGTATCGAGCCAACCAGCATGGAGTACCTCCCTGGATCCGCCGCAGGCATCGTGATGCTCAACGCCACTCTGGCCGACGACACCGAGGCCCAAGTCAAGCTCTACGGTCGCGACGCAGCTGGCGCCGAAACAGCCAACCGCCTATGGCGATCGCTGTGGTATCGCCAGAACCGCGACCGCCTCACCGTTACTGGCATGCAACAAGTCGAGCACGAAGCGCTGGCCCTCCTTACTGGCCAACGCGCGGATGCGCCCGTTGTGGATCTCATTGGCTGGGGCCGCGGCGGCGCCGACGACGCCTTCTTGGTCACGCGCTGGCCCGGCGGGAAGCACCTTTCGGCACTCGAACCTCCCGAGATAACCGACGATGTCGTACCAGCCTGTTGGCGGGCACTGGCAAAGCTGCACGCCGGCGGCATTGCACACACTCGACTTGCCCCCGAATGCCTCGTGGTCACTCCCGACGGTGTTCGCATCGACGACCTTGCTGACGCCATGGTTTCACCCGACGCCGCCACAGTGGCCACCGACATCGCCGCCATGTTGGTCATCACCACCCTCGCAACAAACCCCGAGGTGGCCCTGGAAGCCGCAAGACCGCACTTCGACGATGACCAGCTAGCCGCAGCACTCGAAGTGCTCCAGCGACCAGCACTCTCTGTCCGACTCCAACATCGGGTGAAAGCAGCGAAGCTAAAGCTTGATGACCTCCGCGAGGCCACAGCTCGAAGCCTCGACACCGAACCGCCACCACTCGCTCAGCTTGCCCGCGTGACCTGGGGCAGCGTCGCCATGGTGGTACTCACGTTCTTTGCAGCGTCAGCGCTCATCAGCAGCCTCGCCGACATTGGCCTTGAGGCCATCGTCGATCAACTTGGAGACGCCAAGGTGGCCTGGCTCGTGGTTGCGTTGATCTTGGCCCAGCTCACGAACCTTGGTGAATACATCAGCCTTACCGGTCTTGTTCGGCGCGACGTGCCCTTTGGGCCCACAATCATGTTCCGCTACGCCATCTCGTTCATCTCGCTGGCCGTGCCCTCGGACGCCGGCGCTATTGCCATGAACGTTCGCTACATGCAACGCCTTGGACTGTCAGCACCTGAGGCTCTGGCTCAAGGCCCCTTGCTGACGATCATCTCAAAGGCCTTCGACATTCTGTTGCTGTTGGTCAGCTTCCAAGCCGTCGACAGCACGGTTGACTTCTCCAACCTGAGTGCCGGTCCCGTGCTGCGATTGTTGTTGCTTGCCGGTGGTCTGATTGTTGTTGGCACCATCATCACACTCGCGGTGCCCGTCCTGCGCAACAAGGTCGTCCCGCCGGTGCAAGAGGGGCTGCGCTCTATCAAGGGCTCGCTGACCGATCCTCGGGCCATGGGCCGAGTGGCAGCGGGCACCATGCTCCAAAAGGTGCTCTTTGCCCTCACGTTGAGCGCCTCGGTTACCGCGTTCTCTGGCTCCATTACCTTCAGCGAGGCGCTCTTCGTCAACAGTGCCGTGTCACTGTTTGTGGGGCTGGTACCGGTACCTGGGGGCATTGGTGTTGCCGAAGCCGCCATTACTGCAGGACTCACCGCGGTTGGTGTCCCTCAAGGCGTCGCCTTGGCAGCGGCTATCTCCCATCGCATGGTCACCGCATACCTGCCGCCCATTTACGGCTGGTACACAACTCGTTGGTTGACGGCTCGAGAGTACCTCTAAGCGTTCGGCCTGTTTCTGTGCTGGGTGCAGCTACGCTCAGCAGGCTCAACTAACACCTGCAAACATCTTCATGCAATGATAGATATGGCTAGTGGTCCGCTCTGCTTAGGTGAGGAAGCGCAGCATGCTCCGAGTATTACTTTCAGCAATCGCAATCTTCTTGATTGCCACATTCCCAGCAACATGGCTACTCATGCTGTTTCTTGGGAACCTTGGCCTTGGGCTTGGGTACTGGGGAACGCTGCCGCTGGGCATCTTGGTATCGGCGCTCCTCTCGGGGGTTTCAGCGCCTACATTCGTGGTGCGCTGAGGGCGCCACACACGTTCTCGCCGTCAAATCGACGGCGGTGTTGATATTCGTCCGGTGGTCGGACGAACGCAATTGTCCCCCTGGTCGGGGGAGTGAAAGGACAATACATGTTGCTAGCTGCTGAATTCGGAGCAGGGCAGGTTCTCTGGTCGATCTTCTGGTTCTTCCTTTTCTTCTTGTGGATCTGGTTGGTCATCTCGATCTTTGGAGACATCATCCGAAGCGACGATCTTTCAGGTGTGTCCAAGGCACTGTGGGCTGCACTCATCATCTTCTTGCCGTACCTGGGCATCTTCTTGTACATCATCATCCGAGGAAACTCGATGGGCGAGCGCCAGGCAAAAGCGGCCAAAGCCCAAGAAGAGGCGATGCAAAGCTACATTCGCAATGCAGCCGGCGGCAGTGCTGGCGGCGCAGCCGATGAGCTTGCCAAGCTGGCAGAACTCCACGCTGGCGGATCGCTCGACGATGCCGAGTACGCAGCCGCCAAGGCCAAGGTGCTCGGCAACTAACGACCTACTGACCAGCACAAGCGCTGGCATGAACGAGCGTGGGCCTCGGCTGGTGGTGATTAAGCACCTAGCAGCCGAGGCCCACTCGTGTTTTGCCGTCACGAGCCTAGATCGTCGACTCTAGGTTGCATCCAAAGTTGGGCCGACCCGGCGCCGCC
>JAUIIS010000021.1 GCA_030431575.1 Acidimicrobiia bacterium | reverse complement strand
GCGGCGCCCATTGCGGTGTGATCTCCGATGCCAGCTTCCCAACCACGCTCATCCAACACTGGGGCCGCGACCGAACCCGGGGGCCCAAGCTGCCCCTGGAGCGCCTCATCAGCATGCAGACCAAGGAAACAGCGTCACTTGTTGGCCTGCATGACCGCGGTGTTCTAGGGCTTGGCTTCAAGGCCGACATCAACGTCATTGACTTCGACAACCTCACGCTTCACGAACCCACAGTGGCCTACGACTTACCCGCAGGCGGGCGACGACTGGTGCAACGGGCATCGGGATACGCAGCCACCATTGTTGGCGGCCAGGTGGCCTTCCGGGAAGGCGAACCCACAGGCGTGGTTGCGGGCAAGCTCATTCGGGGCGCCCAACCAGCACCTGCATAGTGTCCTGTCAGGTTGGAGCCCTGCTGCTTAACGGGGCCGTTGCGTTGCCCTTGCCATGCTTTCGACGATCACCTCAGCGGCGTGTTCGGCGTGCTCCAAGGTGGTCTTCCACGACGAAACGCTAATGCGCATGGCAGTTTCGCCTCGCCACTGAGTGGGGCCACACCAGACTCTTCGGTCGGCTTGAATAGCGTCGATAAGCGCTTCGGTGGTCTCGCCATCGCGGTAACGGACAAGGACTTGGTTGAGCACCACGTCGTTGAGGATGGTGCAACCCGCCTGCTCGATGCGATCGGCAATCAGCTGCGCGGCATCGCATGCCTGGGTCACCATTTCTTGGACTCCGGACCGACCAAGCGTGCGCAACACCGCCCATACCTCGACTTGTCGGGCCCGTTGCGAAGATTGCGGGGTGTGGTGCATGGCTTCGAACCCGTCTTCGGGTGGCAGGTAGGCCGCGACGGCAGCAAACGTTCTGCGCAGGGCCCCAGCGCGAGTGACAAACGAAATACCACTGTCGTAGGAGACGTTGAGCCACTTGTGCGCATCGGTTGCTACCGAATCGGCGCGGGTGAGGCCCTGGACCAGGTCAGCGCGGCTTGGATCTGCCAACGCCCACATACCAAAGGCACCGTCAACGTGCAGCCAGCCGTTACGTTCCGTTACCCAGTCAGCCAGCGCGTCGAACGGATCGAAGGCGCCCGTGTTGACTTCGCCTGCTTGGGCACAGGCCAAGATGGGCCCATCAGCGGCGCTGAGGTCGGGCAGCGCATCAGCTCGCATAGCCCCTTGATCGTCGCAGGGGACTTCGATGACGCGTTCGCGACCCAACCCAACCAGGCCAAGGGACTTGCGGAGCGTCGAGTGTGCTCCGGCTCCAACGACCACCTGAATCTGAGGCGCCCCATACAAGCCGAGGGCTTGCACGTCGTAGCCCACAGTGCCAGCCAAGTGATCTCGAGCAGCAGCCAAGCAGCTGGCGTTGGCCATAGTGGCACCGGTGCCAAACGTGACATCCGTTTGTGGCGGGAAACCGAGGAGATCCACCAGCCAGCTTTGCGTGACCTCAAGGATCTTTGCCGACACCGGCGACATAACGGGAAGCGCCGCGTTCTGGTCCCATGCGTTCACGACCATAGATGCAGCCAAGGCAACCGGATACGTGGCGCCGTTGACAAACCCAAAGTAGTTGGGACCCGTCGAGCCCATTGTTGCCGGTGCGCCAACAGCCTCAAGCTTGGCTAGCGCCTCCAAGGGCGAGGTCGCGCCCGTCGGGAGCCGCTCGTCGAACTGGGTGAGTGCGGCAAGGGCCTGCGCCGTTGGCGCCGCTTCGCGTTGATCAATCGCCTCGGCATAGCGCAGCGCTTGGTCTGCGCCAAGCCGGACAACGGCGACGGGATCGTCCCATAGGGCGCTGGTAGTTGGAGGCTTGTCGGTAGTCACGCCTGCCATCCTCGCCCAATGCGTGGGGTAAGGCACGTTGCATTTCCAGCACTGCCATGTCGATGGTGCCCGCTGGCGAAATGGTGCAAACTCAAGGCTGGGCTACGCACCCGAAGAAAACAACAGGCGCACCGGCCGAACCGGGGAGAAACTGCATGTATCCAGGGCACTACGCAAAGCAACATCCAGATCGTGCTGCCTTCGTGATGGCCGGCACCGGCGAGGCCATCTCCTACCGGGACTTCGAAGCTCGAAGCAACGCACTGGCGCACACCTTGCGCGCTATGGGGCTTCAGCGGTTAGACCACTATTCGATCTTCATGGAGAACAACAACCGCTACCTCGAGGCGTGCAGCGCCGGGGAGCGCTCGGGGTTGTTCTATACGTGCGTCAACTCCTATCTCACTGCGCAAGAAGTCGCATACATCGTCGACAACAGCGAGTCTCAGGTGCTCATTACGTCGGCGGCCAAATACGACATCGCCGTAGAGGTTCTTGCGATGTGTGACCGTGTGAAACTGATGCTGGTGGTCGACGGTCCCACCGACCACCAGGATGCACGAATCCGCAACTACGCCGAAGCGTTGGCCGACCAACCCACCGAGCCAATCCCAGACGAACGCCTTGGCACCCCCATGCTCTATTCGTCGGGTACTACCGGGCGCCCCAAGGGCATTATTCGCCCGCTACCCGACCAAGACCCATCCGAAGAGATGCCGCTCTTTGTGTTCCTCCAGCAACTCTGGCGCTACCGCGAAGACATGGTGTACCTCTCCCCTGCCCCGCTGTATCACTCGGCTCCACAGGCCGCCGTTGGCTTAACGTTGCGCAACGGTGGGACCGCAATAATCATGGAACGCTTCGACCCGGTGCAGTATCTGCGGCTGATCGAAGAGCACCAGGTCACCCATACCCAACTCGTCCCCACCATGTTCAGCCGCATGCTCAAGCTCCCGGAGTCCGAGCGCTCGCGTTTCGACCTGTCATCCCTCGAGATTGCGGTTCACGCAGCAGCCCCATGCCCACCGCAGGTCAAGGAGCAAATGATCGATTGGTGGGGCCCCATTATCCACGAGTACTACGGGGCCACCGAGGGCCTGGGCTTTACGGCATGCGACAGTCACGAATGGCTTGCGCATCGCGGAACCGTCGGCAAAGTGATTCTTGGTGACCTGCACATTTTGGACGACGACATGAACCCGATGCCCCCGGGGCAACCAGGCACCATTTGGTTCGAGACCGCCACCGACTTCGAATACCACAACGACCCCGACAAGACGGCCGAAGCCACTTCGCCCGACGGGACCATGACCACGGTTGGCGACGTCGGCTACGTGGACGACGACAACTTCTTGTATCTCACCGATCGCAAGACGTTCATGATCATCTCTGGCGGGGTCAACATCTATCCCCAAGAAACCGAGAATCTGCTCATCACCCATCCAAAGGTCACCGACGCAGCTGTTATTGGTGTCCCCAACGCCGACCTTGGCGAAGAGGTGAAGGCCATTGTTCAACTGGTCCCCGGCGTCGAGGCAACAGACGATGTCACCGAAGAACTTCTCGCCTTTTGCAACAAGCACTTGTCGCGCCAGAAGGTGCCGCGGTCAATCGACTACGAAGACGAGCTGCCCCGGCTTCCCACAGGCAAGCTCTACAAGCGTCAGTTGCGCGACCGCTACTGGGGCGAAGGTGCAAACAAGATCGTCTGAGCTCGGGGCATGCTGCCCACACCAGTTGAGTCGCCCTGAGCATTGTTGAAGTAGCGTCGCACGCATGCAGGTTGCTTACGTGTTGTACGACGAATTCACGATGCTGGACATAGTGGGGCCGTTCCAGATGCTCAGCGCAGCCATAGGTCTTGAGTCGGTATGGGTTGGCGAAGAACCCGGCCCAGTATCAGATCACACCCGTACCGGCGCGCTCGTGGCGTCAGCCAGCTTCGGTGAGGTGACCGCACCTGACATCGTTGTTGTGCCCGGCGGCATGAATACCTCGGTCCACTTTGATGGACGGATCCGTGAGTGGCTCATCGCTGTCCACCCCACGACGACATGGACAACCTCGGTGTGTACTGGCTCGCTGCTTCTGGGCGATGCGGGCCTGTTGAGCGGCTTGACCGCAAGCTGCCATTGGGCGGCGTCGCCCCAGCTCGAGCAGTTTGGCGCCACACCCACACACGAACGGGTGGTTATGCACCCCGAGCAACGAATCGTGACTGCCGCAGGTGTGAGCGCGGGCATCGACATGGGGTTGACACTGCTCGTGGAGCTCCAGGGCCGAGAAGCCGCCGAGACCGTACAGCTAGCACTCGAATACGACCCAATGCCACCTACTAATGCAGGTTCACCAAGCAAGGCACCGGCCGAAACCGTCGCGTTGGTGCAAGCGTTGCTCGGCTAGCAGGGTGCTCAAGACCTGAGGTGCCAGAGGCGGCAGGGCCCGACGGCAGTCCCAAGGCGCCCAAACCGATACTCCTGGCGGCGCCATAGCGGTTTGGGCAACGCAGGGCGTGGTGATGCCGGGTCCCCGATTGCGGCGTGAGTTATCCAGCACCCTGCTAGTCGGTGTCTCGGATGGGCACGATCTTGTGCAGCTCGCCGGCCCAGTTCACCGTGTAGAGCTCGGCGTCGGCGCCGATGCCAAAGCTCGTGACCTCGCCAACGCGAATGTCGTTGGTCCAGTCGAATAGGTCGACGGCGTTGCCGTCGGCGTACCGAAAGCTCCGAACGATTCCCGTGCACCAATCGGCAAAGAAGTAGTGGCCAATGAACTCCGGGATCGCCGATCCTCGATAGACGTAGCCGCCGGTTACCGAACAGCCGTCGTCGTGGCTGTACTGCAGCACCGGAGCGGTGTACGCACCGAGGTCACAGCCCGAGCGGAAGCACTGATCTCCTTCGGCTTCGAACCAACCGAAGTTGGTTCCGGCGCCATCAAGGCCAACAATATTGATCTCTTCGTAGGTGTCCTGGCCGACATCGCCGATGAACACGAACCGATCCACCGGGTCGATCGAGAAACGCCACGGATTGCGCAACCCATAGACCCATATCTCGTCACCGAATGGGTTTCCTTCAGGGATGGCGTACGGGTCGCCGGAATCGATATCGAGGCGGAGGACCGTCCCCAACAGGTTGGACGTGTCCTGAGCTGTCGAGCCCCCGCTACCGCCGTCGCCGAGCGAAAGATACAACAACCCGTCGGGCCCAATGGCAATGTTGCCGGCATTGTGTCGTTCGGCAGGTTGGGGGATCTCGAGCAACGGCTTCAGCTGGCTTGGATCAAGCGGATCAGTGCCGTTGCCCGAGAACTCTGCAAGCACCGAGTCGCCAGATCCTCGCGTCCAATACAGAAACCCTCGCCCGTTCGTGGCGTAGTCGGGGTGAAACGCCAACCCCAGGAGTCCTTGCTCGATGCTGTTCGAAAGCAGGTCGCCGCCGCGGAGGTCAAGGAACGGCGTCTCCTGGCGCTCGCCTCCCACGACAACTTGAACGGTGCCGGCGCGCTCGACAACAAATAGGGCATCTGTGCCGGGCGCAGATGTGACCAGCACGGGTTGCTGAAAGCCTGAGGTGACTAGCTCGCCAGCGAGTCCTTGCAAGGGCGCCAATGGCGTTGGCGTTGGTTCGGGGGACCGGGTGGGCGGAGGTGTTGACGGCGGATCGAGCGAGTCTTGCCCTGTTGGCTTTGGTGTGGGCAAATCCGTTGGGGTTTGGGTAGGAACAGCGGTTGGTAACGGCGCTTCGTCAGGGGCCCCACCGACGGTTGCTGTTTGCACGGGGTCAGCGCAGGCGGCCAATAAACCAACCATGGCCGCCGCCACGACGAAGAACCATGCATTGCGGAGAGACACCGACATAAGCCGCCAGCATAGGTGTGCTGCGCTGACGTCGATGCCTCCGCATGTTGCCCGAAATGTCATCCGCCGTTGAGCTTTGCGACACGTGGCCGCAACTTGGGTGTTCAAAGATGCCCTTATGCATCCACGTATTGAGCGGTGGCTCGACAGGTTTGGCAACCACATCATCGTTCACGGCTGGTCCGATCCATGGGCGTCGATCCCGCCCCTTCCACCCGAGCAGCGCTCCAACCACGATCAAAGCGTCACAGACCCACACATCAGCAACAGCCACGAAGACCAACAGGCGGCGTAGGAGCGCTTTACACGCAAACCCAGCGTCGGTGGTCCTGTACCAGGCACTAACGTCGACTCCATGGCAGAGCGAGTCCGAGCGGTCCCCGAACTCCAGCTCCGGTTCGCGGTTGTTGGAGTCGACCACCCGCATGCCCTGCTCCTAACAGCTGGGCTCATCGACGCCGGGGCAACGTGTGTGGGCTACTGCAGCACCGATCTCAAGGCGGCACGTTCCTTTAGTCGCGCCTTCCCCGGCATTGCCCAACGAAGCGAACTCGAGCTATTGAGCTCAGGCGCCGAGCTTGCCGTAGTGGCGGGCATCCCAAGCAACCGAGCCAGCGCATCGCTGAGGGCAATGCGTGCTGGCGCGGATGTCTTGTGCGCCAAACCAGCAGCAACAACCGTCGATCAGGTCGACGAGATAGCTGACGCCGTGGCCACCACGGGGCGACGCTGGTGGGTGGCTTTCACCGAGCACTTTGCCTCCAGAGCCGTGACCCACGCTTATGAGCTGATCGCACAGGGGCGCATTGGTGCTGTGCGTCATGTCGTTGGTTTGGGACCGCACCGACTTGGCAGCAACCGACCCGCCTGGTTCTGGGACCCGCAACAGGCAGGGTCGATCCTTGTCGACTTGGCGAGCCACCAGGTACATCACGCCATGGCCCTGTTGGGCTCGGATTCCTTGACTGTTGTTGCCGCTCGTACCACCACGGACCAGGCGGGGGTCGAAACCGTGGGTGAAGCGCTCGTGGAAGGCGGCAGCGGGTCGGGGTATTTCCGCGTGGACTGGCTGACGCCAGACGGGCTGCCAACCTGGGGCGATGTCCGGCTCATTGTCACCGGCGAAACTGGGACAATCGAGGCTCGACCAACCATCGACATTGGGGGCCGGACCGGCACTGAGCATCTCTTTGTCACCGACAGTCACGGCGTGGAGCGCCTTGATTGCAGCACCCACGCCCTCACCTGGGCCGAAACACTCATTGGTGATGTCGAGTCCAGGACCGAACGGCTCCTCAGCACCGCGCACTGCCAAGCCGTCACCGCGCTCTGCCTGAAGCTTGAGGCAGTCGCAGCGCAGCGCTAGCAGGGCGCTGAAGAGCTACTACTGGTCCTGGTCCCAGACCTCGCGAAACGCGTAGTCCTCAAGGCCGACGCGCGGACCGCTGATGGGCGATGGCTGGTTGGTCTCGGCGGGCCAGCCCAGCGAGATGATCATTGCGGGCTCGACACCGTCGGGGATACCCAAGGCCTGGGCCGCGACCTCGGGGTGGTGGATGGTGACCGGACAACTGGCCAGACCCGCGGCGTGAGCCGCCACCATGAGGTTCTGACAATGACGTCCCACGTCGAAGAGGCGACGAGGACCCGCATCGGCGTTCACAGCCGCCACCGCAAGCACAGGCGGCTGATCTATCCATGAAGCAAAGTCTCCAGAGGCTTTCAGAGCAACCTTGGTGTCGTGGTCGGTGACCACGACCAAGCGAACCGGTTGCTTGTTCTTGGCAGAACCAGCCATGCGTGCCGCATCGAGAACCCGCGACAGCACAGCGTCGTCAATGGGGTCGGGCAGGTAGTTGCGAGTGTCACGCTTGTTGCGCAGAGCTTGAAGTGCGTCCATTGCAGAAGTATGGCTCATCTCAGCTCAGCTGGCTCAGCTCCTTGTGCTCGGCCGCGACCCAACGGTCTGCGTGCTGGCCGAGCCAGAGCCCGACCGGCACTTCTCGTCTATAGGACCTGCGCGTAGAGGCCACGGTCACCGCTGCGGTCCTTACGCCCATTCGCGCTCTTGGCCCTACGGGCCGGGCCGCTCGGGCCCAGGGTCCTGGCGTCTCGGCCCGCTGCGCTCACCTATCCGCTAGGCCCCTTGACGTCCGCTAGGCGACCTAAAGCTCCCCCTTAGCCCCTAAACGGGAACGATCTGAGCCCGACTGGCGTTACCTAAGCATGCTCACAAAGCTCAAATCGCATTGGAAACTCCTCCTGCCTGCGGCAATCGCAGGACTCGCCATCGCCGCTTGGCTTGCCTTCGGCTACTTCGGCATCCAAACACTGTTCACCGACGATGAGGTCAACGAGGCCGCTCCAGTGTTCACCTCGGGTGCTGCCCCGTCCGGCATTGCAAGCGACGACGTCGACGCTGAAACGGTTGCCGAGATGAACGAGGTCATGGAAGACGAAGACGTTCTTGCTGTGGACCCTGCCGACGAGCCCATGCCGGTCGAAACCGACGAGATTGCAGAACCCGAAGTTGTCGAGTTGGTGACCGGGAACTTTGTCGATCGCAGCCACCCCGCCGTCGGCCGCGCTTTCGTTCTTAGCGACGGTTCGCCTCAGCGGTTCTTGCGCTTCGAAGATTTCGAGACGGACAACGGTCCTGATCTCAACGTCTATCTCACCACCTCATCCGCTGATGCCGACACCTCAGAACTTGCGGCCGACTTCGTTGATCTCGGCGACTTAAAGGGCAACATTGGGCCACAGAACTACGAGATTCCAAGCGACGTCGACCTCGACATATACGACACCGTTGTGATCTGGTGTGTCCGCTTTGGGGTGGCGTTCGGCGCAGCCGACCTGTCCTGAGCGGCCCAACACGTGTAAGGAATAGTTGTAGGAATCTCCCTAGCGCACTGAACCAACGGCCGCAACGCAGCATCCAGTTTTGGTGGGCCAGTGCTTGCACCTATCCTGAACCCAGATGCCAACAACGCAGAGACCCCGCAGCCGGCGTGGCGAAGGCGAGACGCTACGCGAGGATTTACTTGCAGCAGCCGTCGAACTCATTGGAACCGCTGGGTCGGTAGACCAAGTCAGCTTGCGGGCTGTGGCTGCTCATGTTGGAGTCTCCCCAACGGCGGTCTATCGACACTTCGACGATCACCACGCGCTCATGACCGAAACGCTGATCAAGTGTTGGCGCACGTTCGAAGCGGCGCTTTGCGCCTCCCAAGATCCCACGCTCGACAACTTCACCAACTTCGGGCGCATGGGTGCTGCGTACGCCGCGTTCTCTGCTGCCGAGCCGGGCATGTACCGAGCCATGTTCAGCGCCTACGACAGCATGGGCGACGACGTGCTTGGAGCTTGCCTGGACGTCTTCTCCATTCTTGTCGATATTGTCGCCGAACTACTCAACGACAATGGCGACGACCGAGACCCAACTTATGTTGCCACTCAGGTACACACCTGGGTTCACGGCATCGTCGATCTTTGCCGGGACCCCGAGAGCAGGCCATACTCGGCAGACAGCGAGGACCTCATTGCTGACCTCGCTGTCTGCCTTGGCTTGGACCCGCGGTAGACGTCGCGCAATGCCAAGTCTTGATGCGAGGCCGAGATCGGTGCAGCCTGGCTATGAATGAACGCGACGCACGAACACTTGAGATGGACAACGGCATCCCGGTCACGGTAGCGAAGGCCACACCGCCTTGCGGATAGCGCTTGAGGCGTGGTCGAACGACTATCGCACCACGCTGGAAACGTGCCTTCGGGCCGAGCAGCTGGGGTTCGATGCCTTCTACTACGGCGAGTCTCCCCACGGGCTCAATCTCGACTGCTGGACCGCATTGGCGGCGTTGGCGCAGGCCACGTCTACCATCCGGATCGGTCCCGTGATTACCAACATCGTGCCGCAGTATCGAAGCTTGGCGCTGTTGGGGAAGCAAGCCGCCACGGTTGCCAACGTCTCCAATGGTCGACTCGACTTCAGAACCGGCGCAGGCGCTGGGCGGCGGGCGGGTCGTGAGTGGTGGGGGCAGGTTGGCGTGGACTATGGGCCATATGAGGAGCGCCTCGACCTGCTTTCGGACGCCCTAGCGACGCTTCCCGCCTATTGGCAGAATCGGCCCGTGACCTTTGGGGCCGGTGAACCAACACAGCTCGGGTTCACGTGTCCCCCGGTTCCCATCACGGTTGCGGCCAGGAGCCAACGGGCGCTGCGCGCATCCATGCTTGCCGCAACGTTCTATGAGACGTCGTTCTGCACCCCACAAGAGTTTGTGGTGTTCGCAAGCGCCGTGTCCGAGCTGCACCAGCAGAGCACCGAGACTCAGCCGCTCCTTTCCCTTGAGATCGACGGCTTTGTGGGCTCGACCACTGAGGCGGCAGCGTCGACGGTGGCCAGGGCGATGCACGAACGGCACGGCGAAGATCTGGAGCGAGTTTTTGCCCGCGCTCTCGTGGGCGACCCCGGCCAAGTTGCTCAGCGTCTCAGCGAGCTTCGCTCGGCGGGGGTGGCGCAGGTTGTAGTTGCGCTTCACGACCCTCACGACCCCGACGCGACCGAGGCACTCGCGTTGGCACGTCAGCGGATGAGCGATACACCCACATGATCGGGCCGCTACGGAGACACTAGCTTGAACCAATGAACTGGGTAATCGATCTCGACGGCGTGATGTGGCGGGGCCACCAACCAATTCTTGGGTCGGCCGAGGCCATTGCGGTGTTGCAAAGGGACCCCGCAAACACCGTCATCTTTGCAACCAACAGCTCGGCAAGAACCCCTGACGATGTCAGTGCCCAGTTGGCGGCTCATGGCGTAGACAGCTTGGGCCAGGTCGTCACCTCGGCACAGGCGGCAGCCACGCTGATCAAACCGGGCGAAACCGTCTACCCCATCGGGCAGAAGGGTCTCCGTCAGGCGCTTGACAACGCCGGGGCCCAACTCATGGAAGGCCCAGAAGTCGACGCAGTGGTCGTTGGCATGGCGCAAGACTTCAACTATGAGATGATGACCGTCGCCACCAAGGCGGTCATCGAACATGGGGCCCGCCTGATCGCCACCAACACTGATGCCACCTACCCAGGTGCCGAGGGCATCTACCCCGGGAATGGTGCGCTGGTGGCCGCAATCGAAACTGCGACCGGTCAGCGAGCCCAGGTAGCGGGCAAGCCACACGCTCCCATGGCCGAGCTCATTCGCTCCCGCTACGGCGCTACCGGTATCTGTGTTGGTGACCGGCCCGATACCGATGGACTCTTCGCCTTGACCCTTGGGCACGCATTCGCGCTTGTGCTCTCTGGGGTTACCCAACACAACGACCTACCCGTGCACCCGAACCCAGATCACGTCGCGGCGGATCTTTGGTCACTGGTGACAGCGCTGGCGGGTAACTAGTGCCGTGTCTGGGATCGCAGGTGGTGTTGGGGCGGAGATGCTGTGACAGCCGGCAAGGCCCGAGGAACCGTGGACTCGGTATCGGGAACGAAGGTTGTGCGTACGCAGCCGGTGGCGGAGAAGGTTCGTTCGAACAGCGCAAACGCTTCCTGATACGACCGTAGTGGCTTGCCACTAAGGTCGGCGCCATGAGAATCGCTAGTGGACTTAGTGCGGCCAACCTTGGTGCGGTGCCCCAAGCCATCGCGGACATCGAAGCAGCCGGCTACGACACCGTGTCGGTGCCCGAGAACAACAACAACCCGTTCTTACCCTTGGCGGTGGCGGCCATCAACAGCTCTAAGGTCGAGTTGGCCACGGGCGTAGCCATTGCGTTCCCCCGCAGCCCAATGGTGACTGCCAATGTGGCATGGGACTTGCAAGCGGCGTCACAAGGCCGATTTGTTCTGGGACTCGGGTCACAGATCAAACCTCACATCGAGCGGCGATTTTCAACGTCTTGGTCGGCGCCAGCACCACGAATGCGTGAATACATTGGAGCGGTCCGCGCTATCTGGACTACCTGGGCCACCGGTGAACGGTTGACCTTTGAGGGCGAGCACTATCAGCTGTCGTTGATGACGCCGAACTTCACCCCCGATCCGCTTTCGGGGCCGCCGCCTCGCATCAAAATCTCAGCAGTTGGGCCGGCCATGCTGCGCCTCGCCGGCGAGGCATGCGATGGCGTGGCCCTGCATGGCTTTTGCACCCGCGACTACATCACGAACCAGATCCTGCCCCGAGTCGAGGAAGGCATGGCCAGAACAGGACGTCGGCGGCAGGACTTCGAGATCTCCGGAGGCGGCTTCGTGGCCACAGGCGAGACCGACGAGCAGGTAGCACGCGCGGTCGAATGGATCCGCTCGCGCATCGGCTTCTACGGCTCAACTAAGCCCTACTGGCCCGTGTTCGCAGAACACGGGCTTGAGGATTTAGGCCACAAGCTGCTCCATCTGTCTCGCACCGATGGATGGGACCAAATGCCGGCCGAGGTCAGCGACGAGGTGGTCCATTTGTTCGCCGCGGTTGGTCGTCACGACCAACTCGTGACTGCTGTTCAGGAGCGGTTCGGTGGATTGACCGACACAATCAACCCAACTACCCCTGTTTCGCCCGGTGGCAGCATCCCGCCCGATCTCATGCAGGACCTCAAGGCCATCGCAACGCCCTACGAGCCCTGAGCACCCGTCATTCGCTTTCGGTGTGGACTTCTTTCAATAAGCCATCGCTGACGTCGTACACAAAGCCCCGAATGTGATCCTTGTGCAGGAGGAAGGGTGTCATGTGTAGCCGCTTGATGCTCTGACGCACATCGTCGTAGGGGTCGGTAAATGCCTCGAGCGACCACCAAGGCTTGACGCCAAGTTCGGCGTTGAGTTCTTCCCTGAATTGTTCTTCGTTGACGGTTTGCAGCCCGCAATCAGTGTGGTGAACAAGCACCACTTCGCGTGTGCCTAAGAACCGCTGAGAGAGGCAAAGCGAACGAATGACGTCGTCGGTAATGACTCCGCCTGCGTTTCGGACGATATGCGCGTCGCCGTTGGCGAGACCGAGCACCGCAAACGCGTCGATGCGCGAATCCATGCAGGACACGATGGCCAGGTGCTTGTGCGGCCGTACTGCAAGATCTGCGTCGTGGAAATCTGCGGCGTATTGCCGGTTTGCCTCGACGAGTTCGTCGGCATGGGGTTCGAAGCTGTTACTCATTCGCTTCCCTTGGGGTGTTGCTCAGCGGGCGTGGACTGCCCGGTGGGGTCTGGAGATGGTGGCTCTTGCGCGGAAGCAGAGCCAAGTTGGTTGACGCTAAGCGTGTTGGTGTCGGTAGTCCGGTACACGGCCCGGAAGAGCAAATGGACACTCACCGGCAACGTCAAGACGAGCGCTGCGCCTGCAACCGTGAGCCGAGCGGCGCCGGGCCAGCCTGTTTCCATGGCCGCCGCGCCCGCAACAAGCAGGAACGCCACAGGACTAGCTTTGCCAGCCGCGTGGAATCTTGCGTAAGGGCTGGAGAATCGCAGCAGGCCAATGCCAGCAAGCAACGCCACAGACGCCCCGATGACAACAAGAACCGACGAAAGCGGATTCATGATTGGCGCCCCTCATGCTCGATGAAGCGGCTGGCCGCCACGGTGGCGGTGAACCCGACGATGGCGATGACGACCAGAAGATTCAGGTACGTGAGCTGGCCGGTTCGCGCTGCGTCGACAGCGATTGCGCCCATCAACGAGATGAGCACCACGTCGAGCGCCACGACTCTGTCGGCCAACGTTGGCCCAATGAGCAAGCGGATAGCCCCGGCCACTGCCGCGAGACAAAACCCGATCAGTCCAATGGCTGCTATCACGGCTGTGCCCCCACTGTTGTTGCTGCCACCGGCAACGACTGACACGCTAGGTTGGCGAGTTCTTGCACATGCAGCGTTGTGGCTTCGGCCCGGTCTGCGTGCAGTAGGTGGAGATAGAGCGTGGCAGTCTCGGGGTCTGCGTCCACCACCGCAGTGCCCGGTGTGACCGTGACGGCCACGGTCAACAGCAGTAAATGGTTACGGCTCTGGGCCGGGAGCTTGACTTCGATGATGGCTTCATCGGTGTAGTCAACCGGTGTCAGCACCTCGGCTGCGACGGCAACAGTGCTGAAGATGAGGTCTTTGGCCACCAATCCTGCAAAGCGCACGAGGGGCAGAATTCGGATGCGCCCACGACCAGCGGTGCCGACACCGGCGACGCTAACGACGACACCCACAACGAAACCAGACAACAGATTCGCTGCACTTGGACCGCCCCATAGAGCGCACCACGCAAACATAAGCGCAGCTACGGTCACCAGTCGGCGAAGCGACAGATGGATTAGCGCTGACTGACGAGGACTCATTGCAACACCTGCTCGACGTAGACCTCGGGTGAGAGCAAGTCAGTGGCGGCCCGTTCGCTCATGCGCCACAGGGGACCGGCCAGCACAGCGATAACCAGCGTTCCAGCCACAGCAAGCGCTGTGGAGCTCATCATGAGTCGATGGCCACCAACATGAGCTGCGGTCGGGGCTGGCTTGGTGTCTTCTCGTGGCGAACCCCAGAACACTCCCAGCCATATCTTGGCCATTGACAACAGGGTGAAGATGCTGGCCACGAGCGAGACCACCACTATTGGTGTAGCTACTTCGCTGATGCCCGCGTCGACGAGGGCAAGCTTGGCAACAAACCCGGAGAATGGGGGAAGCCCTGCGAGGCTCAGCGCTGGCAGCGCAAACAACAGCGCCACGAACGGGGCTGTTGCTACCAGGCCCCCAGCCTTGTCGAGCGAAGAGGTTCCGGTCTCTTCTTCGATCAAACCGCCGACGAGGAACAGCACCGTCTTGATGGGGATCTGGTGGACAAGGAAGAGCACTGCCCCAGCAACACCAGCCACGCTGAACAATCCGAGCCCCATGAGCATGTAGCCAATCTGGCTGACGATGTGGAACGACAAAATTCGTTTCACGTCGCCTTGGGCCAGTGCTCCAGCCACGCCCACCAGCATGGTCACTCCAGCGACCACGAGAATCACGGGACCGAGGTCTTCCATACCCGTAAGGGTGTGGAACCGGATGATGACGTACACGCCAATCTTGGTTAATAGCCCAGCAAAGACGGCAGTGATGGTGGTTGGTGCGGTGGGGTAGCTGTCAGGCAGCCAGGAGAACAAGGGGAAGATGGCAGCCTTGGTTCCGAAAACAACAAGGAACCACAGCCCAATGCCAAGCCTTGCTCCTTGGTCGAGCTCGGGTACTCGCTCGGCGAGGTACGCCATGTTGACGGTGCCGGTGGCTGCGTAGATGTAGGCCACGCCAAACAAGAAGAGCGTGGAGGCAAACAGGTTCATCACGACATACGTCATGCCGGCACGTATCTGGCCTCTGCGGCCTTGGTGGGTGAGCAGCACATAGCTGGACACCAAAATGAGTTCAAAGCCGACAAACAGCGTGAATAGGTCGCCGGTGAGGATGGCCAAGGAGACACCGGTCGTGAGTACCAAAAGCAAGGGACCTGCCAGCTGAGGGTTTGCCCCCCACGCGGTGAAACGCTGACCGATGGCATAGACCTCGACAACCAGAATGGTTGCCAGGGCGACTACCAAGATGAGGGCTGCAAAAAGGTCGGCTACCAACACAACGCCGAGCTCGGGGTCCCAGCCCCCAACCCGAAGCACCACCGTGCCGTTGCGTTCAACCTCGGCCAACAACCAGGCGGCCATAGCGGTGGCGCCGGCAAGGGCGCCAACAGTGACAACGTCTCGAAGGCGTTGCCGAGAGCCACACACGAGGCCGATGGCGCTTGCCAGCAGCGGGCCAACGATGATGAGCGCAATGAGCGTGCTCATGAGTCGGCATCCTCACCGTCGAGCTCTTTGTCGGAGAGGTCGTGCTCGCTACCTAGTTCGACCTCTTCGAGATGGGCAATGCGTTGGTCTTCGATGTCGTCCTCGACGAGGTCGTCGCCGGTGAGCACGTGTTGCCGGCGCGCGAGGGCCAAGAGGAACAGCGTGAGCCCGAAGGAGATCACGATGGCGGTTAGCGACAGCGCCTGAGGTAGCGGGTTGGCGCTGGATTCGATGCTGGCGTGGTCGGCCAGTGGAGCGTCGCCTGCGGGGCCGCCAGCAGCTAGCAGCGCCAGGACTGCCGCGTGCCCGAGAAGTGAAAACCCGAGGACGATCCTGCTGAGCGACCGAGCGGTAATGAGGTAGATGCCAACCGAGGTCAGCCCAGAGACAGCGAAGAGGAGTGCGACGCTCATGTTTGCCTCTCTTCAACAAGCCGGGTCTCGGGGTCGGTCCCGGAGCCGCCTAGCTGGCCGGCGCCGAGTCCTTCAAGGACAGCAACCACCAAGCCAACAACAATGAGGGTGACGCCTGCGTCGAAGGCCAGCGCAGTGCCAACCTTTACCTTGCCCAAAACCACAACCTCGACGTCGCCAATGGCTTGGTCTAGCAACACGTCTCCAAAGAACATGGGGATAATCGCGACCAACCCCGTGATGATGGCGCCAGCCCCAAGAAGCGGTACGGGACGCAGCGGTTGTGCCAGCCCAGCCACAGTGCGAAGTGCCACAACTGCGCCCAGAACCAGACCAGCCGCAAAGCCTCCGCCAGGTTGGTTGTGGCCGGCAAAGAAAAGGTAGGTGGCTACAACCAAGGCAAGCGGGCTGGCTGCCTGGATGGCGATTTGCAGGACGGCTGGCCGGTCGCCGATCACAACGTCACCTCCGCGTCGAGGGCGGGCGCGGCGGAGTCGGCCTTTTGAGGACGGACAAGGGCGAGGATGCCTACGGCCACAACAAGCAGCACGACGACCTCGCCGAGGGTGTCGAGTGCTCTGATGTCGGTCAGAATGACGTTGACCAGGTTATTACCACCGCCATCTTCGACGCCTTCTTGAGCGATTGCCTCAAGCGGGGGCTGGCCTGTGGGGTTGGAGGCTGATGCAGCTAGAGCCACCGCGACGGCTATCCCTGCCATGGCTGACACCACGATGCGCACGGTGCGCCACAAGTCGCCAACGGGCGGGAACTGCCGGGCAAGGTGGCCGAGGCCAATGACAAAGCCAACGACCACAACGGTCTCGACCAGAAGCTGCGTGAGCGCTAGGTCTGGGGCGCCGTGGGCGACAAAGAGGCCAGAGACCGCTAGGCCTACCCCACCAAGACCTACAGCCGCCCCCAGTCTCGAACCAACACGGGCCGCCGTGATTGCTGTGGCAACCGCAAGGCCGGCAAGAACAGCCTGCGCTGGGCTGTCCCATTTGTACAACGCATCAGTGTCGATGGCCCACAGGAACGGTGTGGCCGCAAGTGCTGCGGTTGCAGCCATCGTGGCGACGTAGACCGGAAGCGAGCCGTGTTGTACCCGGCCGGTGAGGCGGGTGGCCCCAATGAGTACTGCGTCTATGAGTGAGTCGACAGCCCGCGCTCCAAGGGGGCGTGGCGTCGACCCGCTGCGTCGGGCCACGACAACACCAACAACCAGTCCAACGGCAACGATCCCAGCAGAGATCATGAATGCGTCGGTGAGTCCGGGCCACTGAATCAGCTTGTAGACATCGGACTTTTTGTTGACCTGTGTGGCTGCCGGCTTCACGATCTTGGTCACTTGGTCCAAGAAAATGAAACCAACGAGACTGAGCGCACCAAGAACAGCTAGGGGCGCTGTCATGGCGGTGCGCTGTGCAGCGACTTCGGTGGCTTCTCCGTTCGTGGCGAAGACGCCTAGGAGGAATCTGGTCGTGTAGGCAACAGTGAGCACAGACCCCGCAATCACAATGACGCCGACAGACCATTGTTCGGCTCCAGACAGACCAAGAACCGCTTCGACGGCGGCTTCTTTGGCTGGGAAACCTAGGAGCGGCGGCACGCCAGCCATGGAGGCTGCTGAGACTGCAGCGACAGCAAACGTGAGCGGCATTGTGCGATGGAGCCCGGACAATTCTCTGATGTCACGGGTGCCGGTGCGGATGTCGATTTCGCCCACAACCATGAACAGTGCAGCTTTGAAGATGGCATGAGCGGTGACGATGGAGATGGCGGCGAATGTGGCCTTACCGCTCCCTACCGATAGCAGCGTGATGATGAGACCGAGTTGAGAAATAGTGCCCCAGGCCAGTATCAGTTTTGCGTCGTGTTGGCGCAGCGCTCCAATGGCGCCCCACATGACCGACACGCCGCCAAAGGCAACGCCCAGCGGAGTCCAGGCCGAGACATCGGCAAAGACCGGCGAGGCCAAGGCCACAAGGAGCACGCCCGCCTTGACCATGGTGGCCGAGTGGAGGTATGCGCTAACAGGCGTTGGGGCCGCCATGGCCCCAGGAAGCCAGACGTGAAACGGCACCTGTGCGGATTTGGTCGCAGCAGCGCACATAACGAGCACCGCGGCAACCGTTGCGGTGGTGCCATCGACAGCACCCATTTCGGATAGGCGGGCCGTGCCAGCGCTGTCGGCCACGAGCACGAAGCCCGCCAAGAGGGCTAGGCCGCCGGAGACGGTAATAAGCAGGGCTCGGCGAGCCGCGGCCCGGTTTGCCGCACTCGTTGACTTGTGGCCAACAAGGAGGAAGGACGTGATTGAGGTGAGTTCCCAGAAGATAAACAGCGTCCAGATGGAGTCCGCCCACACCAGCCCGACCATGGCGGTACTAAACGCCAGCAGGGTGGCGCCGAACCGGGCGATGCCGGGGGTGCCTGCGCTGAAATATCCGGCCGAGTAGACAAACACGCAGAACCCAATGCCCGAGACAATCACGGTCATGAGAGCGCCGAGGGGCCCAACAGCAAACGTGAAACTGAGGTCTAGGCCTTCGACCCATTGGCGTTGCGCTGTGGGGGCTTCATCGCCGCCGAGCAGGGTGGCTGCCCAGACTGTCGTGATGGCGGCCGGAACTGCGGCAACGCCAAAGACCCCGCGCCCAGCGCGATCGCCGAGAGCCACAATGGCGATGCAGGCTACGGCGTGGGCACAAAGGAGGGCCCAGATCATGAAGTTGTGCGCACGCAGCGGGACATGTTCACACCCGCAATTCTATAGGCATCTTTTTCTACCCACAACTCAATTAACCTATTAGAATAGGTGTGTTTAACGAAATATGTCACTACTGTTAGTGCATCTCGGTTGTGAGAAACCCTACTCATGCAGCCGAGCCAAGCGAAGCATCACCCCCAATCAATCAAAGAAACCTCCAATCACGACCCCGCCAGGCAAAGAACCACCAACAAAGCACAACCAAGTACCTCACACCACCAAACGGAGCCAACATGTTCACACTCCTCCTCCTAGCCATTTGGACGCTCAGCGGCGTTGCGCTGGCCTACGCGCTCTCCAAGAGCCAAGAGTCGAGATGGGCGTGGACCCCCATAGCTGCCATCTTGGGACCCTTGTGGCTCGTCATTGCTCGCGAGCAGCAGGACAACCACTAACCATCAGTCGTCGCCAGAACGAAACAGCACAGAGCGCCTCGCACGCACCACGCTCGCGGGCAGAGACCGATCGCCACCGACGAGCCGATCGATAACGCTGCGCTTCGCATCACCCGGCACAAACCACACCACGTTGCGAGCGGCGTTGACCACCGGCGGAGTGACTGTTATGCGACGAGTCCCGTTGAAGTCGCCAATCAATGCCAGGCCGCCACGAGCGCCGAGGACGGGGTGACCGGTGGGCCACGAAGCAGTGTGGCCATCGAGCCCAAGGCCCAGGTGCACAACATCAAGGCGTGAAGGCAGTCTCACCACGGGCATGGGTCGGCCCTTCGCCCCCGTTGGCTGCACCAACCGCTCGCTGATCATCGACCAATTCCGCTCCGGACTCGACCGGCGCACAATCCGCTCGTCTACTTGAAAGATCTCAACCCGATCCCAAGGCAGATCCATCGTGGAAAGCGCGTCGAACAATGAACTCGGCGACGTCCCCCCACTCAGGGCAACCGTTGCAGCGCCCCGAGCTTCGACGGCGTCGGAAACCAGCAGGGCCAAGTGATCTGCCGCCAACCTCGCCGCCGCAACAGGTTTACGACCGTGGCGCACTTCAATCGTCGCATTCGCCGTCGTCATTTGGCATCCGCCGCGGGCCGGACCGTCAACACGACTTAATGGACCCGCTGCCATGCCACGCATCGTCGCCCTCGAGAAGGGAATCGGCTAGAGCTGGACCCCACGATCCCGCCTCGTAGCCAACCGCTCGGTCGGCGTTGGCGATGACATGGTCAAAAATGCGCCAAGCTTCTTCGACGCTGTCTTGACGGGCGAACAGTCTGGGGTCTCCCTCGAGCGCGTCCTTGATGAGCCGCTGATATGCGCCCGGGCCCTCTCCAAAGGACTCAGCAACCGACATCTCCAACTCGGTACCCCGACTCACCATGCGGTCTCCGGGGAGCTTCGCCTGCAGGTAGAGCGACGTCACATCGTCGGGCTTCACCCGAAAGCTGATGTGGTTGGCGTGCGGCGAACACTCAGCATCAGCAAACAGCGGTCGTGGCGGCGCTTTGAATTCCACGACGGCTTCGGTGAGCGTTGTTGCCATTGCCTTACCGGCCCTGATGTAGAAGGGGACACCAGCCCAGCGCCACGAATCGACAAACACCCGTAGCGCAGCAAAGGTCTCGGTGTCAGACTCTGGGTCGACTCCTTTGTGATCCCGGAAGCCCTTATATTGCCCCCGAACCAGGTGTTCTGGTTCGATCGTGCGGATGGAGCGCATGGTCTTGACGACCTCGTCGCGCAACGAGTCGGCGCTCTCGCTCACGGGAGGCTCCATCGCCAACAACGTCAGCAGCTGGAGCAGGTGGTTCTGAACCACGTCACGGACCGCGCCAACACCGTCGTAGAACGCTCCCCGAGAGGACACATCGAAGGATTCCGCCATGGTGATCTGGACGCTGGCAACATGATGCCGGTTCCACAGGGGTTCGAAGATGCCGTTGGCGAAGCGGGTGATCAAAACGTTCTGCACCGGCTCCTTACCCAGAAAATGGTCGATGCGAAATATGTCTTCTTCGGCGAAACTACTCAGCAGCAGCTTGTTGAGCTCGGTAGCTGAGGCCAAGTCCCGACCGAAAGGCTTTTCAACCACAACGCGGCCTCGCTCGGTGGACCCAAACGACGACAGGCCCTCAATGACGGTTGGGAACATGGCTGGCGGAATCGAGAGGAACGACAGAGGTCGCTCGGCACCGCCCAACGCCGCCTCAATACGTTGGAACGTGGCGGGGTCGTTGTAGTCACCGCGAACGTAAAACAATTGCTTTGCAAAGTCGCCGAACGAGTCGTCGTCAACCCGCTCACCGGCATCGGCTAGTGCCTGACGAGCGTGTGAGCGAAGTCCGTCGTTGGAGAGTTCGCGCCGAGCGACGCCAACTACCGGCACTGCCACTTCGCCGCTGTCCCAAAGGCGATAAAGGGCTGGGAAGAGCTTCTTATATGCCAGGTCGCCCGTGGCCCCGAACAAGATGATCGCATCCGAGCGCACTACTGTCCCGCTTCTTCGACTGGCTTCTCGTGGTGGCCGCCAAACTCTTTGCGCATTGCGGACAATACCTGACCGGCAAAGTTGTCTTCCCCCCTGGAACTGAAGCGAGAGAACAGCGCAGCGGACAGCACAGGGGTTGGCGTGGCGGTGTCGATAGCTGCTTGCACCGTCCAGCGCCCCTCGCCCGAGTCCGACACGGTTCCCGCAAAAGCATCGAGCTGAGGATCCTCGTGAAGCGCGTGGGCCGTGAGATCTAGGAGCCACGACCCCACCACACTCCCCCGCCGCCACAGCTCGCTGACTTGGGCAACGTCTATGTCGTACTGGTACGCCACCGGGTCACGGAGCGGCGTCGTCTCAGCGTCTTGGTCGTGATCTTCTCGCCCAATCCCCGCATGGTGCAACAGATTGAGCCCTTCGGCATACGCGGCCATCAGTCCGTACTCGATCCCGTTGTGCACCATCTTGACGAAGTGCCCGGCCCCACTAGGACCGCAATGCAAGTAGCCGTGTTCGGCAGTGGTTGGCAAACCGGAGGCTCCGCTGGTCCGAGGGGCGGCATCAACACCAGGGGCCAACGTGGCAAAGATCGGATCGAGCCGTTGCACGGCCGCCTCCGGCCCCCCGATCATGAGGCAGTACCCACGTTCGAAACCATGAACACCGCCTGAAGTCCCACAGTCCACGTAGTGCACGCCGCGCTTCTTGAGTGCGTTCGAGCGATCGATGTCATCGCGATACCACGAGTTCCCACCATCAACGACCACGTCATCTTCGCTCAGCAGCGGTGCCAGCGCGTCCAAGGTTGCTTGCACAAACGCTGCGGGAATCATGATCCACACGGCGCGAGGCCCATCGAGAGATTGCACCAAGTCAGCAAGCGAGTCAGCAGTAGCAAACCCCTCGGCTGCAACTTCGGCCAAAGCCGCCGCGTTGACGTCTTGCAGCACCACCTGGTGGCCGCCGCCACGAAGCCGACGGGCCATATTGGCCCCCATACGTCCAGCGCCGATGATTCCTAGCTGCATGCTTTTCTCCTCTGGGGTGGCCGGTGCGGCGTTGCCGAGCAAAACCCACTTCGCGCCAGGTCTCTATCAAACCACCTACGTGGCGATTGCATTTCCGATCCGTCGCCCAGATCTCTTCTAGAGCGCTGCACCAATCTCTCTGGCCATGTGTGCGACAGTATCGGCACTGGCCCAACGAACGCAGCTCTTAGTCAGAAGCCAGCGGAACGATCCAGCCGTCAGGCATCTCCCCCCGCCCAAAGGCTGCAAGGTCAAGACTGGGGTCAATCAACAGCTGCGCTGGCCGGCCGTTCATTGTCACCCATGCCTCGGCGCGCACCTCCACGTTGGGCACGCCAAGCCTCTCGTAGTACTCGGCCAAGAGGTGTGCGGTTGCCTGCACCAGATCGGGGCGGGTGGCTGCATGGTTGTGCTGCCAGTCCTCCAAAACCAATTCGGGGCTGGCTTCCCACGTGTGTGCGGCGGCAGGGTCGGTCACTAGATAGGTGACAAACCCTGCCTTCTCGGTGAGCATGACTCGCCACGACAGGTAGTAGCCCTCTTCAGTCCAGCGCACATTGCCGTCGTAGGAGTAATGCCGCAAGGGCAAGACCAGCTGCAACATGGCAAGCAGACACAGAAACAACACGGTGGCCCGGGGAGTCCTGGGCGGCCCGACCCCAGTCGAAGCCGCACGCTGGCTACCTCGAGCCCCGCTGCGCACGAGCAACCGATGAGCAGCGTCGCTCGGCCACGTGGGGGCGAAGAACACCGCCGAGCAGACGATCATCACCCACGGAAAGACCCCGATCTGGAACAGGAGCCCAGTCGTCAGATGGAACACCACCAGTGCGCCATACGCCCACTTCCTTGTCTTGGACCACAACAAGAACGCCACAACGGTGCAGTCGAACACCGCCCCCGACCAGCTGGCCACATAGGCCGTCGCCGGGAGCTCTAGCAGCGACCCCACCAACACGGTATCGGTGCGGTCTCGGAGCCAGGTCGACATGGGCTCGGCGCGCAGCAACCAGTCGGTGTTCAGCTTCGCCAAGCCCGCAAACACGTACACAACCGCGAGCTGCGCCCGCAACACCCAAACCACCCACGCAGCCACGACCGAAGACCGAGGCACGCGGCCAACGCGAGCGTCGAACGACCAATGATGATGCACCGGCAGGACGAGAAGCAGCACCGCGGCCAAGGTCACGAACCAATAGTGGTTGAGGTACAGACTGGCTTCGATGAGTTCGGTGTAGGTAAACCCCACCACAAAAGCGAGCGTCGCCAACCGGTATCGGTAGCCCGCGGCCATTGCCAACCCCAATGCCCCCAAGAGCGCCACGAGGCCATACATGAACGGAGCGGGCAGTGGCTCCACCCAGCCGAACCCGCGGTAGGTCAGGTGCGATGGCGGGTCGAGATAAAGCGACCCCACCCAGCCCTTGGCTAGAAAGCGAACCGAACTAAAGGCAACAAGAAGCCCGAAACCAATGCGGAAGACCGCCACCGAGTCCGCGGCAACGGGGCGATTGGCGCGATCCAGCCCTTGCCCCAAGCGACTAGTCAACCCACCAGAAGACCTCTGTAGGCCTCCAGATTCAGCCTCT
>JAUIIS010000321.1 GCA_030431575.1 Acidimicrobiia bacterium | reverse complement strand
ATGTTGGTGGTGGTGATTGTCGGGGGAATGCCTTCGGCCAGGGCGGCTATGGGGACAAGCATGAGGCCGCCAGCGCTTAGCTGCCAGCCGGTGAAGGTGACGAGATCTACGGGTCGGCCCCAGCGTTTAGTGAGGACGACGCCCGTGAGCTCGGGAGCCATGACAAACCGGATCGATCGCCTCGAGAGCCGTGGGTTCGTCAAGCGTGAGAAGAGTCCCACCGATGGTCGGCAGGTGCTGGTGAAGCTGACCAAGAAAGGTGCTGACAAAGTAGATCGAGCGCTCATTGACCACATGGCCAACGAACGCTCGATCGTGTCATCTCTGTCTGCAAACGAACAGGCCCAGCTCATCAAGCTGCTCAAGAAGCTGGGCGCCGAGCTCGCCAACTAAGGCCGAGGACCATGCCTCGGCGCAGCCGCCGCTACGAGGTTGCCAAGTGGGTCTCAAGCTTGTCGAGGGCCATTGTCCAACCGGTGGCGCCAGGCGAGTCGGCGGGCACCCCAACATGGGTGAGGGTCAGCTTGGTCTTACCGTCGACCTCGCGAAGCTCGACCACGACCTCGGTGATACCAGGGTGGCCTTCGGGCATGCCCATCTCTTCTGGGGACAAGATGTTGCCCTCCGGGTCGCACATGCTTTCGGTGTAAACCAATCGTTGGTTCTCGACTACCTCGCGGTGTTCACCGGTAAACCACATCTGCATCGTGCCGTCGGGCGTTTGCATCTCCATGCATACCAACCGGGTCCCGCCCACGGTCGCGTCGATGCTGGCCACGGGGATGGCCGCACCCATGGGCCCGTACCAAGCCTTGAAGTGCTCCGGGTCGGTCCACATCTGCCATACGAGCGCTATTGGAGCATCGAGGGTTCGCTCGATCACGACATCTTTGGTTTCGGGTGTACCGGCGGTCACTTGGTCTTTCCTTCGCTTTGGTTGGATTGGAGTTCTTGGAGATAGGAGTCCATCTGGTCGAGACGGGACTCCCATATGGGTCGGTAGTGTTCGGCCCATTCAGACACGGCCTCCAGCGGGCTGGCATCGAGTTGACAGGGCCGAAACTGCGCTCTTTGGCCCTGCACGACAAGTCCTGCCCTTTCGAGAACTTTGATGTGGCGCGATACCGCCGGGAGCGACATATCGAAAGGTTCGGCGAGTTCGTTGACGCTCGCTTCACCCTCTGCCAGCCGAGCCAATATCTGGCGGCGGGTGGGGTTGGCCAGCGCGGCAAAGGTCTCGCTCAGCAGCGCTTCGTCTTCGACGAGGGTCATGTTGCTCCGCTTCCTGCGTGGCCACTGTCAAGTTAACCATCGCGTTAATTAACAAGTATGTCAAGTACAAATCCTGCGGGCGAGCGGGTGCGGTAGGTTCAAGGCATGAGCGGACTCTTTGGGCCAGTTGGGCAGATCGGATACGTGGTCAACGACCTCGAGGAGGCCGCCCAACGGTGGGTGGACACCACCGGCATTGGACCGTGGACCATCTTGTCGAAGGTCCCCCTCGACCACTTCACCTACAACGGCCAAGACGCCGCGGTTGAGATAGGGATCGCCGTTGCCTATAGCGGCGACATGCAGATCGAGCTCATCCAGCAGCACAACGAGACACCGTCGATGTATCGCGAACTCCTCGACACCTACGGCGAAGGCGTCCAGCACGTGTGCTTCTATCCAGAGGACTACGACGCAGCCCTTGAAGCGGCATTCGATGCTGGTATGACCGTGGGGCAAGAAGGTTCGCTTTGGGGTATCCGCTTTGCTTATCTACGCGGCGACAACGGCCGCGTCCTCGAGCTTGGCGACCTCCCAAAGAAGGTCCGAGCTGGCCGCCAAGTCGGTATCGACGAGGCAGCCAGCTGGGATGGCACCGACCCTATCCGGGTGCGGGGCTAGCCGCCTGCGGCCACCAACGTCTACCAGTTGGGGAAATCGGGTCTGGGTAACCTCACCCGTCGGGGCGAAGTCGGTCGGCCTAAACGGCGGCAGAACTCTTCAGCAGCAGGGCCTGCCCAGCTACAGTTCTCACTATGACTGAGGCAACAAACGACTTTGCTCCTGGGGTAATCACCGGCGATGGGGTGCAACAAATCAATGCACTCGCTAAGGCCGAAGGATTCGCCCTTCCCGCCGCCAACTGCATCGGCAGTAACAGCATGAACTCGGTAATGGAGACAGCGGCCGCGCTCAATGCCCCGGTCATCATTCAGTTCTCCAACAGTGGCGGTGCCTTCGTGGCCGGCAAGGGTCTGCCGGTCGAGTCACTTCGAGCTTCGGTGCTTGGTTCGTTGGCCGGCGCCGACCATGTCAATCGCCTGGCCGAGCACTACGGAGCACGCGTCATATTGCACACCGACCACTGCGCCAAAAAGCTGCTGCCATGGATCGACGGCCTGCTCGACGCTGGCGAGGCACACTATGAAGCCACCGGCAAGCCTCTGTTCAGCTCACACATGCTGGATCTGTCCGAAGAGTCCTTGGAAGAAAACGTCGAGATCTCCAAGAAGTACCTGCAGCGCATGGCCGCTATAGACATGACCCTCGAGGTCGAGTTGGGTATCACCGGTGGCGAAGAAGACGGTGTCGACAACTCCGACGCCGACGAAAGCGACCTGTACACCAAGCCCGAAGAAGTGGCTTACGTGTACGAGCAGCTCAGCGAAGTCAGCCCCCGCTTCACCGTCGCAGCCGCTTTTGGGAACGTGCACGGCGTGTACAAGCCCGGCAACGTCAAGCTCACGCCAACCATCCTTCGTGACAGCCAAGCCCACATCCAAGAGAAGTTCGGAACCGGTCCTAACCCGGTCGACTTTGTCTTCCACGGCGGCTCAGGTTCTTCGGCAGCAGAGATTGCCGAGGCCATCAGCTACGGCGTGGTCAAGATGAACATCGACACCGACCTCCAGTGGGCCTTCTGGGACGGTGTGCGCAACTACGAAGCCGAAAAGCGCGACTATCTCCAAGGCCAGATTGGTAACCCTGAGGGTCCCGACAAGCCCAACAAGAAGAGCTACGACCCCCGTGTGTGGCTGCGGCAGGGCGAAGAGTACTTCGTGGCCCGTCTCAAGCAGGCCTTCGAAGAGCTCAACAACGTCAACACGCTGGCCTAGGGTCCTCTGTCTGCTGGGGGACCGCACAACACGTGAGTGCTACCGTCCGCCCATGGACGTTCGGTCATTGATGCGACGGTCCGCGCAATACCACAGCGATCACATTGCTGTGATCGAGCGCGAGCATCGTCTTACGTTTGATGAAGCGTGGACGCGGGGGTTGCGCATGGCCAACGCGTTGTTGGACCTTGGGCTCGAACCCGGCGATCGGGTTGGAGTGCTCGAAGACAACACGTTCGAGTCCGTCGACTTCTTCTGCGGGACCGCAGCAGCGAACCTGGTGCGCGTCCCGCTGTATCCGCGCAACACCCGTGACGCCCATGTGCACATGCTGGCCCACACCGACTGCAAGGCGGTTGTGGTGAGCAACAGCATGGCCCCGGCGCTCGAGGGCATCGTGGACGATGTGCCGTCGCTGAACCATGTCATTGTCCGAGACCACACCTACGAGGAGTGGCTTGCGAGCCATTCCAGCGACGACCCTGACCCTGATGTTTCACCCGATGACTGGTTCATCATTCGCCACACCGGTGGGACTACGGGGTTACCCAAGGGCGTGGGTTACACCCACAAGAGCTGGTTGGACGCTGGCCGCGACTGGCTCTATGCGTGGCCCCCAGTTGTTCCAGGCGATGTGTGCCAGCACGCGGGCCCGATCTCGCATGGCTCTGGCTACCTGTTCACTCCCGTTTGGTTGTCGGGTGGCACCAACTTGTTGGTGCCCAAGTTCGACCCCGCCGAAGTCATTGAAACCATGGCTCGCGAACGGGTCACCTTCGGCTTTGTTGTCCCGGCCATGCTCAACGCCATCGTGCGGCACCCCACGGCAAAAGACCACGATTGGTCACACCTCAAGGTCCTCCAAGTTGGCGCGGCACCCATCGCCGACGACACCGCATTGTTGGCTCACGAGATCTTGGGCGACTGCTTGTATCAGGGCTATGGCCAAACCGAGGCTGTCCCCATCACCATGATGGGACCAAGCGAGTGGTTCGGCGACGTGGAAGGCAGCCAGCCGCTGCGGTCAGCGGGTCGCCCGCTGCCCTTTGGCGACATCGACATAGTGGACCCCGACACTGCCGAGTCATTGCCGTTGGGGTCCGAGGGTGAAATCGCAATCCG